>CACYHN010000050.1 GCA_902774275.1 uncultured Bacteroidales bacterium
GGTGCGTATGGGACTCGAACCCATGACCTCCGCCGTGACAGGGCGGCATTCTAACCAGCTGAACTAACGCACCTCGCTGTTTTGCGGTGACAAAGGTACAGACATTTTTGATTTCTACAAGCGTCTAGGCACATTTTTTTCAAAAAATTTTCTGCATCACTAAAACATCGCAATATGACTCATCGTGAACAAGCCAGTCCTTAAGACGGCCGCTTTCACTAAACCCATTGCTGGCAAACAATTTAATGCTTTGACTGTTGTAAGAAGGCACATGGCAGAACAACTGGCGCAGACGCAGAACCTTTTGTGAATATCGGCAGACAATCTTTAATGCAGCCGATGCCACACCCTGCTCCCTATATTCCGCCTGCAACGCTATTCCTATCTCAGCGCGCCCGTTATAAGGATCTATATCCGTCAGGTCAACACTGCCCATTACCACTGAATCAGCCTCACGAACAATCATGAACCTCACCTGGCGGTCAGTATAGAAATCATGCTGAGACTGCACAATATACTTCTTGATCTGATAACGGGAATATGGTACGGCATTGCCGGAAGCCATCCACAGTGAAGTGTCATTCTCCATATTAAACAGCACATCAAGGTCCTCCGGTTCAGGAGCACGCAGCCGGTACTTACCGTCAGTCAATAAATCATTTGTATTCATAACACCTCATCCTCAGTTATAAGTTTGCCTGTCTTCTCAGAGTACAGGCCCATTGTATATCGTTTCCCTTCCGATGCCCTGCAGTACATCCAGTACATGATGGCATCATACGTAAAAGCGTCAGTATCAAACAACACGGCATCAACGCCCTGGTTCAAACACCCCTGAAGCACAGAGCCCACGTCACCGGCTCCCTCAACATACTGGGGGTTACGCAGCACCTCACTACCAGCCAGCAGCTTCTCCACAGCCGCAAATGTACTCTTACGCCCCACATACAGGCAATTCTCAGTATAATCAGCAAGTATGCGGCTGCGTGCATGCAGGTTCTCTCCAATGAATGTGCCAATCTTCCTAAAGCCAAGCACCACCCTTACAAGCAGAGCAAACAGACGGCTATAACGATGGAAATGCTTGTTGAAGAAGATAAGCATGGCATCATAGAAAACCTTGGCATACCGGTATGATGTCTTGTTGGTGCTCTCACCCTTGTAATGTACTATAGGGAGAGGCAGATAACGGTTCTGATATCCTTCCTGCAGTATTCTGTATGAGAGGTCTATATCCTCACCGTACATAAAGAATGACTCGTCAAAGCCGCCGGTCCTGTCAAGCGCCTCCTTGCGTACAAACATATATGCTCCCGATACCACATCAATGGGGCATTCACTATCTTTATCCAGATCTGTGCGATGATATCTGGCAAACACCTTTGATTTAGGGAACAATCGGCCCAATCCTGTCATATGCCAGAACGACACTGACGGCGTAGGCAACGAGCGGCGTGACTCCAGAGCAAAACGTCCGTCGCCATACTGCATCCGTACGCCCACAGCGCCCACCTCAGGATGCGCGTCCATATACTCTATGCATCCGGGAATGGTACGCTCTGCCACAACGGTATCGGGATTAAGGAACAGCACATACCGGCCCTGTACCTTATCGAGAGCCATGTTGTTGGCTTTACCGAATCCGGCATTGAAGTCATTGGCTATAACCTCTATCTGCGGGAACCGGTCACGCAGAAACTCCACGGAACCATCATCGGACTTATTGTCAACCACCAGTATCTGCGCATCAGGAACGGAGCGCAACACGGAGTTAAGGCACTGCTCAATGTAATACCTTACTTTATAGCTGACTATGATGATGCTTACTGAGGGCATAAAGAATCAATAGAAACCCGTTTCGTTTTCAACGCCGGCTTTTGTGGGGAATGAAAAGAGCGAGCATATGGCACCGATAGCTGCAATGTACAATCCTATTGAATCATTTATAAGATAATAGAATGCCACTCCAAACTCAACTACCACAAAAAAGGCTAACAGACGCAGCCAGGAGCAGGTCATATATATCTTTTCTATCTTCTCCTCAGGATATTCCTTTTCATCCAGGCGGTCCACCATCTTCTTGAAACCGCGCAAGGCCAGCGGGATAAGTGACAGTGACAGCAACACGCCTATAACCTCAAGGATATATATGGTCTTGACATCTGTCAGGGACACGCCCTTTAACGGCCCATATTCAAACAACAATGCAATCACGCCTGCTATGACATAGATGGCAAACCATCCTATCAGCAGTTTTATGGACATTTTTTTTGTATTCATTCTCCTACTCTATTTTAATGGGGTACGGTCCTGTATGGAACGGCCCAATGAAACCTCATCAGCATATTCCAGGTTATTACCCACAGCAACGCCACGAGCAATCACGCTCAGCTTCACGCCCAGCGGCTGGAGCTTGCGTGAGATGAAGAAGTTGGTGGTATCGCCCTCCATCGTGGGGCTCAGTGCCAGGATGACTTCTGTTATACCGCCTTCCGATACCCGATCCACCAGGCTGGCTATCTGCAGGTCCTGCGGCCCCACTCCATCCATCGGCGATATCACTCCGCCCAACACGTGGTACAATCCGTTGAACTGCATGGTGCTCTCCACAGCCAGCACATCCTGCACGTTCTCCACTACACAAATAGTTGAACTATCACGCTTGGGGTTGGCGCAGATGGCGCACGTATCAGTATCCGATATGTTATGGCATACCTTGCAGTATCTTATATCCTGCTTGAGCGTAGAGAAAACACGACCAAACGTACTCACCTCCTCTTCCGGTTTGGAGAGCAGGTGCAGCACCAGACGCAGTGCGGTCTTGCGGCCTATGCCGGGTAGTTTTGAAAACTCCCCAACAGCTCTCTCCAGTGCAGCCGATGGATACTCTCTATTCATTAATATGCCTCTATTTTTCTACAAAAATAGTCAATAATTGTCAGTAAGGAAACGGATTTTGACCCATTAAAGTATTATTTCGTACTTTTGCACCATAAAACCGGTAGAAATGGAGATAAAGAGCGCCGAATTCATAATCAGCAACACGGACATCAACAAATGTCCGCAACACAGCATGCCTGAATATGCATTCATTGGCCGCTCCAATGTGGGTAAATCCAGCCTCATCAACATGCTTACGGGACGCAAGGGATTGGCTATGACATCGGCCACACCGGGAAAGACCCTGCTCATAAACCACTTCCTTATCAATAAAGAGTGGTATCTGGTTGACCTGCCCGGCTACGGCTATGCCAAACGTGGCCAGAAACAACAGGAACAGCTTTCACGCATCATCAATGACTATATCCTGGAGCGTCCACAGCTCACATCACTTTTTGTACTCATAGACAGCCGCCACGAGCCCCAGAAGATAGATCTGGAATTCATAACATGGCTGGGTGAGAACGCCGTTCCCTTTGGTATAATCTTTACCAAGGCCGATAAGCTGGGCCGCGGCCGCCTATCGGAAAACGTCAGGAAGTTCCTGGACACCCTATCTGAGCAATGGGAGGAACTGCCGCCCCACTTCATCACCTCCTCACTGGACAAGACAGGCCGTGATGAGGTTCTGGATTACATTGCAAGCATAAACAAATCACTCTGACCCCATTATACCATCTCATATGATTCCGTGTTTTCATATGGGAACAAACAAGACAACTACATATTAAAAGAATCAACAATTCCAAACGATTACAAGCTTGTAATTGGTTGGAATTGTCCGTTTCTTAGAAGAACTTTACCGAAGAAAAACGACAATAATATGAAAGATGTTTCAATTAGAAATCCACAAAAACATTTGCATATCAATAGATTTCATAATAAATTTGCAATTCGCGAATCGCAAATATCAACTATTATGAGAAAGAATTCAGGAATGAGGCCTCAGGATATAGTAATACTTCTCAAGAAGATTTCTCCTGCAGGATATGATATGAAAGGAAAGGACTTGGCTCAATCATTAAATATCAGTCCTTCTGAGATTTCTGAATCATTAGAAAGGAGCATGTTATCAGGACTTGTTAATTCTGATAAGAAAAAAGTAAATACGCTGGCATTACGAGAATTCCTCTTGTTCGGAATACGCTATTGCTTTCCTATTCAGGTTGGTAATATCTTAAGAGGTATGCCTACATACATTTCAGCTTCACCTATCTCAGATGCCATATCTCCAGGAAACGATGCTTTTGTTTGGAAAGACAAAAACGGTTCTTTGCGTGGACAATCCATTGAGCCCCTGTATTATTCCGTGCCTGAAGCGGCCGCCAGAGATAAAGATTTATATAGACTGCTTGTTATTGTTGATACCTTAAGAATAGGGCGTACAAGAGAACGCGAAATAGCAATAAACGAACTTGACAAATACCTGAAAGAATATGTCAGCAGATAATCTGAAACACATTCAATGAGGCCAAAAATGTAGTAGTGTGCGGCGATATACATGGAGATTTTCTGGCTGTAGTGTACAAATTGTGCATACAATATCAGATGACGGATACCCTACTTATTATAGCTGGTGATTGTGGATTCGGTTTTGAAAAACCCGGTTATTATGATAATATTTACAAGAAGGCCTCATCTAAATTGAGTAAAGCAAACAACTGGGTTGTAATGATACGCGGCAACCACGATGACCCATCCTATTTCAATGAAAAGAAGATTGCACATAAAAGATTTATGACCATACCTGATTAAGAAGAACCGTCCCTACTGCGGACATCATTTTAGGAAGTCCTTGACAGGAATTGTATACATCAGCTCATCACTAAGGTTGGCGCAGTACAATGACTTGGTCTTTTCATTATAAGCAATACGGTGAATTACAGTATTGGTTTTAAAGCCACCCACATAATTGCCATCCCAGTCAAACGACAGAACCTCACATACGTAGTCCGCGTTTGGATTGCTCATGCAGTTATAGAAATAGAAAGTGAAATAGTAATCATCTGATGCTGTAGCATCACTAAAATGTAGCAAATCAGGGTTTTCAGTTACATACTTCTCAAAAGTATCTGTCCCCTTCTGATGAATGGCAAAAGTCTTGTTGTTGTCTATATCAAAGTAGATCAGATAATTCAAATTAGTCATGGAATATACCATAGTATTCTTACCTGGACGCTTCATCAACCCACCTGAATAATAATTGCTTTTTCCGAACTCATTATCTCCTGACATAACATCCTTGAAAACCGGGAATTCCTTTTTCTCCCCGTCAGGCTCCTGAATATAAAACTTAACGGGTTGGGCGGGTTCAACTGACGATAACTTCAGGTCCGATACAAACATCCTGGAAAAGTCATCATCAACGAATGCTAGATGGCTGCTGGTATTACCTATACATGAAGCGGTTCTGTTGATTACCGTCTTCTGTCCGTCAATGGATTTTGTAATATTGATTTCAGTTAATGTGCCACGGATATCCCTTATAGGCAGCATTATTTCACCATTAACTGTGTAGGCCTGTTCGGCATTAAAGAATAATGGGAAATTGAATTCATTGCTTGCCCGGCCCTGACGGCAAAGAGCTGCAACCTGGGCGCCCTTTTCTATATCATAGACCTTTAAATAGGCATCATTATCCCTGGTAATGAAAAACAGGTATTTGTCATATGACATGAAATCAAATATACCCATAGGTGAATAATCCATTTTGACAGGCTCAACAAACGAACGATCCTGGTCAGCAAACGATGTTTCTTTGACAGGAGTAATGATGTACTGAGGTTTATTACCGCATGAATAAATTGACAGCAACGCTGCAATGAATGAATAACAAACAATTTTTCTCATAATGACTATTGGTTTACAATTGGGTTGAAATGGCTCAAAAAGTAATGCCTGTTGATTATAAACTTACAAAAATAAACGGTGGAGTCCTGGATTAGAGTGATATTTCCTTTCCGTTCAGATAGACTTTTTTGATTGTTGTTCCGTTTGCGGTTACCTGGCCCTGTTCGTTGACGGAGAGACTGGGAATCTCATTTATGATTGCTCTGAGGTCAGCATTCTCAGTCTGCGGGTCAATTGTCAAGTACATATTGTCATACTCATCTATATGGATTCTATTAGGCTTGGCATTCTCATTGACAATGCTATCTGTATGTATAGAAACGTCCCTAGTCATGTTACGGCCGTAGTTCTTTTCGTAATTTACCTTGTCCTGAGTGAATATAGTCTTGGCACTCTTGAGAACATCCTCTGTAATAGCGAGATTCATAACGGTTGTACGATGGCCTCTGTTGAAAAAATACCGAATGTCAGGGGCGGATCGGTCAACAAGCCGGCCCATCCATTCGTCTATCATCTCATCGTAACTTTCAGGAACATAACTGAGGGCATCAATTCTTGATATTTCTCCACGCGCCCTGTTGTATTCCAGGATACTTTCTATCTGGGCGCGGATTTCATCATCGGTGGCATAGACTTTGGGATCATTGCCGATAAAGGGATGAACCTCTCCGTTCCCGTCAAAATCAAAATTGACGTACAATTGCTTTCTGTTGAAATTAAGGTCAACTACTTCCCATACATCCTTGCCGAAACGGTCCTTTGCGGCATTGTTCCTATAGACGGTGGTGTAGTAACCGTTCTGTCCCGTTATGGTATTGAGGAAAGTTTGTATGTCAACGAGTTTTCCCTCAACCGCGTACTTCATTTCCGGAGCGGCTATTCTTATCCCCTTGCAGTTATATGTAAAAAGAACGCCGCGATATGGGTCGTAATCTGAAATTACAGACACTATATCCGGAATGTCAAGGTCAGGATTGTCAATTGCTACAGGATTATAAAAATGATTGTCATTGGCTAACGCTACTCCGAAATTGACATAGACAAATCCGTATTTTTTTCTTGCCCGTTTACTGTCAGGTTTGAAGTAATAGATGGTCAGGTCTTTGCCTTCAAGTTCCTGCAGTTTCTTATAGGTCACTTTTCTTCCGTCAAAAAAAATGGCTGTCGATTCATTTACCCAGTCCAGTTTCTTGTCCGATATGGAATTAGCAGTCCTGATGCCATTCACTGCTACTACGCAAGGCCATAATGATTGTCCGGTGTAGTTCTCATAGATGCTGATGCTTTCAGTGACAGATTTGTTATCGGCACTTTTTTGAGAGTAGTAATGATCAGCCCTCTTGGATACATCCTTGTCATTAAAGAACTGTACCGTAAAGAATATCATGCTGTTGGTACGTTGGTTCCCGTCAGGCAGTTCTGCCGGTCCGTAAGTGGGACTGCAGCCAAAGCTGAAGAACATGATAGCTGCAAGGAGAGTGGTAGCGATGGTCTGAGACACTGCGCCACCTTTGATTTCAGGTTGTTTCATCTGTAAAAAACGTTGTTTGGTTAATGAACTATTGAGCCCTGAGGTCATCTCGGGATTACAACCAAAGAGCTGTTTTATTATTGATAATCTGTATTCGGCCAGATTATAGCCATCGGCCAGGGCATCATGGTCAGCCTGCCACTCCTGAACCTCCTCCAGGCGTTTCTCTGCAATCCACATGAACGGGTTGAACCAGAAGAGTGAACGCAGTATGGACATGATGAGTTTCTCCACTGAATGATGGTGACGCACGTGGCTGGACTCATGGCTTAGTATATGGCTGCTTATTATACGGTCAGTCTCACTGCTCATATATACGGTGTGCATGAATGAGAACGGTGTGGTAACCTGCTCACTCTCAGCCAGATCATACTCCGGCGTGTGGGTTACTTTTGATGCCCGCTTAAGACGTAATACGGCTATTATTCCATATACAACAAGGAAGAGAGAAAGGATGAAACCGGCTCCGTACAAGGAGATGAAGAATAGGCGCCACTTTTGCTCAGAAGGCATTCGGGAGGATGTTGCCGGCGTTGATGCTGGCTGCGTTGATGCTATCGGTGTGGCAGAAACGGTGGGGCTCACAGTACTGGTAACCTGAACAGGCTGTTCCTCTATTTCTGTTACGGTTTTTTGAGGCTGTGCCTGTCTTTGAATCTGTGGCTGCGGCTGAGCCATAACGGGTACCCGCATGTAGATGGTCTGTGGCGGGTAGAGCGGTACGTTGAATATGGGTATGGTTACTGACAGCAACATGGCTATTACCAGATACTTGCGGCAAAAGCCGTAATTTACCTTGCGGACAATGATCCATCGGTAAAGCAAAAGGAACAGACCGCTGCAAAGGAACAATTCAATTATATAGATAAAGAACGGGCGCATGAGAATTACTTTTTATCATCATCAAGAATACGCAGAATCTCATCAGTCTCTTCAACCGATATTGAGTTGCGCTGGGAGAAATAATTGACCAGACGGCTCACCGAACCGCCAAAGAATGAGTTGAGCACGCCGTGCATGTAGGAGTCAGTGTAGTCTTCCTTACTTACTGCGGCCTGATAGACGTTACTGTGACCGTAGGTCTTGTGCACAAGGAATCCCTTTGTATCAAGTATGCGTACTATTGTAGATACGGTGCTGTACGCGGGCTTGGGGTCAGGGAGCAGTTCATGAACGTCACGAACCACAAATTCATGTCCTATCTTCCATACCATCTGCATGATCTCCAGTTCTGCCTTGGTCAGTTCCTGGATGCGTTTTTTTGTCTCTGCCATATACTGTTTTGAATAATTATCTGCGCAAATATATGACTAAGAATTTAAATTGCAAACTAAATCTTTAATTTTTTATCTAGTTTTTTGATTTATACACAATGCGACAAAAAAAGTACAATTGGGGACAGACCCCAATTGTACTTTTTTACCCCTGAAGTTCATTTATCTGACGGATGAGCTCATCCATCTTTTCAACTATGCTCTCACGCTTAGAGATAGCAAGAGGAATGGTTATGCCCAATACTATAAGACTTAATATGATGAATGCCGGAATAGCTGTATCCCTGAAAAAGACAGCACTTGAATCCCAGAAAAACCATATGCCCCAGATAATGGCAAGCGGCACCATTATCCTGCCCCATTTGATATATTCTTTCCTGATTCTGACAAGCTCACCAGCCGCTGTCACCAGGTCACCCTGAAGATCCGGCAGATGCTTGTTCCTCCTCAATATGGCTATAAAATAAGATACCCAAACAAGAGTATTGTATATAAGGAAGTAAATGGATGTGCCCCCACAAACGTATATCACTATGAACAGAGCTATTTGGAAAAAGCTTACAAAAAATGCCAAAGACGCGTCAGAATAGCTCTGAAGCTTATTCATATTCTCAAGAGCGGCATTCCACAACATCTTATCATTGACAATCTCCTGACTGTCAAGCTTCTCTTTAAGCAGCTGCATCTGCTGCTGCATCTCCAATATGGTTTTATCGGTAGTTTCCATCTTACTGCATGTTTTTAAGTTGTTCCTTGATTCTTACAAGACGTACAGAGACATTGTTTGAGGTGATACCTACTATCTGCCCTATCTCCTCATAGCTCATGTCCTCAAGCCAAAGCAGAACTATTGCCCTGTCAAATGCTCCCAAGCGCCTGATACGATCACGCAACAGGCCTATCTGACGGGTGTCATCGGCCTGGGTATTGAAAAGGTCAATGTCCATTGAAAGAGGTACGGTCTCCAAGCCGCGTTTCTTCTTTCGGTCATAAGATATGCAGGTATTGAATGATACCTTCCATATCCAGGAACTCAGCGCGCTCTCACCCCTGAAAGTTCCGGAACCCTTCCAGAGATTGATGAGTATCTCCTGAAACAGGTCAGCCACCTCATCCTGATCATTGGAGAACATGTAGCACACGGTATATATGGTGCCCCTGTGCTCTCTGACCATCTTTTCAAATTCTTGTTCTGTCATTGGTTTGTCTTGTTTCTGCACATTAGACGCAGAACTTTATGGAAAACTACAGCAAAAGTAGTTTTTTTTGCCAAAGTGTCCCACACTTACCCCATCGGGAATACGTTCTCACACAGGTAGCTATGGAACATTCCCTCATATAGGGGACAATCTCCACTACGCCCGATGCCAACACCACAAAATCGGTAAAACCCGGAGTAAACTGAATCCAGACAGGCATTTGAGCCAAATATTCCTCACGGGCAAATGTCAGATGATTGAATCCTGCAAATACCATAAACAATCCCAGCAGAATCTTTAAGAAAGCTTAATGGCACATGGCACAGGGAACTGATCCTATTGTGTGCTCGTTTAGCAAATATTAACTAAACAAATCGTTGAGTAACTATTTTAGTAGTTACATTTGCATCGGTACTAGTTACTGATGCATTATGAAACAGGAAGAAATTACCAAGCTTAGTGAGAAGAAGGAGGTCATAATGAACCACTTCTGGGATAAGGGAGCGCTTTTTGTAAGGGAACTCCGTGAGCTCTACCCCGAGCCCAAGCCCCATTTCAATACGCTCTCCACACAGGTGCGTGAGCTGGAGACCGAAGGTTTCCTGGACCACAAGGCATACGGCCCCACCTATCAGTACTTCCCCATTGTGACCCGCAGCGAGTACAGCAAGTTCTCAATGGGCGGTTTCATCGGCAACTATTTCGGAAACTCCTACCTTAATGCGGTATCGGCTTTTGTAGGTGACGGCAAGGTCTCCATTGATGAACTCAAGGAACTGATCCAGCATCTTGAGGATAATCAAAACAAATAAACTTCTCTTCTCATGGTTACTTTTCTGATATATCAATTGAAAGTTGCGGTCATAATGGCCGTCTTCTACATATTTTACCGTCTGTTCCTGATCAAAGATTCATGGCACAGGCTCAACAGGATAGTGCTTTTGAGTACGGCTTTGCTATCATTTCTTCTCCCCGTTTGCATTATTACAATCCACAAGACAGAGGTACTGCCTATGCCGGTGGCCCAGCTGATGCAAGCCGTCTCAAGCACCCCTGCTCAGCCGTCTGTACCCTGGTGGCAAATTGCCCTCATGGCTGTCTATACCACAGGCGTAGTCTTTGTACTGGCCAGAGTTCTGACATCAGTTATACGCGTACGCAGTATAATAAGGCACGCACGCAAGGAGTTTACGCCCGATGGCACCACCGTCTATATCATGCCCGGAAATGCGGCATCATTCAGTTGGATGGGACACATTGTAATATCTGAAGCTGACTGGAACAACAATGAAAACGCAATCATCAGGCATGAAAAAGCCCACGTGGCTCTTCATCACTCAATTGATGTACTTATTACCGATCTTATAGCCGCCGCACAGTGGTTCAACCCCGCAATCTGGATGTTGCGCATAGACCTGCGCGCTGTCCACGAATATGAG
>CACYHN010000051.1 GCA_902774275.1 uncultured Bacteroidales bacterium
TATGATATCGGAGGAGAAGATGGCCATCATACTGCAGGAGATATGCGGCAGCAGCGACCAGGGCTATTTCTTCCCTACGCTTTCCGGTGTGGCCCGCTCGGTCAACTTCTATCCCATAGGTCACGAGCAGGCCGAGGACGGTATAGTAAAGGTGGCGTTCGGATTGGGTAAGGCGGTGGTGGACGGTGACCTGGTGCTCCGGTTCTCACCCAAATACCCCAAGCACGTGTTGCAGACATCAACCATAGAGCAGGTCATGACTGAGACACAGAAACAGATGTTCGCTCTCAACCTCAACCCTGAAAAGTTCAAGACATCCATTGATGATGCCGTAAACCTGGAGCATCTTGACATAGCCGACTGCGAGAAATTCCGCAACCTCAAGTACGTGGTATCCACATTTGACCTTGAGAACCAGCGGATGGTGGATTCGGCCTATCCCAAAGGCCCCCGGTTCGTCACATTTGCGCAAATGCTCAAATACAAGACATTCCCGCTTGCCGAGATAGTGCAGGATTTGCTTGACATTGCAGCCAAGGAGATGAAATGCGGCGTGGAGATTGAGTTTGCGGCCGATCTGGACCGCGGAGGTGATCCCAACAAGCTACCCAAGTTCCAGGTGCTCCAGATTCGCCCCATATCGGTCGATAGCCGCAACGTTGACGTGAACTGGGATGAGATTGATACCGATGGCGCCATGCTCAAATCGGACAGCGCGCTGGGCACCGGTTGGATTAAGGGTATCCAGGATGTGATTTACCTCAAGAAAGAGGCTTTTGATACACAAAAGACCATAAATATGGCCCGTGAGCTGACAGCCATCAACACCCGTATGCGCTCCGAGGGTAAGAACTATGTGCTGATAGGATTCGGCCGATGGGGCTCCAGCATCCCGTCATTGGGTGTTCCGGTGCAGTGGAGCAACATATCCGAGGCTAAGGTCATAGTGGAGTGCAGCCTTGAGGATTTCCGCGTGGATCCAAGCCAGGGCACCCATTTCTTCCAGAACCTTACATCGTTCAACGCCGGCTACATAAACGTGGATCCATACGGAGGCAAAGGTGATGTTATGGAGTTTGAAGAGCTGGACAGCCTGCCGGCAGTAGAGGAGACGGCCTATCTGCGTCACGTAAGGTTTGACCGCGAGCTTGAAATCTGCATTGACGGTCGCAACAGCAAGGCGATGATTAAATGAACAAGATAGCCATTAATTATGTATTTTTGTGGCACTTAAGAGTAAGGTTATAGTTTTATAGACAATATGGTAACGTTCGTGATAGCTAATATGGTAACGTTCGTGATAGCTTTGATAGTCCTGGTGCTGGGCTATGTGTTCTACGGAAAATTCATTGAGCGTCTGTTTGGGGCCGATCCCAAGCGTGAGGTGCCGGCTAAGGCTATGGCCGACGGCGTGGATTATATAGCTATGCCCACATGGAAGGCCTACATGATCCAGTTCCTGAACATAGCAGGCCTGGGCCCGATATTCGGTGCCATCATGGGTGCCAAGTTCGGTACCGCGTCATATCTGTGGATTGTGTTCGGAACCATTTTTGCGGGTAGCGTGCATGACTATCTCTCAGGAATGATATCCATGCGTCACGGGGGCGAGAGCCTGCCACAGTTGATAGGCCGATACCTGGGTAGTCCTATCCAGAAGGTGTTTATCATCTTCTCTATGGTACTGCTGGTTCTGGTGGGTGCGGTGTTTGTATCACAGCCGGCTGATATCCTGGCTCGCCTTACCCCTGAATCAATGGGCGTGAACATGTGGATAGTGATTATCTTCATATATTATCTCATTGCCACACTTTTTCCCATTGACAAGATCATAGGTAAGTTCTATCCCATATTCGGTGCAGCGCTTCTGTTCATGGCTTTAGGCATTATGGTTGCGTTGTTCATTAACCGTCCGGAGTTGCCAGAGATATGGAAGGGATTCGGTACCAAGTATGACAAGAACCCCATATTCCCCATGATGTTCATATCCATAGCTTGTGGTGCCATTAGCGGATTCCACGCTACACAGTCACCACTTATGGCCCGATGTATGACCAATGAGAACAAGGGCCGTATTGTGTTCTATGGTGCAATGATATCTGAGGGTATCGTAGCTCTGATTTGGGCTGCTGCCGCTACTGCATATTTTGGTGAGCACGGAACAGATCAGGGCGCTGCCGCAATAGTGCTTGACATCTCCAAGACCTGGCTTGGCAAAGTGGGCGGTCTGCTGGCTGTAATAGGTGTTGTTGTGGCTCCCATCTCATCGGGCGATACGGCACTGCGCTCAGCCCGTCTTATCGTGGCTGATTTCTTCCGCATCAAGCAGAAATCCATAGGCAGCCGTCTGGCCATAAGCATTCCGCTGTTCATAATCACTTTCTTTGCACTGTTCTACAGCCTGCGTGACAAGGAGGGATTCAATATCATCTGGCGTTATTTTGCATGGTCCAATCAGACACTGGCCGTGTTCACCCTGTGGGCTATCACAGTCTATTTGACCTTGCGCAAGAAAAAGGTGATATTCACTCTCATTCCGGCCCTGTTCATGACAGTTGTCACAGTTACTTACATTTTCATGGCTCCGGAGGGATTCAGCCTGGCTCCATGGATTGCCTACATCATAGCAGGAGCAGTAGCTGTATCCTTCCTGATAATCTATCTGTTCTGGAAGCGCCGTCTGGATAAAGGACTCGTCAAGTCAGAGGAATAACAAAGTAATAACAACGCACTAGGGACGGTTCTGTTTGCGTTCTGCAACGCAAACAGAACCGTTCTTTATATGTTTAAAATTTTAAACAGATTTCATTGTTTTTTATTAAATTTTTGGTAATTTCGCGTCGCGAAAAAGCAAGGTTAAATCAATAGCCCTGACAATAGTCTTAGGAAGGATATTTTAAAATCAAATTCTGTAATATTTATGAGACAAACATTAAGGACAAGAATGCATCTGCTTAAGGTTGCATTAGTGATTTCATTAGTTCAAATTCCAATCATTTCATTTGCGCAAGGATTGACTGAATATGCAATTATTGTGGGTGACGGTATATTATTAAGTGCAACTACAATAGATCCCATTCCTGAGCAGCGTTGGAAGAATGATTCAATCAAACCGGCTCTGACTGTAACGTTTAGTGGCCTTCAGCTCACGGAAAATACAGATTACACTGCAGTATATAAAAATAATGTAGATAAGGGTACTGCAACAGTAACCATTACCGGTATGGGTAATTACATTGGTTCAAAGGAAGCAACCTTTACTATTGCCGATTTCCCATTGCTGAATCCAGAGAGTGCAAACAGTGCAGAGAATCCCTATCTGATCTCAACAGAGGAGGATCTCAGGGCTCTGGCAGGCATTGTAAACAGCCGTGCACGCAATACCGGTTTTTACAAGCAGACTGGTGATATAACATTGACAAAAGAGCATATTGCAATTGGTACCACAAATGGTAGTTATGATGGTGACAAGTTTCATTTTAAAGGTACATATAATGGTGATAATTACATTATAAAGAATCTTTTTATCACTAAAACCGGGACAGACTATAGGTACGATTGTTATCAGGGCTTGTTTGGCATTGTAAGCGCTGAAGCAAAAATCATTAATGTAAATATTGTTGATTGCAATATTTCTGCTTACAATTATGTGGGTGGTATAGTAGGTAGTGCTTCTTCTAGCGAAATATCCAATTGTAGTGTTAGCGGTACGGTCTCAGGATCTCAGAATACTGGCGGTATAATAGGCTATATTGACCGGACAACCGTAAAAAACACCATAAATACGGCAACAGTTAGCGGTACTACTGGGGTCGGTGGTATAGCTGGAAACCTGGGGGGCAATTCAATTTTGGAACAAAGCATCAATTTAGGTGCTGTTACTGGATCATATTATGTTGGAGGCATTGGTGGACTTGTTTACATCGTTACCTTGAAGAATAATTTCAATGCCGCTTCGGTATCTGCTGGAAAAGGATATATTGGCGGCATTGTAGGCTATTTTTCAAGTGGTATGACCAATGTCGTGGTGACTGACAATTATTTTCTTTCCGGCATAGGTTTACCCGGTGCTGCTGGTGACGGTTATAATGTTATGACTGCGCATGATATACCTGGAGGTGCAGAGGTTGTCTCCATGATTACAGCTGCCGACGATGTGGAGCTTATACTTCCCTCCACTCCGGCATATGTTTGGAATGAAAAGAACTACTATACCAACGGCACGGAATTTACACTTGGCTATGATGTTCCTGCAGGTAAGGTGTTTGATAGTTATGCCGTCAGCAACGGTTTCTTAAGCAACGCAGGTGTCCAGAATGGCACACATATTCTGACTGATATGAGTGATAACGTACATATAACCGCTTCATATGCAGACGGAATAATCAACTTGGAGGGTAATGCTACTATAGCCAATATTGAAGATTTGACCTTTAATGGCATGCAGCAACATCCCAAGCCTGTAGTTACTTTAGGTGAAACAGTGCTGGAAGAGAGTCGGAGCTATGAATTAAGCTACTCTGATGACTGCACAAATGCAGGAACTTATACTGTCACTGTAACCGGTTCGGGCCGTTATACCGGCACACTGACAAAACAGTTCACGATAAAAGCCTTCGATATCAGCGCGGATGATGCTATTGTTGTATCAGGTCTTGATGATGATTATCCCAAGACGGGAAACATTATTAATCCTGTACCCGAAAATATATCCTGCAAGGCTACAGGTAATACTGATCTGGCTCTTGATACAGACTATACCCTGTCTTATAGTGATGGTTGCACACTGCCCGGTAATTACACCCTCACGATAACCGGAAAAGGCAACTACAGTGGTCAAAAGAATATAGACTTTGAAATATGTGATGCATTCGGTTATACTGTAAACGATGGAACTGCCACTTCCTTTTATTCTCCTTTTGACACTCAATCTATCTATCATTATCAAAAGAATGAGTATATTGTTTCCAAGGATGCAATTACTATACTTAATGGGAAAACATTATACGGACTTAAATTCTATCTCACCAGGATACCTGTTACTCCATCAGCGTATAATAATAAGATTTTTAAAGTTTTCATCAAGGAAGTAAACTCAACAAATGCTATTACATATTCTGGTATGGATAATGCAACTATAGTTTATGATGGTGAGTTTGACTTATCAAAGAATAAATTCTTGACCATACATTTCGCTACACCATATACATATAATGGAGGTAACCTGTTGATCGGTTTTTACGAGTATCAAAAAGAAGGCAATATGAGTAGTCCGGTTGCATTTTATGGCGTAGAAAGTGGAAAATCAATAGGAAGAACTAATAGCTCAAGTCTTGATGATGTACAAGTTTATTCAAGGACCTTCCAGCCCAAGACCACATTCCTGTATGAAGCTGCGCGTATAGACATCAATGATGCCGTGGTATCTACTATTCCTGAGCAGCGTTGGAGCAACTCACCTGCCACACCGGCATTCACCGTTACCTATAATGATGAGCAACTGGTGGAGGATACTGATTACGTTGTAGAATATAGCGATAATGTAAACGTCGGTACTGCAACTGTAACCATTACCGGTATGGGTAATTACACAGACACCAAGGCCGTTACCTTTACTATTGCCGATTTCCCGTTGCTGAATCCTGAGAGTGCTAACAGTGCCGACAACCCCTATCTGATCTCAACAGAGGAGGATCTTAAGGCCTTGGCAGGTATCGTAAACAGCGGTGCACGTAATGATGGTTTCTACAAGCAGACTGGCGATATCACATTGACTAAAGAGCATATTGCAATTGGGTACAATAACGAAAATTATAATACTTATCCTTATGCTTTCAAGGGTACCTATGATGGAGATAGTAAGTCTGTAAAGAACATGACCATTTCCAAACAGGGAAGTAATGATTTGACAGATGGATATCTGGGATTCTTTGGTTATCTCATGGGTGCTACAATACAAAATGTCAGAGTTGAGAATTGCAATATTGCTGCTTATCGGTTTATTGGTGGAATAGCAGGTAGTGCAGGCATGAATACCACTATCTCAAATTGCTATGTCAGCGGCATTATTACTGGAACTGCATTTATGGCTGGAATTGCAGGTTCTTCCAGTTCCGGTTCTCTTTTAACAAATAATATAAATTCAGCTTCAATTGTTGGTAGCGCTAGTGATGTGGCCGGCATTGTGGGGCGTCTGCAAGGCAGTAATGTTACATATAATGTTAATACCGGAGATATTTCTGGAGGAGTTTACGTGGGAGGTATTGTAGGCTTTAATTATGATTCTAAAAATGATGTAAATAATAACTTCAATATTGGTCAAGTAACATCTACAAATGCGTACGTTGGTAGTATATATGGTGGCACCAATCCTACTGGTAAGATAAAAAACAATTATTATGCTGCCGGTCTTGGATTGCCAGGAGGCAGGGGTAATGCCACTGCAGAAGGCGCCGATGTTTCTGGTGCAGAGATAGTTGCTAAGGTTACTGCAACAGAGGGCGTTACCCTTGGTTTACCAGCTGCACCGGCATACGTTTGGAATGAAGAGAACTACTACGCAAGCGGCACAGGATTCGCTCTTGATTACAATGTTCCGGCTGAGAAAGTATTTGACTGCTATACCGTAAGCAACGGTCTTATAAGTGATGCTAATGTAAAGGAAGGCACCCATATTCTGACTGGCTTTACTGATAATGTAGTTATATCAGGATCATATGCAGACGGAATAGTCAGTCTGGAGGGCAATGCCTTGATTGCTGATATTGAAAATGTTACATATAACGGTTTGCAGCAGTTGCCCAAACCTGTAGTAAGTGTAGGTGAAAAAGTACTGGTTGAAGGCGGTAACTATGGATTAAGTTACTCTGATGACTGCATTAATGTAGGTGAATACACTGTTACTGTAACAGGTATAGGTTGTTACACCGGTACTCTGACCAAAAAGTTCAATATCGTGGCCATGGATATCAATACCGCCGATGCCTTTGATATATCAGGAATTGACACAGATTATCCCAAGACAGGTGCTGCTGTCAATCCCGTACCTACAATAACCAACGTGGCTTCAAATGCTAAGCTTGTGCAGGGTGCTGATTATACCCTCTCTTATAGCGATGGTTGCATACTGCCTGGTACATACACACTTTCTATAATAGGAAAGGGTAATTATACCGGTCAGAAGGATGTTGAATTTGTAATAGACAATACTTACGGTCTTACCATAAACGATGGTACAGTTACAACAGGTGAAACTCCTATTTATGCACAACGTGCTGATTGCTATCAAAAGAATGAATTTAAGGTCTTATCAAATGACATTGCTGCAATGAACGGAAATGTTATTTATGGAATGAAGTTCTATATGACTCAGAAAGCCAATAAGTCATTCGGTAATGCACGCTTCAGAGTATTCCTTAAAGAGGTTGAAGGCAGTACTTCAGGGTTCGTAGGAACAGACGGCGCAACTATAGTTTATGATGGAGAGCTTGACGTTACTACAAATGAATACCTGACCATAAATTTCACAACGCCGCATAAGTATAATGGTGGAAACCTGGTTGTAGGAATTTATGAGTATGAAATGGGTAACTCTGTCGGTATCAGTTTCTATGGTGTTACTTCAAATACAGGCTACAATAGAGGATTTAATCCATATAGTTTTGATTCGTTTGGCCCTAGTCATGAATATAAACAGCCTAAGACCACATTCTTGTATGAGGCAGAGTCAACAACAGATGTTGATGACGTTACGGTTGGGGAAACATCAGGTGATGCATGGTATGACTTAAGTGGCAAGCAACTGGAGAATGAGCCCACAGAGAAGGGTCTCTACTTCCACGGCAACCACCTCTACATGATTACCGAGTAATCCAATAGGTGACCCAGTAAGGACAGTTCCCTTTGTACCAAAAAGAGCGTGCGGAAAAAACCGTACGCTCTTTTTAGTTTTTGGCACATAGGGGACTGTCCCTATCGGGTTACTCGGATGATGGGACCTGTACCGGACGGACACTTGCGCCTACGTAGCGTACGAGTGGATTAATGGAGGAAATTGAGGCAGGCTGGTTTAAGTAGATAGAATTAGCCTCCTCGTTTGAGTATGGGGTTGAACTCCAATAAAAACCCCAGTTGTGATTGTTATATTCACGAACCCATCCGCGGTGGTCGCAATTGGCTGTGTAGGGTAGGAGTATGGACTTTGTCGGGTCACTTTTGCTGGTTGCTCTATAACCTTCGTTTTCTGGTATTAATATGCACCCATCGATAAGTTCTTGTATTTGTGCCTTAGTGGGTAGTTGCCATTCGCCTCCCCAGAGCAATGTGGCTATATCAAACCTGGTGTGGGCAATGTCGGCGTTAGCATTGTAAGCCGGGAGAGTTTTGTATTGTTCCTCAGTAAATATATTATCTTCAGGCTGAAGCACGTCGCCCCAATAGAACCATTGGCCTAATTCGGATTCACTGGATGCACCTATGTTGCGGTCGGCCCACAGTGTGCCGCTTGGCAAACCAAGGTCAACAGCCTGTGCGGCACGCCCTTCATCGGTAAGGCTGCGCGTGATGCGGGCATAATTGCCAAGAACGTGTACCAAGATATTGGCGGAGAAATTGCCGTCGTTGGTGGCGACCTTGATATTCGCAGTGCCTATATTGCCCGCAGTGATCATGCCCGTAGAGCTGACAGTAGCTACGTCCTCATTGTCACTTGTATAGGTTACGGTCTTGTCTGTAGCATTAGTTAGCTGCACATCAACCTTTAACTGGAATGTGCTATCCTGGTAAATATTGATTTTAGATAAAACAACACGCACCAAGAGGTCAGAGGAGATTTTGCCGTCTTTGGTGGCAACCTTAATATTGGCAGTGCCTATAGCACCCGCAGTGATCAAGCCCACAGGGGTGACAGAAGCCACGCTCTCATTGTCGCTCGTGTAGGTTACGCTCTTGTTGGTAGCATTAGTAGGCTGCACATCAACTTTAAACTGGAATGTGCTATCCTGATACATATCGATTTCAGATAAAACCGTTCCCTCAGCGTCTGTTATTGAAATACTTGTAACTTCAACTACGGGATTATCTTTAACCGTGGAATCATCTTTGTCACAGCAGCACGAATTTAACAATGTTGTTGCTGAAAGGGCAATCAGCGCAAATAGTGCGCAATAATGGATTCTTCTCATAATATTTTGGTTTTTAGTCAGTTGGCTATGGTCTCTTTTTATAATTGCTACAATGATAGTGTTTTTTTGGCGATATTATAGTGGAATCTGTTTAAATCTTTTCTCAGGTCATAAATTGCAAAGTCCACTTTACAAAATGTGGATTATTTGTATTACCTTTGCAGTCCGCGTACATGAGTGCGCGGACTCGCTATTTATATGGAACAGTTTTTCAGGACACATGATTATCTGGTGGAGCACCTTGAGGCATCTGTAAGACGTGATCTTATGGATGAGATTGACTGGTCAAGCCGGATGATCGGTATCAAGGGCACACGCGGAGTAGGCAAGACCACATTTCTGCTTCAGTATGCCAAGGAAAAATTCGGCCGTGACCGTTCCTGCCTCTACATAAATATGAACAATTTCTATTTTCAGGGGCACGGGATTGCTGAGTTTGCGGGTGAGTTCCATAAGCTGGGCGGTAAGGTGCTGCTCATAGACCAGGTGTTCAAGCACCCGGACTGGAGCAAGGAGCTGCGTAAGTGCTATGACCTCTATCCGGGGCTCAAGATTATCTTTACGGGTTCATCGGTGATGCGCCTTAAGGAGGAGAACCCTGAGCTGAACGGCATAGTAAGTTCATATAATCTGCGTGGTTTCTCATTCCGTGAGTTCCTGAACCTCAAGGCCGGAACAAATTTCAAGGCACACCGCATGGATGATATCCTTAAGAACCACACTGCTATAGCACGTGAGATTCTGAACCAGGTCAATCCGTTGCAATACTTCCAGGATTACGTTCATCATGGATTCTATCCGTTCTTCCTGCAGCAGCGTAACTTCTCAGAGAACCTGCTCAAGACCATGAACATGATGATGGAGGTTGATATCCTGCTGATAAAGCAGATAGACCTCAAGTATCTGGCCAAGATCAAGAAACTGTTCTACCAGATGGCGGTGTCAGGGACATCGGCCCCAAATGTAAGCCAACTGGCAGCGGAGACTGAGACATCACGTGCCACGGTGATGAACTACATCAAGTACTTGGCCGATGCACGACTCATCAATATGGTTTATGCCAAGGGTGACAGCTTCCCCAAGAAGCCGTGCCGTGTGCTGATGCATAATTCAAACCTTATCTACACCATCTATCCGCCGCGTCAGGACCGCCAGGATGTGATTGACACATTCTTTGTGAACTCCATGTGGAAGGATCATGTGGTGCATAAGGGCGCTAAGGGCTGGTCATTCCTGGTGGATGGTCAGGTTAACTTCAAGATCTCTACGCAGGAGGGCAAGACACGCGTTCAGCCTGATTCTTACTACGCCGTTGACGGCATGGAGATTGGTCATGACAATGTCATTCCGCTCTGGATGTTCGGAATGCTTTATTGAAACACAAGATTTTCAACAACATAATAAACTATGGCAAAGAAATTTATCACTTGTGATGGTAACGAGGCTGCAGCTCATGTGAGCTACATGTTCTCAGAGGTAGCTGCTATCTACCCCATCACCCCGTCATCACCTATGGCGGAGCATGTTGACGAGTGGGCCGCCCGTGGTAGAAAGAACCTCTGGGGCCAGACAGTCACAGTTCAGGAAATGCAGTCAGAGGCCGGCGCAGCAGGTGCTGTTCACGGTTCACTGCAGGCCGGTGCCCTTACAACTACATTTACAGCATCACAGGGTCTGCTGTTGATGATTCCTAACATGTACAAGATTGCCGGTGAGCTGATTCCTTGCGTGTTTGATGTATCAGCACGTACACTGGCTAGCCACGCTTTGTGCATATTCGGTGATCACCAGGATGTTATGGCATGCCGCCAGACAGGTTTCGCAATGCTTTGCGAGGGTTCTGTTCAGGAGGTTATGGATATGACAGCTGCTGCTCACCTTGCTTCACTGGAGACCTGCGTTCCTTTCGTGAACTTCTTTGACGGTTTCCGTACATCACATGAGTATCACAAGATTGAGCTTTTGGATCAGGAGGATGTCCGTCCTCTCGTAAAGGAGGAGTATATCAAGCGCTTCCGTGACCGCGCTATGAGTCCTGAGCGTCCTATCACCCGCGGTACTGCTGAGAATCCTGAAACATTCTTCACACACCGTGAGGCCAGCAACCCCTACTACGATGCAGTTCCTGATGTAGTAGAGAAGTATCTGGGCGAGCTCTCAAAGATTACCGGCCGTGAGTATCATCTGTTCTCATACTACGGTGCCAAGGATGCTGACCGCATGATCATCCTGATGGGTTCTGCTACCGATGCAGCCCGTGAGGCTATCGACTACCTGAATGCCAACGGCCAGAAGGTAGGTATGATATCAGTTCATCTGTATCGTCCGTTCTCAGTAAAGCACCTGCTCGCTTCAGTTCCCAAGACTGTTAAGCGCATTGCTGTCCTGGATCGTACCAAGGAGCCCGGCGCAAACGGCGAGCCTCTGTATCTGGATGTTAAGGATGCCTTCTACGATGTTCAGGATCGTCCTCTCATTGTTGGCGGCCGCTACGGTCTGGGTTCACATGATACCACTCCTGCTCAGATCATCAGCGTATTCAACAACCTGGCTATGCCAGAGCCCAAGAACCACTTCACCATCGGTATTGTTGATGATGTTACATTCACTTCACTGCCTGAGGTTGAGGAGATTGCACTTGGCGGTGCAGGTATGTTCCAGGCTAAGTTCTATGGCCTTGGTGCCGATGGTACTGTAGGTGCTAACAAGAACTCAGTTAAGATTATCGGTGACAACACTGACAAGTATTGCCAGGCTTATTTCTCATATGACTCAAAGAAGTCAGGCGGCTTTACCTGCTCACACCTGCGTTTTGGTGATACACCTATCCGCAGCACCTATCTGGTAACCACACCTAACTTT
>CACYHN010000052.1 GCA_902774275.1 uncultured Bacteroidales bacterium
GAACACCAGAATCTTCTGGGCTGTGGGATGTACGGCCATAGGTATGTGTGACAGCATCTCATCATAGATGAACTCATCTCTTTGGGTAAAGATGATGTAGCCGTCAACAGCCAGGAACCGGCCAAACTCGGGTGACTCAAAGATATCAACCCTACCCAGGTCATTCTCTGAAGTATAAAGGTGCTTATCGACCTTTACTGAGAACTTTACGTTTGGAGTATGAAACTCAGAAAACCAAAATTCCATTGCCCTGAAGAATCAATATGTTGTACTTTCCTTAATCACATTCAGACGCTCTACCTTCTCATCCTCGGGACCGGTCAGCTGACAGCCCTTTTCTTTTGCGTAGAGTATGTAGTCGATGATTTCCTGCGTGATGCGCTCACCCGGGGCCAGGATAGGAATTCCGGGAGGATAGCACATCACAAATTCCGTACATATGCGTCCGTTGGTCTCACGGATGGGAATCATCTCCTCCTTGGGAGCATAGAAAGCCTCCTGCGGAGTCATCACGACCGATGGGTTGATGTACTCATGATCGAACAGACCTGAACGGTCGCGGCTGTAACGGCGCTTCACGTCAACCAACGCGCTCACCAGACGCTCCACCTCACGCATACGGTCACCTATCGATATGTAAGCCAGCACGTTACCCATATCACCCAACTCCAGCTGGATGTCATATTCATCACGCAGCAGGTCATATACCTCAATACCAGCCAGGCCGATATCCAATGTATAGACAGTCAACTTGGTGGGGTCAAAATCATATACGCTGTCACCGTTTATCAGCTCCTTGCCGTATGCATAGTAACCGCCAATCTTGTTGATCTCAGTGCGGGCATAGTCAGCAATTCGCATCACCTCGGCAAAGAGTTCCTTACCGCGCAGCGCCAAATTTCGGCGTGAAATGTCAAGACTGGAAATAAGCAGATAAGATGCGCTTGTGGTCTGTGTAAGGTTAATCACCTGACGCACATAACCGGCGCTAACGTTGGGGCCTGTAAGCAGGAACGAGCTCTGCGTAAGGCTGCCGCCGGATTTATGCATTGAGACCGATGACATATCGGCCCCTGCGGCCATAGCGGTCAATGGCATACCCTCACCAAAGTAGAAGTGTGTACCGTGAGCCTCATCCACCAGCACCATCATGCCGTGCTCATGAGCCAGATCAACAATTTTCTTAAGGTTGGAGCAGATACCGTAATATGTGGGGTTGTTCACCAGGATGGCCTTTGCCTCAGGATTCTCCTCAATGGCACGCTCCACCTGTGATATCTTCATGCCAAGAGCGATACCCAGACGGTTGTCTGTATCAGGATTAACGTAGATGGGAGTTGCGCCGTTCACAACCAGAGCGTTGATCACGCTGCGATGCACATTACGGGGCAGGATTATCTTCTCACCGCTCTTGCAGGCGGTAAGCACCATAGTCTGTACGGCCGATGTGGTACCACCCACCATGAGGAATGCGTGTGCGGCACCGAATGCCTCGGCAGCCAGTTCCTCAGCCTCTTTGATTACTGAAATGGGATGACAGAGATTGTCAAGGGGTTTCATTGAGTTCACATCAAGCTCAACGCACTGCTTACCAAGCAGTGAAACCAGTTCGGGGTTTCCCCTACCTCTTTTGTGACCAGGTACATCGAATGGTACCACTCGGTTCCTACGGAACTCCTGAAGGGCTTCATAAACGGGAGCTTTTCGCTGATCCATCTACTCAAAAACGTTTAAAAAGTTCAACCATCCTGTCTTTCTTAAGGCCCTTGTTTAAGGGGACAAAAAAAAGACATAAACAATAAAACCTCTCTTGTTTACGTCTTCCAGTACGTAGGCAGTAATGCCTTTTGTACTTTCAAATCAGAGTCTATATAGTAAACAAATACTTTTACTACTCTTCTTATTGACCGTTTTCCAAGTCGGGCAAAGGGGTACGTTACCGTACACAATGTGCGTTATGCGCACAACTCAATAATAGGAAAACTCTGATTCAATCCATTCTGCTTTCCTGACTGCAAAGGTACTGCTTTTTTATTACTACCAAAGCTTTTTCTCTGAAAAACGCATTGGGGCGAGCGAGTTGTCTTCGCCAACTCGCAGACCTTATTTTAGTTTCGCATTCGCGAAACGGGAGCGAGATGGCCCACAGGGCCACCGTTCGCAGAGCGAACTAAAAATAAGGAACGAGGGGGCTCAGAGCCCCCCGGTTCGAATCCTTTCATCCCGAAAAAAGACACGCGGTTATAACAATGGTATAAACGTATTGGGGCGAGCGAGACCCCGAGCGAGATGGCCCGCAGGGCCACCGTTCGCAGAGCGAACTAAAATGAGGAACGAGGGGGCTCAGAGAGCCCCCCGGTTCGAATCCTTTCATCCCGACAGGAAACTTTTCCAAAATCAGATAGGATAGCAAAAAAAGAAACAGCAGCTGAATGAGCCACTGTTTCATTGTCGGGATGAAAGGATTCGAACCTTCGACCACCTGGTCCCAAACCAGGCATTCTAACCGGACTGAACTACATCCCGAAAGCCCTTCTTTCCTGAAAAGCGGCACAAAGGTACACTTTTCAGACAGAATCAGCAAATTATTTCAAAATTTCTAAAGCCTTGAAGCACTTTACAAGCTTATCGATGGCAAAATCCACCTGCTCCTTGGTGTGGGTAGCCATCAGCGAGAATCTTATAAGCGTATCATCAGGTGAACAGGCCGGCGGAACAACCGGATTCACGAATACGCCCTCATCAAACAGCATCTTGGTTACAGTGAATGTCTTGACTATATCCCTTATGTACAACGGTATGATCGGGGTCGATGTCTTGCCTATCTCAAAACCAAGCTGACGGAAACTGTTCAGGGCATAATCAGTAAGTTTCCACAGGTGCTCTATACGCTCAGGCTCGTTCTTCATGATCTGCAGGGCTGCACGTGCGGCAGCAGTGGCGGCCGGAGTATTGCTGGCGCTGAAGATGTATGCCCGTGAATGGTGACGTACAAAGTTTATTATCTCCTTATCAGCAGCAATGAAACCACCTATGGCAGCAAGTGATTTGCTGAAGGTGCCCATTATTATCTCAACCTGATCCGTAAGACCGTAATGATTGCACACTCCGCGACCATGGTCACCCAGAACGCCCAGTCCATGAGCTTCATCAACCATGATAGCGCAGTTGTACTTGTCCTTGAGGGCTACTATACCCGGTAGGTCAGCCAAGTCACCCTCCATGCTGAATACACCATCAACCACTATCAGTTTAAGCGAATCAGGCTCGCATCGCTGCAGCGTCTTCTCGAGCGATGCCATATCATTGTGTCTGAACTTGAGCGGTTTGGCAAATGAAAGACGCCTGCCGTCCACAATAGAAGCATGATCCAACTCATCACATACCACATAATCATCCTTACCCATGAGACATGAGATAGTACCCAGGTTTGACTGGAAACCGGTTGAGTATATGATAGCCTCCTCCTTACCAACAAATTCTGCCAGTTCTGCCTCAAACTCCTTGTGGAGGTCAAGTGTACCGTTAAGATAACGTGAACCGGCACAACCTGTGCCGTATTTCTTGACGGCCTCAACGGCAGCCTCTATTACCTTAGGATGGTTGGTAAGTCCCAAATATGAGTTGGAACCGAACATAAGAACCTTGCGGCCCTCCATGGTAACCTCTGTGTCCTGTTTACTTGAAATACACTTGTGGTACGGATAAATATTACGCGCCATAGCTATCTGAGGCAGAGTATATTTGGCGCATCTTTCGCTTAGTTTGTTCATAACGGTGCAAAATTAGTTATTTTTACCTATCTTCGCATTCAGAATAGTGCCTTTTGTTTATGAATTCTAAAAGAAAAATAGTGTTTGTATATAACCCCATTTCCGGAGGTCGCAGGCTGATACCTGTGGTCCCCATCATTGAGAGGTTTACAAACCGTGATCTATATGATTTTGAAATTGTTTCTACTGATCATAAAGGGCACTCCACAGAACTTGCGCGCCAGTATGCCGCTAAAAACTATGATGCCGTCATTGCCGTGGGAGGTGACGGAACAGTGAATGAGGTGGGCTGCGGTCTTATAGGGACAGACACTGCGCTCGGTATTATCCCATGCGGTTCAGGCAACGGACTGGCACGTCACTTAGGCATACCCATCGACCCATATAAAGCAGTAAAATGGTTAAACAAATCAAGGTTCACTGAGATTGACTACGGGATGATGGAGAACCAACCGTTTTTCTGTACTTGCGGTGTAGGTTTCGATGCCAAGGTAAGTGACGCCTTCTCCAAGTCAAGCTCACGTGGCATACTGACCTATCTGGAGAGCATCATGAAGGAGATTGCCACCTATCACAATGAGACCTACAAGCTTTCATTCGACAATTCAAGTGAGACATTTGAGGCATTCTTCATAACCTGCGCCAATGCTGACCAATGGGGCAATAACGCCTATATAGCCCCTACAGCATCACTTCAGGACGGACTTTTGGATGTAATAGCCGCCCATCCGTTCACCGTGATTGACGCACCGCTCATAGCTTTCCAGCTGTTCAACAGGCTCATTGACAAGAACCCTAAAGTTGATGTGCGCAAGTGCAGCAGGGTTACCATAACACGTGACTCGGAAGGTCCGGCCCATTTTGACGGAGAACCGGTAATGATGGGTAAGGTAATACACATTGAGCTGGTATCGGGAGGGCTTAAGGTCCTCATCCCCGACAAGCATCACGGCATCTGATATTTAAGGTAAAAATCCTTTACAAGCGCTATATACTCCGGCGTCTCCTCGCCATCAGTTCCGCACATCTCCAAAACACAGATATCCGATGTGGGGCAATGCCTGCCGAAAGCCACTAGTGAACGCTTGGGCGTTTTGCCTGCCACTGTTACCACATCTGTCCTACGGCACATCTCAAGTCCGTTAGCAACAGCACATTTGGCAAACGTCTCAACAGAATCATAAGGCAGCACCAGACAAAGCAATCCGTCATCAGCCAGCAGCCTGGCAGCAGATGCAGCCAGCGTCTCATAGCTCAAGGAATCATTATGCCGGGCAGTGTTACGTCCTGAATCAGGACAACGCAGCGAATCGCGGAAATAAGGCGGATTGCACACTATCCGGTCATACTTGACGCCTGTAAAATCAGCAATATCAGTATGCTCAACCGCAATCCTGTCCGCCCATGGTGAATTGGCGGCATTCATTCCTGCCTGCTCGGCCGCAGCGGCATCGATTTCAACGGCAGTCACGCTGCCTGCACCACGCTGAGCGGCCATAAGCGCTATCAGGCCCGTACCGGTGCCGATGTCAAGCACGCTTAAACCCGCACTTATGGGAAACCAGGCACCAAGCAGGACACCGTCAGTGCCCACCTTCATGGAACATCTCTCCTGCTCTATGCTGAATTGCCTGAATCTGAACCAGCTGTTTGACATCGGACAAATAACTTTTACCGGCACAAAAGTACTTTTTTTGTTTTATTCAGAGGTTTTGACGGCACAAATAGCTGTTCCTTGCGCGCGTTTTATTACTTTTGCAGATTATTTGCAGAATTATATATGTGGACTAAGAAACACTCTGAAGAATCTTTTGACGAATCCAACCCCTCATTCTCAATGATTGCTGATTTTGACGGCAATGAGAACGGCCTTTTTGAATCGGATCTGGATGAAGTAGTGCCTGTGCTCCCTCTCAGGAACATGGTGCTGTTCCCTACCGTCGTTATGCCGGTCACCGTTGGGCGGAAATCGTCACTCAAACTGATACAAAACGCCTCTGCTGAAAGCAAGCAGATAGCGGTTTTCTGCCAGAAAGACCCTGATACTGAGAATCCAGGCTTGAATGACCTCTACAACACAGGTGTGTTGGCCAAGGTGATCCGCGTGTTCGATATGCCCGACCAGACCACCACAGTGGTACTGCAGGGTATGCAGCGCATCAAGCTTAGAAGCATAATTGATGACAATCCTTATCTGATAGGTACCGCTGAACTTTTCCCGGAGGTACTGCCCCCCACCCGCAGCAAGGAGTTCAAGGCTATCGTTGATTCATGCAAGGATGCCGCAATAAAGTATGTAAAGCTGTCTGACAACATCCAGCCCGATGCCGCATTCGCACTCAAGAACATCTCTAACGGACTGTTCCTGATAAACTTCATATGCGCAAACCTGCCCTTTGACATCAAGGAGAAGGCACGTCTGCTGCGTGAGGGAACCTGCTCAAGCCGCGCGCTGAGCCTGCTCTCACTGCTTAACCGTGAGATCCAGCTGGCTGAGCTCAAGATGAGCATTCAGCGACGCACTCATGAGGATATTGACAAGCAGCAGAAAGAGTATTTCCTGCAGCAGGAACTCAAGAACATTCAGGATGAGCTGGGCGGAAGCGTCCAGGACCAGGATATTGAAGAGATGCGTCTCAAGGCCGGCCAGAAGAAATGGAGCGATGAGGTACGCAAGATCTTTGAGAAGGAGTTGGTCAAGCTGGAACGCACCAACTCCCAGTCACCTGACTATAACGTGCAGCTCTCATACCTGCAGACTGTACTGAGCCTGCCCTGGGGAGAGTTCACCAAGGATAACCTCGATATGGACAATGCCCGAAAGGCCCTTGACAAGGACCATTACGGTCTGGAGAAAGTAAAGGAGCGTATCCTGGAGCATCTTGCCGTGATGAAGCTGCGCGGTGATTTCAAATCACCCATCCTGTGCCTCTACGGCCCTCCCGGAGTTGGTAAGACATCACTGGGACTCTCCATAGCAAACGCCTTGAAGCGCAAATACGTACGCATATCATTGGGCGGTCTGCATGATGAGGCTGAGATCCGCGGACACCGCAAGACCTATATCGGCGCAATGCCGGGCCGTATCATCAAGGGACTGGCCAAAGCCGGTTCATCCAATCCCGTTTTCATTCTCGATGAGATTGACAAAGTGAGCCAGATGACCACACAGGGTGATCCCTCATCGGCCATGCTTGAGGTGCTGGATCCCGAGCAGAACATAGCATTCCATGACAATTACCTGGATATTGACTATGACCTGTCAAAGGTTATGTTCATAGCTACCGCAAACAACATCAACACCATACCTGCTCCCCTGCTGGACCGTATGGAGCTGATTGAGGTGAGCGGTTACATTACTGAGGAGAAGATTGAGATTGCCAAGCGCCACCTCATACCCAAGGAGATGGAGGCAAACGGACTTAAGAAAGGCTCCCTGAACATTACCAAGCCCGCCATCGAGGCCATCATTGAGAGTTACACCCGTGAATCGGGCGTACGTGAGCTGGACAAGAAGATTGGCAAGATTTGCCGTAAGACAGCATGTAAATACGCTAAAGATGCTGATTTCGGCAAGATGACGGTGAAACCGGCTGACCTCAAGGAGCTGCTCGGCACCAAGCCCTACTCCCGTGACAAGTATCAGGGCAATGACTATGCCGGTGTGGTTACAGGCCTGGCCTGGACAGCCGTGGGCGGTGAGATTCTGTTCGTTGAGACCAGCCTGAGCCGAGGCAAGGAGGGCAAGCTTACCCTTACAGGTAATCTGGGTGATGTGATGAAGGAGTCAGCCATGCTGGCTATGGAGTACATCCGCGCCCACGCCAAACTGCTTGATCTGGATCCGGCCGTATTCAACTCATGGAACGTACATATCCATGTGCCTGAGGGTGCAATACCCAAGGATGGCCCATCGGCCGGCATAACAATGGCAACGTCTATTGCATCGGCCTTTACCCAGCGTAAGGTGCGCGCCAACCTGGCTATGACCGGTGAGATAACGCTTCGCGGCAAGGTTCTGCCCGTAGGCGGTATACGTGAGAAGATACTGGCCGCCAAACGTGCCGGAATAACCGATATAATCCTCTGCGCCGAGAACAAGCGTGACATAGAGGAGATCCCGGCCGAATATCTGAGCGGCGTGGAGTTCCACTACGTAAACAACATAAGTGAAGTGTGGAAGATAGCCCTTCTTGATGAGAAGGTGGCCGATGCCCAGGAGATAGTCCCCATTCAGCAACCTGAAAAACAATAAGGCATTGAAAGGATTGACATTTGAACTCCAGCATACTGACGGTACCAGCCATGCCAGGGCCGGCAAGATCACGACCGGACATGGTGTGATAGAGACTCCCATCTTCATGCCTGTGGGCACCGTGGGCTCTGTCAAGGCCGTGCAGGTGCCTGAGCTCAAGAATGACATCAAAGCCCAGATCATACTGGGCAACACATATCATCTCTACCTGCGTCCTGGACTGGATGTCCTTGAGAAAGCCGGTGGACTGCATAAGTTCAACAGTGTTGACCTGCCCATGCTCACTGACAGCGGCGGCTTCCAGGTCTTTTCATTGACCGGCCTGCGCAAGATGACTGAGGAGGGCGTAACGTTTCAGTCACACATAGACGGATCACGCCACCTCTTCACCCCTGAGCGCGTCATGGACATTGAGCGCAGCATCGGCGCCGACATAATGATGGCTTTTGATGAGTGCTGCCCGGGCAATGCAGACTACAAGTATGCCAAGCAGTCAATGGAGCGCACCCACCGCTGGCTGGACCGCTGCGTGCAGCGTTTCAGCGAGACCGAGCCCAAGTACGGATATCATCAGTCACTCTTCCCCATCGTTCAGGGTTGCGTATACAAGGACCTGCGCTCTGCATCGGCCGAATATATTGCATCAAAAGGTGCTGAGGGTAATGCCATAGGTGGACTGGCCGTAGGAGAGCCAACAGAGGTCATGTATGAGATGATTGACCTGGTACACGGAATTCTGCCGCAGGACAAGCCGCGTTACCTGATGGGAGTAGGCACACCTGCCAACATACTTGAGGCCATTGCGCTTGGCGTTGACATGTTTGACTGCGTGATGCCCACTCGTAACGGCCGCAACGCAATGCTGTTCACCAAGGACGGCATCATAAACATACGCAACAAGAAATGGGAGGATGCCTTTGAGCCCATTGAGGCCGATGGTGCATCATACGTGGATACGCTCTACACCAAGGCCTATCTGCACCACCTGTTCAAGGCGCAGGAGTATCTGGCTCTCCAGATTGCCTCCCTGCACAATCTGGCATTCTACCTATGGCTGGTACGTGAGGCCCGCAAGCATATCCTGGCCGATGACTACCACACATGGAAAGATATTATGGTAAAACGTGTAATGCAACGCATATAATCAGATATGGCAAAAACTATCAGACATAGACTACTCAAACGGCTTGACTGGTACATCATCAAGAAGTTCCTGGGCACATACTTCTTTACCATTGCGCTGATTATCATCATTATGGTAGTGTTTGACTATAATGAGCATATAGACAAACTGAACAGGGCCTCTGTGCAAGAGATCATATTTGATTACTACATGAACTATGTACCGTACTTCATAAATATGTTCAGCCCCCTGTTTGTGTTTATTGCCATCATATTCTTCACCTCAAAGCTGGCTGAGAATTCGGAGATAATAGCCATGTTCTCCACAGGTATGAGTTTCAGGCGCATGATGATACCGTACCTACTCTCCGCAGCCGTTATAGCCGGCATTACACTTTATTTAGGCTCACAGGTCATCCCCAAGGGCAGTATAACCCGATTGAAATTTGAAAACAGGTACGGCTTGAGCCACTACGACCGTGACAACTCCGGTGGAACAACTAATATCCAGCTTGAGGTTGAGGAGGGTGTGATAGCATACATGGAGAGTTATCAGGAACTTAATAAAACCGGTTACAAATTTTCACTTGACAAGTTTGACGGAAAGAAACTGGTGTCACACCTGACAGCCCGCAGTGCTACATACGATACCCTTTCTACTGAGAAATATCATTGGAAACTAAAGAACTTCATGATCCGTGACCTGTCAGGCAATATTGAAAGTATCAGCCAAGGTAATGAACTGGACACCATAATACGTTTTGAACCTGCTGACTTCCTGGTAGAAAACGGACAGCAGGAGACTATGTCATCTAAAGAGCTCCGTGAATACATCCAACGCCAGAAAGCCCGCGGATTCGGTAACATACAGGACTTTGAGATTGAGTACCATAAACGCTACGCCATGTCATTTGCGGCTTTCATCCTCACAATCATGGGCGTGTCGCTCTCCAGCCGCAAGCGCAAGGGAGGCATGGGGCTCCATCTGGGTATCGGACTGGGACTCAGTTTCGGATACATACTGTTCCAGATAGTCTCATCAAACTTTGCCATAACAGGCTCTATGTCTGCTTTCATGGCTGAATGGTTACCCAATTTCATTTACATACCGATAGCAATATTCCTTTACATAAAAGCACCTAAATAACTAAAGTCGTGAGATTTGACGAGTTTGATTTCCAGCCCGCACTGCTGGACGCGATAGATTCAATGAACTTCAGGGAGTGCACTCCCATTCAGGAAAAAGCCATACCCATACTGCTTGAGGGCCATGACCTTATAGGCATAGCGCAGACCGGCACCGGCAAGACCGCAGCCTATCTGCTCCCCGTACTTGATAAACTGTCTGATGGCGGTTATCCTGAGAACGCTGTGAACTGCCTCATCATGGTGCCCACCCGTGAGCTTGCACAACAGATTGACCAGCAGATTGAAGGATTCTCATACTTTACCAACATATCAGGTACCGCCGTCTATGGCGGCAATGACGGCATCCGTTTTGAGCAGGAGAAACGCGGCTTTGCTATGGGGGCCGATATCGTTGTAGCCACTCCCGGCCGTTTGATAAGCCATATCAGCCTGGGTAACATTGATTTGAGCAAGGTATCATTCTTTATCCTTGATGAGGCTGACCGCATGCTTGACATGGGCTTCTATGATGACATAATGCAGATTGTAAAGCAGCTGCCACAGAAGCGCCAGAACATGCTCTTTTCTGCCACCATGCCCGATGAGATCCAGCGCATGGCCCGCACCATCCTGCACAACCCCGTCGAGGTCAAGCTGGCCGTCTCCAAACCGGCCGACAAGATACTGCAGGCCGCCTACGTCTGCTATGAGGCCCAGAAGCTGCCCATCATCCAGAGCCTCTTCAGCAACAACGCTCCAAAGAGAGTAATTGCTTTTGCATCATCCAAGCTTAAGGTAAAGGAGATAACAAAATCCCTGCGTCGCCTGGGCCTGAACGTGGGTGAAATGCACTCAGACTTGGCTCAGACAGAGCGTGATGACATAATGCACAAGTTCCGCAACGGACACATCAACATACTGGTAGCTACCGATATCGTATCACGCGGCATTGACATTGACGATATAGACCTGGTAATCAACTTTGACGTCCCCCACGACCCCGAGGACTACGTCCATCGCATAGGCCGCACCGCCCGCGCCGGCGCCGAGGGCTGCGCCATCACCTTTGTCAGCCTCGATGACCAACCCAAGTTCCGCCAGATAGAGCGCTTCCTAGGCAAAGACGTCTACAAAGTACCCCTCCCACCCGAGCTGGGTGAAGCCCCGGAGTACGCTGCCGAGCGCAAAAAACCCCAGCACAAAGGGAAAGGACGTCACTTTTTCCGAAAGCCCAAGAAATAACCATCCGGCGGGTTTCTCGCGGCTTCGCCGCTCGATTTATTTTTGGCTTTTACGCCTTTGGCTTAAAGCCTCGGGATGGAATCCCATCTGCGTATCAGGTACACGACATTTTTTTAGTTTGGGGGCGGTCACGCCCCCAAACCCGTTACGTTCCATTTCATTCCACTCCACTCTGCCGGCCTCCGGCCGGGTAAAACAAAACCCTGACGGGCTTCGCTGTCAGGGTTTTGTTTTACTTGGTGCAACTGGAAACCTTAGTACTGCTCCTTCTCGTTGGGGAAGTCAGAGTTCTTGACGTCCTCTACGTAGCGGCCTACAGCGTCGGTGATGGTCTCAAAGAGGTTGGCGTAACGGCGCAGGAATCGGGGGCTGAAATCGTTGTTCATGCCCAGCATATCGGCGCATACAAGCACCTGACCGTCCACTCCGCCACCGGCACCTATGCCGATGATGGGGA
>CACYHN010000053.1 GCA_902774275.1 uncultured Bacteroidales bacterium
TGAGGCCAAGACGCTTCTCAAGGTCAGCCTTGAGTTCATCTTCCTTACCGTGCGCCACAAGCTTGACGTTATCATACTTGATTAGTTTGGAAGGAACATGTTTCATCCACTTGGTGTTCTCGCAGATGGCAAGAGCAATGATGAAGATGAGGTTAGTGCCTAACAGTTCAAAATAGCTTACGCTGGTGGCAAGTCCGTTGATGGCAGCCACAGCGATAATCACGAACATATAGGTCATCTCACGTATGGGCACCTGCTCAGTACGGTATTTGATTATACCGAATATGGCAAACAGGCCCAACGCGAATCCAATCTTGAGCTTGACACCTCCCATAAGATAGATGAGCAGGAATATGCTCACACCTATGATGGAGAATGTAAAGTAATAATCACGTCTCTTTGCTTTGGGATAATAGAAGGCATGAACTATTATTCCGATAGTCACGACATTGATAAGCAGACGGAACACCATCTCCCAGATGCTGGACCATGCAGGCCAGAACGGAGTTGCGCCAAGTGTTGAAAGCAGGCCTTCTGCCTCTTCACCAAAGATATCCGCCTCATCAGAAGCGGCGGCAGCAAGCTGACTGAGTCCGCCTGCCAGCGGGGCTAAAAAATTCAGAAACATATTGATGTAAGTTTTTCTATTTTTCTTATTCTTTCATTGAACAGATTGCGCTTGATACCCGGAGTAGTCAGCGCCATCCCAATACAGTATTTGCTGAAACCGCTCGGAAAAATACGCAGTTCACGCAACAACTCCTGTATGGGCGAGTAGGTATTGCCATCACGTTTTACCTCAATCACCACCAGATTGTCCATGCAACGGTCCAAACCGGTCTCTACATTGTGGAACGATAGATGGCGGTCTATGGTGAGGCGTTCCGTCCTGGCATTGTTAACCAATGTGATACGCTTGAAGTGGTTGGCCACCTTAGGCATCATGTCACTCAAAGGTATGGAAAGCATGCTGTGCTCTTCAAGGAACTCTGCCGCACCATCCTGAACATAGGTGTCAGCACCCGTCAGATGAATGCGTTTCTTCTTGGTCCGGCCGTGGTTGTTCTTGAGTTTGACCTCAAAGAAATTGTCACCGGTATCAACATACGTACGGATACGCACCTTCTGGCGTGTAAGCCTGCCGTTATGATGGTTCAGGTACATGGTGTTGAACCTGTCATCAAGATATTGGGTGCTATACTCTGACTGGCGTATTCCATTGATGGACTGAACCATATAATCATTCTGGGCCAACGCCAGAAGCCTGCCCAATTGTTCCTCATTGGCCAGATACTTGCTGTCAATCCTGTTCATTAGGCGTATGGATGACATCTCATCAAGAGAGATAGTGTCAAATCCTTCAAGTATGTTTGCACAATCGGTCAGCATCAGGTTCTTATCCTTTAATCGTGCAAAAATACTAATAATATATGGTTATTTGAACAAATTTGACCTATCTTTGGGGGCAAACGCAAAACAACAGAGTTATGTTCGATGTAAACAATTGTCTAAACGAGGCTGAGGAGCAGATGGAAATGGCCATCATGCATCTTGAGGATGAGTTCGCACATATTCGTGCAGGTAAGGCCAATATCCGCATATTGGATGATATCCGCGTGGATTCATACGGTTCAATGGTAGCCCTGAATAACGTGGCTGCGCTCTCCACTCCTGACCCCCGCACCATAGCCATCCGTCCTTGGGACAAGAATATGATCAAGGTTATCGAGAAGGCTATAATAGATTCTGCAGTAGGTATCATGCCCACCAACAATGGTGAGATAATCCGTCTGGCCATTCCGCCACTCACTGAGGAGCGCCGTCGTGACCTGGTAAAGCAGAGCGGTAAGGTGAATGAGAGCACCAAGATCTCCATCCGCAATAGCCGCCGCGATACCCTTGACACACTCAAGAAAGCACAGAAGGACGGACTGCCAGAGGATGCAGAGAAGGATGCAGAGGAGAAGCTCCAGAAGCTGCATGACAAATACATCAAGAAGGCCGATGAGCTCTTTGCCGAGAAGGAAAAGGAGATCATGACTGTATAATGAGTCGCGGATTAGTAATCAGGAATACAGGCAGCAGCTTCCTGGTGCGTTCAGATGACGGACGTGATCAGGAGTGCCGTATCAAGGGTACTTTCCGCATCAAAGGCATAAAAAGCACCAACCCCATAGCCGTTGGTGATTATGTAGAGTTCAGTCCGGCACGTGAAGGTGAGCCGGCATACATAACAAACATAGAGGAGCGCCGTAACTATATAATCCGGCGTTCCTCTAATCTTTCCAAGCAGTCACACATTCTGGCCTGCAACCTTGACCAGTGCCTGCTTGTGGTGACCGTTAATCATCCCGTTACATCAACCGTTTTCATCGACCGGTTCCTGGCATCGGCCTGGGCTTACCGCGTTCCGGTAGTGCTGGTATTCAACAAGGCTGACTTACTGTCCGATGAAGACAAAGCCGTGGCGGATGAACTCATATCCCTGTACCGCGCAATTGACTATCAATGTGTTGAGTGCGATGCTCTGCATGGTGACGGTGTTGACAGTGTACGGGCATTGCTCAAAGACAAGGTCTCACTCATATCGGGAAACTCTGGCGTAGGCAAGAGCACCCTTGTGAACCGTATCCTGCCTGAACTGAACCAGCGCACATCGGAGATATCAGAGAAGCATGATACCGGAATGCATACCACCACATTCTCTGAGATGTTCCCCCTGCCTGAAGGAGGCTGGATCATTGATACCCCGGGCATCAAGGGATTCGGAACCTTTGATATGGAGCATGAGGAGATAAGCCATTACTTCCCTGAGATTTTCAAATACTCGGCAGATTGCCGCTACGGCAACTGCATGCATACCACTGAGCCCGACTGCGCCGTAAAACATGCGGTGGAAACGGGCAAAATCCACCTGTCCCGCTACACAAGCTACCTCAGCATGCTGGAGGATGAAGAGGAATGCAAGTATCGCAAAGGGGCACAATAGGGACGGTTCTTTTTGCGCTCCAACGAAAGAAAATCAGAATTAGGCTATTGACAATCTGACATAGTGATTATCTTTGCATTACTTATACAAAACAAATAATATGAAAAACATTGAAAAAGAAGTTTGCGAACCGGCAGTATCCTACACCGTTAATCCGAGTGTTGGAAGTGCACGTATTGAGTCTAATGTCAACATGAATGTTCCCAAAGACTGTATGACTGTTGACGAGTACATCGGTAAAATCAAGAAGGCCTTGGATATTCGCTATGAAAATAAAGCTATCTCATAACCGAAAGTGGAACTACGTTTACCACATTGAGGATGATTTTGTAATTCTGGATAGAGTTCTGCCATCCAAAATGATTATAAGTTGACTCATATCACTATCCCTATCGGGTTATCGCTTTGATTTGAAGAAATCCTGAACTATTTGGGCACAGTCATCGGCCATAATGCCGGATGTGACCTGGGTCTTGGGATGGAGGGCGGCGGGAGCGTAGATGGTGTACCCGCGTTTGGGGTCCGATGCACCATAAACCAGCCGCTGCAGTTGGGACCAGCCAATGGCTCCGGCACACATGGTACAGGGTTCAAGCGTTACGTAAAGGGTGCATTGGTCCAGATATTTGCCTCCCAAGTATGAGGCGGCGGCGGTTATGGCCTGCATTTCAGCATGGGCGGTGACATCGGTCAGGGTCTCGGTCAGATTGTGGGCGCGGGCTATCACCATACCTTTACAGACCACGATGGCACCTACGGGAATCTCACCCTCAGACGCGGCAGCCTTGGCCTCATCCAGAGCCATCTTCATGAACCGTATGTCCTGTTCTTCCTGTGTCATCGGCGCATCTCCTGCTCGTTGAACAGAGTAGGATAATCCTGATCCAGGTTCTTGATTATGAATGTGATGAGAGTCTCTCTCATCCAACGGCTACGGTTCCTTATCTTGTATTTACGCAGATAGTTCTCTATGGTCTGCTTCTCATCAGGATTGACAAGGAAACTGTAGCGTTCATTTCTTACGGGGTTCTGTTTTTTCTCCATAATAAACGACTGATGATACGAAGGTATTGATTTTTCGGTCAATATACCGCATTTTATGACTATTTTTGCGTTACAAACTCTGACATACATGGCAAAACATAACATTCTGGGGCATGAAGGTGAGGATATAGCGGCCCGATATCTACAGCAGCACGGTTACACAATCCAGGACCGGAACTGGCATTGCGGGCACAAGGATCTGGATCTGGTGGTTACCAAAGACAATACCATTGTGTTTGTTGAGGTCAAGACCCGCACCGGCAATGAATGGGGAGATCCTCAGGATTTTATTACCGACCGCAAGATACGCCGCATAGTAAATACGGCCGATGCCTATCTCAGGTTCAATCAGATTGATATGGACGTAAGATTTGATGTCATATCCATAGTGGCAGAGGGAGGAGAATATAAAGTAGAACATATAGAGCAGGCATTCTTTCCGCCTATAGAATGATGAGCAGGATAAAGTGGCACAGAAGTGAGAGCATAGGTTCCACCAACACCTATCTACGTGAACTTAAAGGTGGTGACCCCGAATATGATTATGAGGTGGCTGTGGCCGATTTCCAGACAGCAGGCCGTGGGCAGAAAGGCAACACATGGGAGTCAGAGCAAGGCAAGAATCTGCTTTTCAGCATTCTGGCCCACCCGCATAACATTAAGGTACAGGAACAGTTCTATATTTCTGAGGCCATCGCGCTGGCTGTATCAGACAGTGTTATTGCGGCCTTGGGAGCGGAGTATTCTGATGGAGTATCGGTAAAATGGTCAAATGATGTCTATTGGAAAGACTTCAAGATGGCAGGCATTCTGATTGAGAATACTCTGCAGGGAGACCGCATACTGGATACAGTGGCCGGCGTAGGTCTTGACGTAAACCAAGAGGTGTTCCTGAGCGATGCCCCCAACCCCATCTCACTCAAGAACATAACTAGTCGAGACTTTGACCGCGATGCTCTTCTCAACGATATCGTACAGCGGTTCATTGGTTATATGGAACGCACTAAGCAGAATAGACCAGAGGTGGACCGTCTCTATCGCGAGCGTCTTTACCGCCGCGAGGGATACCATAAATTCCGCGATGAAAACGGGATTTTTGAGGCCCGCATAGAAGGAATCCGCCCCGACGGCTGCCTCATGCTCCAGACCCACAGCGGTGAGCACCATGTTTATGAATTCAAGCAAGTACAGTTCGTGCAATTGGGGACAGACCCCTTTCGCACATCTTTGAAAATCAATAGGTAATTTAAGGGGAAACTTTTTGGGGTATCAGTATCTGAAACTACGCGCTTCGCGCTATCCCTCCCACTCCTTCGGAGCGGGCCCCTCCCGTTCACAAGCCCACGGGCGGCCATGGTTTCTGATACCGATACCCCAAAAAGCTCCGCTCACTGGGAAAATGTGCAAAAGGGGTCTGTCCCCAACTACACAAACTGAAAAATGACTATATTCGCAAAAAAAAATATACAATGGCAAGGTTCAAGAGAATATTGCTCAAGCTCAGCGGCGAGAGTCTGATGGGTGAGCAGCGTTACGGAATAGACGATAAGCGTCTGGGTGAGTATGCACAGCAGATCAAGGAGATCCATGACATGGGCGTGGAGATAGGCATCGTGATAGGCGGCGGCAACATATTCCGCGGTCTTAAGGGCGCAGGCAAGGGTTTTGACCGCGTCAAGGGTGACCAGATGGGTATGCTTGCAACCGTAATAAACGGCCTGGGACTGAGTTCGGCACTGACATCAGTTGACTGCCCTAACATTGTTCTCACCGCTATCCGCATGGAACCTATAGGTGAGCTTTACAGCAAATGGAAAGCCATTGATGCAATGAAGGCAGGTAAGGTAGCCATTCTGGTGGGCGGCACCGGTAATCCATATTTCACTACTGATACCGGTTCATCACTTCGCGGCATAGAGATTGAGGCCGATGTCATGCTCAAGGGAACCCGCGTGGACGGCGTTTATACCGCCGATCCGGAGAAAGACCCCACTGCCACAAAGTTTGATGAGATCACTTTCGATGAGATCTACAACCGCAACCTCAAGGTGATGGATCTGACAGCCACCACGATGTGTAAGGAGAATGACCTTCCCATCTACGTATTCAATATGGATATCCCCGGCAACCTGAAAAAGGTAATTGCGGGTGAGCCCATAGGCACATTGGTTCATAAATAACAAAAACGGGACGGTTCTGATGCCGTCCCATTTTTTTATCTCCTTTTTACACTCACTCTACGTCATAACTCTTATCATACCCCCATCCGTTAATTTTAGCGAATGGGAAGCGCTTTCTAAGAGCCTCTTCTTCTTCCTTAGTCATAGAGCCGGATATCTCAAGCGAGCGTATGTCTTTGCTGTCCATCCAGTCCGGAATAACCACCTTGCCTACAAAACGCAGGGTGAGGTTGTTTATTCGGCCCATCTTGCGGATGATCTCGGGAACCTTATTGACTTTGAGCATAAGTCCATCGGAGTATCCGTCGCCATTATCCTTGGCCTCAAACTCAGCAAGCAGTTCCTCCTCAGTCTTACATATGCGGGTAAACCATCCCATTTTAGGAGTCATGGCATAAGTCTCAGGATCAACCTCCATACCTACTATTCCGGCCCAGAACTCCATCATCATTGTCTTCTCAACCTCACCGGTAAAGTCATTAAATATTATGTACTTATACTCGGTCCTTACCATCTCAGGCAGCATGTTGTGGTCCATCAGGACCTCACTGGGGGTGCGTCCACTCTCATCATACGGCAGGAACTTAAGGAACCAGCCGTCAAACCGGGTTGCACCCATATCAATACCGCAGCTTAGTCCACGCACATCGCCCGGACGGTATTTCTTTACTATGCTGCGCCAGAACTCAGTATCGGGTTTACCTTTTGATGCCTTGACAAACTCCTCAAGTATGGGCTCCAGGTCATCCACCCACCAGTCTATGCCGTACGCACGTAGTTTGCGGGTTCGGTCCAGTATGGACTGCCAGTCATCGGGGGTGCCCTTAAGCGTTATGCTTGGTATGCCGCAGGACAAATAAATCACAATGTAGTCAAAGTATGACTTGACCGTCTCCATGAGCGCAATCTGTGATACCATGTGCTCTGTTACACCCGTTGTGGAGAACTTCTCTGATATGATATCGGCAATATCGCCCTTGGTATTGTCACGAATCTGTACGTAGAAGCTGTCCACTATGGCCTCCCAATCGGCCCCTCCGCTCAACAGGTCCTTACCGCTCTGCACCACAAGGTCAATTTTGCCCTCATGATCTACAAACAGGTTGCGCAGCTCCTCCGGGTTATCATTAACATAATGAGCGAATCCCTGACAGATAAGGAACCAGATTACATCAGGGGTAAGAACTACAGGCCGATGATCGGCAAACGCATCAATCATGCCTTTAAAGAAGGGGTGCTGCCCGTACGAGGCATAGTTCTCATCACCTATGCCACATGCCACAACCCTCTGGTTCTCACCGCGAATTTCACTCCTGTCAAGTATAACACTTACAAGCCTACCGCTACTGCGCATAATCCCGCTCAGGCTTTCACCTGTAGGCTCCGGCAGGTCAGGATCAACGCGGAACGTTATGCTGCCATTCTCCTTACTCAAGATGTCCTTCTTCTTGGCCTGAACGCCCGATGCAGCCAGAATACCTGCAAACAATACCAAACAAAATCTAAATCCTTTCATATCTCATCTTATTTATTAATTCCTCATTCTCCATTGTCAATTATCAATTATCAATTGTACAATTGGGGCCTGACCCCTTTTGTATCATTTTTCACACACGGCACGTACACAATAACCATTTTTCCTGTCTCTGGATGTTATATGTATCTTGGACATCCTTGATCCGAGCAAAGACGTTTCATTATCTCCAAAGTCAAGTTCAACCTCATCGGATGTACCGAATTCATATTTATCGAACTCCAGTACTACACATCCACGCCACATATATCCCTTTTCGGAGCTCATTTTATCGGATGTCATATAAATGCCTCTATGAGATTCTTCAAATAGACCTCCAAAAGTGTTTGAATTATTAGGAAGGAAGATGGATTTATCCGTGTATCCGGGAACCTTGCTTGTTATGCGGTATCCTTTCACTCCGTTAACGGAATCCTGGGTCCATTCACATTTTTCATACAGTTCCTTGAACTCCTCCTTGGTGGGCATACGCCACTTGCCTCCCCAGTTGGCCCGGGCTGCATCATCCTCGGCGCTCAGCCTGGTCAGGCCATCCACATAGGGATCTTCATCAGTAGTGGTATATTTGGAGTACCACCACTTGTTCTGGTCCTTGAAGGCTTTCATGTGCTTGTAGTTGTACTCTGAATAATAGGTCTTGGGGACGGTCTCACCCCATGCAAAGCGGGCTCCGGTTTCCTGAGGGCTATCGGCGCCCACGTTGCAGTCGGCCCACAATACGCTTAATCCAAGGTCAACCTGGGCATTGTGTCTTAAAGGCTTGACCGGATCGGGCCCTGCCTTGGGACGGTTCTCTGACTGAGGTAGTTCAATCACCGGCCTGATATTCTTGCCGTTCCAGCGTCTGTCACCATTATCCAAAGATTGTCCCAAAGTCGATGTCCAGTAATATGCATCTCCTCTATTAACAGGATTTGAATCATGATTATAATCACTTATGAAACCCGTGGCTGGAAGCCAGATGCTACGGTCCTCATACCCGGGAACATTACTGGTAATGACATATCCAAGAAGACGTTTTTCAAAATAGAGCTCAACAGTGTCGTCATGATTGTACTCAATAGTGTCTTGTACATACTTTGCCTCCCAGGTGCATCTGTTCTTGAGTTCCCACAGTTCATCGGCAGTGGGCATGCGCCAACCGTTACCCAGAAGTACTGCGGCTGCATCATCTTCAGGGTCAAGAGTCTCTTTGTAATCAAGCGGGTATTTGGCTCCACCCCACTGACCGGGACTGGTATAGAAATTATACTTGGTCATTTCATTCGTATATTGGCCGAACTTATAATTCTCGCCGCTGTAAAGACCCGGCTTGGGAGTTGTCTCGCCCCAGGCAAAATATCCGCCAGCCTCATCGGGCGCTGAAGCGCCCAGATTGGCCGATGCCCACATCACGCTGAGTCCCAGGTCAACAGGCTCCGGTACGGGCAATGACACATTCACGGTCATCTGAGCCTTACGCCCCTCAGTCTCTGCGGTAATCACGCATGTGCCCTGTCCCACAGCTGTCAAAAAGCCGTTTTCATCGATGGATACAATCTGTGGTGCCGATGAGCTCCAGTTGACAGAGGTTGGTTTGATTGGACGTCCGGAGGGCATCATCACAGCTTCCACATTGCGTATGGCACCATAACTTATATCAATTCTCTCATCAGGCAGTGAGAGAGATGTAAACATATCATCTGTAAGGGAACGCACGGGACGTATATTCATTCCCAAGAATCTGCTTTCATAACCGTTGAACATAAAGTCAAATGCCATTCTCAGTACTTCAACCGGGGGCAGTTCCGACAAACCTCCCATCATTCCGTTTACTGAACCTATGGTGCTGAAACAGCTTCCTCTGGTACCACGGCCTGCAATCGATGTCCAGAGAGAGAACTGTTTTCCTATTTCAATAGGCTCATTGCCGTTCATCTGACCTGAATAGGGAATGAATATGCTGTG
>CACYHN010000054.1 GCA_902774275.1 uncultured Bacteroidales bacterium
GCCCAACAAGAAGATGCAGATATGCTCTTTCCTGTGGGTTTATTACGGATTCCCCACCAGTTGCTATGAGGGCCGAAACGTTGAGGATGCCCGCAATGAACTGGGGCGCGTTATGGGTCGCGAGGATGATGTTGAGGTTGATGGTGCATGCGGAATTCCTGACAGCGGCGTAGGTATGGCGGTTGGTTATGCAGAGGGTCACAAATGCCCATACACAAGAGCCGTAGCCAAATACACCCCAACCTGGCCGCGTTCTTTCATGCCTACCGACCAGTCACGCCGTAACCTTGTGGCCAAGATGAAGCTCATATCAAACAAGGAGATTCTCAACGGCAAGCGTCTGGTGTTCTGTGATGACAGTATCGTCCGCGGCACACAGCTTAAGGATAACTCACATGAGTTCTATGAGTCTGGCGTAAAGGCTGCCCACATGAGAATATCATGCCCTCCCCTTATCTACGGATGCCCGTTTGTGAATTACTCTGCAAGCAAGAGCGAGCTTGAGCTTATCAGCCGCCGTGTTATTAAGGATTTTGAGGGCGACAACCCCAGCCAGGAGACTCTCAGCAAATACGCCACTACAGGCACACCTGAATATAACAGGATGGTTGACGAGATAGCCAAGCGTCTGCAGCTTACCACGCTTAAGTTCACATCGATAGAATCGCTTGTTAAAGCTATCGGCCTGCCCAAGGAGCGCATCTGCACCCACTGCTTTGACGGCAGTTCATTCTACACCCTTGAGGAGGAAAACCAACAGTAAAAGATAACTAAAGCATAGATTCCAGGACGGTAACCGCATGGGTTATGTCGTCCTGGAATTTTTTATGGTCCTTAAGATAGTCAGCACGGCCGCTTGACAGCATCTGCAGAAGTTCGGGATTGATCTGGTCGGCATAGTCTCCGATTATCATCTCAATGTCATCCTTCTGCCAATCAAGAGTGGAATGCTCATACACTCTGAGTTTCTGATGAAGAAAGGCGTAGGCCGTCTCAATACTATCCTTGCTAATCATCATTTTTTCAATTTTCCGCTCGACCCGAAGGGGCGCTTTTACCAAGCGAAGCGACTAAAAGAATTTTCAATTCTCAATTAATTCCTTGAACTTCCGCATCCCCGCCGTAGCCACCTCCCGAATGTGCACCACACCGCTAACATGTGCGGCAGCAGCCGGATCAGGATCAATCATATAGATTTTGCAGCCTGACGGAGCATACTGGTAGAGGCCTGCCGCAGGATAGACCTGCATCGATGTACCTACGATAAGCAGAATGTCTGCCCTACTCACCTCATCGGCAGCCTTCTGCAGGTTTGGCACCTGCTCACCGAACCATACTATATGCGGACGCAATTGGGTATTGTGCGGACCGCCCTTATCACCCATATTGATAGCCTTATAACCTATATCCTGCACGTAACGCTCACTCCACCAGTCCATATCGGTATATGTATCTTCCGGACGGACCTTGGTCAGTTCACCATGCAGATGTATTATATTGGTGCTGCCTGCACGCTCATGAAGATTATCCACATTCTGTGTAACAACGCACACGTCAAAATCCTTTTCCAGTTCAGCCACAATCCTGTGCGCCTCATTGGGCTCTACGGTTGCCAGCTGGGCACGACGTTCATTATAGAAACGCAGCACACGCGCCGGATCACGGTACCAACCGTCAACAGTAGCTACAGCCTCAACGGGTTCATTATCCCAGAGGCCGTTCCCGCCGCGGAACGTAGCTATACCACTCTCGGCGCTTATGCCTGATCCACTCAGTACAACTATCCTCTTCTTTTCCATAATACCAAACTTTAAAAACAAACAAATATATTACTTATAATCAATTATTTATCTTACAATATTCATCTCATCAAGCAGATACCCTGCGCCACCGAACTTATCCATCATCCACAGCACATAGCGTATATCAACACATATGCAGCGGGTAAGCTCCGGTTCAAATATAACGTCACTGCTCATAGCCTCCCAGTTACCGTCAAAGGCCAAGCCTATCAGATTACCCTCAGCATCCATCACAGGGCTGCCGGAGTTACCGCCGGTTATGTCAAGATTGGTAATGAAACATACTGGTACATCACCATCCGGGCCGGCATACTGCCCAAAGTCACGTGCCTCATACAGCTCTTTCTGACGGGCAGGAACGCGGAACTCATAGTTTGTAGGATCCTCCTTGTCAATCACGCCCTTCATTGAGGTATAATAGTCATATTTCTTACCCTCCTTAGTAGTATAACCCTGCACCGTTCCATATGTAAGGCGACAGGTGGAGTTTGCATCAGGATACAGCTTGGCCCCCTTGTTCCACTCCATCAGTCCTGCCGTTAATTTCTTGGATGCCGCTTCACGCCTATTCACATCATCCGGTGAATATGAGTTGCTTATTTGCCTGCGGGCTTTCCTGATCAGAGCATTAAGCTTGGATACCGGATCATCGGCAAGTTCCTTGTTATCCATGGATTTGAGCTTGTCAGGGTCCGCGTAAGCACTATATGCAAACAGCGTGTCAACATCCAGATCAGAGAGGTCAAGTGAATCCTTGGGGCTGCCATTCTCCTCATAGAACCTTACCATAGCCTTGGCTATCTCACAATCAAGCGTAGGGCTGTAATTGCGGTAGAACGCCTCCCTGTCAGCGCCTCTCATCTGTGACAGCCGGAGCAGTTCAATATTGCCCAGGCTCTCACTATATACAGCATTCCTTATGTTATACTCCGTGTTGGCATGCACCGCATCCTCTATCTCCGATAATGCCGTAGCGTATTTGGCCGCACGTTTAGGCTTGGCATTGACCCACTCCATGAAATCGGCCTCCTTCTGACGCTGACGGGCTATCACATCCAGATCAGCGAAACTCTCCTTCATACCGCGCCATTTCTTCCATCCATTTGCCGATGAAGCATACTTATTGGCATACATAAGGCTTATTGTATCATTGGAGCGCATACCCTTCCACATGACATCCTGACGGACAGTACGGGCTGCAATACGAACATCCTGAACATCCATCATCAGTTCCAGCTGTGAAGCCGTCTGGAAACGCTGCGTACGTGCAGGATAACCCATAACCATGGCAAAATCGCCCTCATCCATTCCCTTAAGCGATATGCTCAGGAAACGTTTGGGACGCAGAGGGATATTATCCTCACTGTAATCTGCCGGATTTCCGTTACGGTCTGTATAGACGCGGAACATTGAGAAATCACACGTATGGCGCGGCCACATCCAGTTATCGGTCTCACCGCCAAACTTACCGGCCGATGCAGGCGGAGCGCCCACAAAACGCACGTCACGATATACCTTATTGACTATGATATAGCTCTGGTTTCCGTCATAGAACCCGGTCACCTGCACCTGACAGCCTGGATTTGCCCTACGCGTCCTTGCCAACAGCGTATCGGCCTTATCCTGTGCCAGACCTGTGATATCAGTCATACTCTGCAGGAATGTGACCGTAAGCCCCGGAACGGGGATCTCCTCCCCCTGATTCATAGCCCAGAATCCGTCCTCCAGATAATTGTGCTCAGGAGTGGAAAGGCCCTGGATATAGGAATAGCCGCAATGGTGGTTGGTCACCAACAGCCCGCGGTCCGATATCAGCTCAGCCGTACAGCCGCTACCAAAACGCGCCACAGCATCCTTGATTGAAGCTTTCTTCTCACTATAAATATCTGATGCCTTGATCTTTAGCCCCAGTTTCTTCATGTCAGTCTGGTTCATCTTCTTGAGTGTGGGAAGCATCCACATGCCCTCATCGGCCCTGACTGATACTACTGCCATAAGCAGCGCCAGTATAAGTATTGTTCTCTTCATTGCCTGGAATATTATATCGCAAAAATAACATTTTCGCGCAGACAATTTGTTTTTGATATTATCTTTGTAATGAAATAATACTTTTTACCAAGATGTTCAGGATTATCATCAAATACTCATTATTACTGGCAATACTTTCATTACTTGCCACACCATGTAAGGTTTCAGCGCAAAACAGCAAACTGCCTGAACGCAAGACATATATGTATGCCATGCGTGACTCGGTACTGTATCTCGATGTATATAAACCTGTCAACCCGCGTGAGGATAAGGCTTGCGTAGTGATCCTGTTCGGAGGAGGTTTCTATTTAGGTACCCGCGATAACCTCTATATAATACAGTCGGCAGAACCTCTTGTAGAGCGTGGATTCACAGTCATATCCATAGACTACCGCTTGGCCCTACGCGACCAACAGTTCGTAGCTGAGCACAACAACCTGTTCAAATACACAGCCATGTTCAGGAAATGCATAGACATGGCAGTAGAAGACTGTTCCGATGCTATAGAATGGATATGCCACAATGCCAACATGCTGGACATCAACCCCGACCGTATTGTGCTTACCGGCAACTCCGCAGGAGCGGTAACCGTACTGGAGCTTGACCACGCCAGGGCAAACTCACAACCTACCGCAAGCACTCTGCCGGAGGGATGGATGCCGGCCGCCGTTGTACCATACGCAGGCGGCCTGTTATGCCGCAAGAAGGACCTCAAATACAAGACACCGCCTGCACCTACCCTGTTATTCCATGGTACTAAGGACAAGATTGTGTCATACAAGTCATTTGGAATGCCGTTCCAAGCCAAGATGCGCGGTGCCAGCAAGATAGACAAGATCATGGATAAACAGAATTACAATCACTGGATAATACGCTGTGAAGGTAACCAACATGAGGTATCATGCTGGCTCCCCGGATCAACTGACATCTTCTGTTCATTTGTGGAAATGGCTTTTGACAAGCGCCCCTCAACACTTGACGCCACACTCAATGAAGCCGATATCCCTACCACCCGCTGGACAGGCAAGAACATCTTTGACCTCTATCTGAAATCGGAATCCAAAACAGCAAACACACCTTCACAAATATATTGATGTGATTATTTAACCTTCAACTGTTTATATACTATTATTAATGAACACCGCGAAAAACAGCACAAAGCGCAGAACAAACGTAGTTCATAAATAAATAAGTAAGGTCAAAAGGAGAAATCAGCGATAAATTATGTTTATCGCTGATTTTCTTTTTGTTAACTATGTTTTCAAAATTGACAGTTTGTTAAGTATTATGTTAACGAAGGATAAATAATTAACTTCTCGCTTAACCTTCTCCCATTTTTTGAATCTTAATTACGAACGACGCAAGAAAGCAAGTTCACAAAAACAAGATAAGTAAAAACAAAAAAAATAAGAATTATGAAAAAGACTATCATCGCTGCCATCGCAGCACTGTTCATCGGATTTGGAGCAAATGCTCAGAGTGTTAACGAGAACGAGGCTACCGTAGCCGACGTAGTTGCCGAACTCAGCCAGGCTGACGCCCTCCAGTTCATACCAATGTACCAGAAGATGCTCTCAGACATTGAGGATGTATGCCGCGCTGATATCAATGACGAGACCAAGACCGCTAAGATTGAGGATCTCAAGGATGAGTACACCGAGAAGTTCAGCGCAGTTCTGGTTACAGCTCAGAACGAGGTTGCCATCAACAGCATCCCGATGGAGTACATCAACAACCGCACAGCAAAATAAAGACAACAAGTATATAAGATTTTCATAAGTTTAGGGTTAATAATAGGAACAGCCTGGCCGTGAGGTCAGGCTGCTTCTTTTTGTGCCCCTCTTCCAAGAGAACTTTTGAGGTATCAGTATCTGAAACTACGCGCTTCGCGCTATCCCTCCCATCCCTAATAAGACGCTCTGAAAGACGTGAACAAGTTCCCATCTTCCAGAGCATCTTCTTAGGCACGGGCCCCTCCCGTTAAACTACGTTTTTCCTCCTCGTCGCTCGGTATAGAAAACAAGCTTTCTCTACTCTCGCTTCTAGGATTATTATCAAAAGGGCACAAAAAAACCGTCCCCTTTGCGTTTTTATACCTTCTCCTCACCTATCATTATCAGGCGGTAGAGGTTGCAACCTATGAAATTGCCTATAACCAGGCAGATATAAAGCAGCAGCACGCTACAAAGGTTTTCCTTAATGAAGCTGAACGGAACCGTGAGGTAGTAGAATGCATCGGCAATGCAGTGCGGGAATCCGCAGAGTATGAACATGGGGACTGCAAAAAGCAGCGGCAGCCATTGGTTCCTGCGGGCAAAGGTGACAGCCGTAGTCATCAGGAATCCGCAACCTATGGCAAGCAGGCCTGCACGTACGGGACCGATAGCCAATCGGCCCTCAAGAATCTTCTGAGCAGCCTCCTGAAGCGGCATCGGTGATACTCTGGCAAGCAGAGAAACCAGCAGGCAGCCTACTATGTTGCCTACCAGAATCAGAAGCAGATCCCCTACTTCACCCTTGACAATGAATCCGGCCGTACCGGTATAGAGCTTGAGTTTGTAACAAACCACCGTGATAAGGCCAAAAGCGAACATTACGGCGCCTACAACGCCACCCAATGCCAGAAAACCGAATCCTGCTATTCCGATGCAGATACCTGCAAGTACTGAAGACTTGAAAATTGTGCTGAACTTTCCCATATTCAAAGAATTATGGGCACAAAATTAATTCTCAATTCTCAATAAACAACTTTCAATTGGGCTTACTTATCAACAGCTTTTGTGCTTCTTCAAATCATCCTCATATTTGTAGAGGTTGGTGGGATATTCACCGTTGAAGCAGGCGGTGCAGAGCTCACATCTGGCCATGGAGCGGCCCGATGATTTGTAAAGTGCTTCCAATGAGAGGTAATAGAGTGAATCAGCGCCTATGAAGTCACGAATCTCATCTACAGTATGGCTTGCACCTATAAGCTCATCATATGTGCCGGTATCAACGCCGTAGTAGCATGGGAAAGCGTACTTGGGGCTTGCAATGCATACATGAACCTCAGTAGCGCCGGCATCACGCAGCATACGTACAATCTGGCGCGATGTGGTTCCGCGCACTATTGAATCATCAATCAGGATTACACGTTTGCCGCTCACGATGCTGCGCACAGGTGAAAGCTTCATCTTTACGCCCTTGTCACGCAGTTCCTGTGCAGGCTGAATGAACGTACGTCCCACATATTTGCTCTTGAGCAGACCCATCTCATACGGGATGCCGCTGGCCTCAGCGTAACCCATTGCGGCGCTAAGGCTGGAATCAGGCACACCCACCACGATATCGGCATCAACAGGATGCTCCTCATAGAGCAGACGACCTGACAGCTTGCGGAATGAATGCACGTTGCAGCCCTCAATATCACTGTCCGGGCGGGCAAAGTAGATATATTCCATAACGCACATACGATGACTCCTAAGCTTTGAATAGTCATTGGAGCGTATGCCGTGATGATCTATTGAGATCACCTCACCGGGATTCACGTCACGTATGAACTCGGCTCCAATAGCATCGAATGCACAGGTCTCACTGGCCACCACATAACCTTCACCCAGCTTGGCAATGGAAAGCGGATGGAACCCGTACTTGTCGCGGCACGCATAAATACGGTTGGGAGTCATAATGACCAATGAGAAAGCGCCCTCAATCATGTTCAGCGCATTGATCAGGTTTATTATACGGTCTTCCTCTGTTGGATCTTTCTTGATAAGATGGGCAAACAACTCACTGTCAGACGTGGTCTGCAGCAGGCTTCCGCGACGTTCAAGATAAAGTCTTAACTCCTTGGAATTTATAATGTTACCGTTGTGTGCTAAAGCAAAATCTCCCGTATAATGATGGAACGTGAACGGCTGGATATTCTCCATACCGCCCACATTGGTGGTCGGATATCGGACATGACCGATGGCCATGTTGCCGGTCAGCTCATCCAGATGATTCTGGCCGAATATCTCAATCACCAGCCCTGCACCCTTATGCAGATGCATGCCATGTTTATCGGCGCTGACAATACCGCAACCCTGCTGACCGCGGTGCTGCAGGCTATGCAGTGCATAATAGGCATACTGTGAGGCATTCTCTACTCCGTAGATGCCAAACACTCCACATTCGTGATGCAATTCTTCCATATATACGGAACAAAATTAAACAGATTCTTATACGTATTCGTCAATGCGTTTTATGGCAAGGCCGTCAACTCCAATCTTGCAGAAGGCGTAGATGAAGGCACTGGCCTGACGGGCGTTTGTAATGAGCGGGATATTGAAATCAACCGCCGTACGCCTTATCTTGTAGCCGTTCTCAAGCTCACGTGCAGTATTGTTCTTGGGAATGTTTATGGCCAGGTCAATCTTGCCGCCGCGCATATAGTCAATCACATTGGGTTTCTCATCAGAATCCGGCCAGTGCAGCACCTCCTGCACCTTAACGCCGTTCTCCTCAAGGAAATGGGCCGTACCACTTGTAGCATAGATCTTATAGCCGTAATCATCCAGGATACGCGCTGCATCCAGCAGGTCAATCTTGGACTTTGTGGGGCCCGATGACAGCAGGATGCCCTTCTCCTTTGACGGAACGCGGGTACCTACCGATATCATACTCTTGAGCAGAGCCTCATGGTAGTTGTCGCCGATACAGGCAACCTCACCGGTAGAAGCCATATCCACACCCAGTATGGGATCAGCCTTGAGCAGACGGGCAAACGAGAACTGAGAGCATTTTACACCCACATAGTCAATATCGGCAAACGTCTTACCGAAAGGCTCAACCTCCTTACCCAGCATGATCTCAGTAGCCATACCTATAAAGTTGAACTTGGTGATCTTGCTTACGAACGGGAACGAGCGTGATGCACGCAGGTTACATTCAATAACCTTGATACTGTTCTCCTTAGCCAGGAACTGGATATTGAAGGGTCCCGATATGTTCAGCGCGCCCGCAATCTTCTTGGATATCTTCTTGATCTGACGTATTGTCTCGTAGTAGAGCTTCTGGGCAGGGAACACCACAGTAGCATCACCGGAATGTACGCCGGCAAACTCAATGTGCTCACTGATTGCGTAGCACTTGATCACGCCGTTCTGAGCTACGGCATCAATCTCAACCTCCTTGGCACGCTGCAGGAACTCAGTCACCACAACCGGGTGCTCCTGGCTAACCACAGCAGCGTTATTCAAAGCAGTCTCAAGTTCCGCACGGTCACTTACCACACGCATGGCGGCACCTGACAGCACGTATGACGGACGGATAAGCACAGGCAGACCCACCTCATCAACAAAGCTCCAGATATCATCCATGCTGGTAAGTTCCTTCCAACGCGGCTGGTCAATACCCAGAGAGTCACACATCTCAGAGAACTTCTGACGGTCCTCAGCCATATCTATGCTCTTGGCCGATGTACCCAGGATGTTAATTCCCTCATGATCCAGCAGCAGAGCCAGGTTATTAGGAATCTGACCGCCGGTTGATACGATAACACCCTTGGGAGCCTCCATATCGCATATATCCAATACACGCTCCAGAGTCAATTCATCAAAGAACAGACGGTCACAAGTATCGTAGTCAGTACTTACGGTCTCAGGGTTGTAGTTAATCATAACGGCGCGGTAACCCATCTCCTGAATCTTCTTGACGGCAGCCACACCGCACCAGTCAAACTCAACAGATGAACCAATGCGGTAAGCACCGCTACCCAGTACAACCACAGACTTGCCGTCCTGCTCAAACTGAACATCGTTCTCCGTTCCGTTATAGGTAATGTACAGGTAGTTTGTGAATGCCGGATACTCGCCAGCCAGCGTATCAATCTGCTTTACCACAGGCAGAACGCCCAAGCCCTTACGATACTTGCGTACGGCAGCCTGTTTCTCATGCGGGTTAAGCTTATCACCAGATATGGTAAGCTTACCTATCTGATAATCACTGAATCCCATGCATTTGGCCTCACACAGCAGATCCTCGCTGACATTCTTAAGGTCACCGGCAGCAACCAGCTGCTCCTTTATATTGTGGATGTTTGCCAGACGGCACAGGAACCACTTGTCAATCTTGGTCAGCTCATGCAGCTTATCTACGGTGTAACCCTGCGCAAAAGCCTGCTCAATGGCCGGCAGACGGCGGTCAGTAGGATTAACCAGTTCCTGCTCAATGTCAGGCACATGCACGTTGTTGCACACAAATCCGTGAAGCCCCTGCCCTATCATACGCATACCCTTCTGGATAGCCTCCTCAAAGGTGCGTCCTATGGACATGATCTCACCCACAGACTTCATACTGGAGCCTATCAGACGTGAAACGCCCTCAAACTTACCCAGGTCCCAACGCGGAATCTTACATACCACATAGTCCAGGGCGGGCTCAAAGCAGGCCGATGTAACCTTGGTTACAGAGTTTGGTATCTCATCCAGACCATATCCAAGACCCAGTTTTGCAGCAACAAATGCCAGAGGATAACCCGTAGCCTTTGATGCCAGGGCCGATGAGCGGCTCAGACGGGCGTTAACCTCAATCACGCGGTAATCATCGGAATTGGGATCAAGGGCATACTGTACGTTGCACTCTCCCACTATACCCACGTGGCGGATGATATCGATTGCAATGCGGCGCAGCTTGTGATACTCATGGTCACTGAGTGTCTGTGAGGGAGCCACAACCACACTCTCACCGGTATGGATGCCCAGCGGGTCAAAGTTCTCCATGTTGCAGACCGTGATGCAGTTGTCATAACGGTCACGCACCACCTCATACTCAATCTCCTTCCAGCCCTTGAGTGACTCCTCAACCAGAATCTGCGGAGAATATGAGAAGGCCGATGCAGCAACCCTCTTGAGTTCCTCATCATTGGAGCAGAAACCTGAACCCAGACCGCCCAGCGTATAGGCTGCACGAACGATTACAGGATAACCAATCTCCTTGACCACCTTAAGGGCCTCCTCCATATTGTTTACGGCCTCGCTACGCGGAGTCTTTACATTTATGGAGTGCATCATATCGGCAAACAGCTCACGGTCCTCAGTGTTGATTATAGCCTGAACCGGAGTACCCAGTACCTTGATGCCGTATTTCTCCAGTATGCCGCTCTTGTAGAGTTCCACACCGCAGTTCAATGCTGTCTGGCCACCGAATGCCAGCATAATGCCATCGGGTTTCTCCTTCTGGATTACCTTCTCCACGAATGTGGCGGTGATGGGCAGATAATAGATGGCATCGGCCACACCCTCTGATGTCTGGACTGTGGCTATATTGGGGTTTATAAGTATGGTGTATTTGCCGTCCTCACGCAGAGCCTTAAGAGCCTGTGAACCGGAGTAGTCAAACTCACCTGACTGACCTATCTTGAGTGCTCCTGATCCGAGCACAAGTACTCTCTTTACATCTTCCATAGCATCATTCATTTCTTAGAGTAGTTGACTTCGTCTTCGCCCTTCACGACTCGGCCATTCAAGCCAGCTTGATGGCTCTCACTGCTCTGGGCGTTTATCATATTCTCCACAAACATACCGAACAGGTTACCTGTATCAGTAGGTCCACTTGATGCCTCAGGATGAAACTGGGTTGAGAAGAAGGGTTTCGACTTGTGTTTTATACCCTCATTCGTACCGTCATTCAGGTTCTCAAACATACGTTCCCAGTCTGCAGGCAACGTGCTGTCATCTATGGCAAAACCGTGGTTCTGTGATGTCACAAAGCACTTATGGGTACCCGGAATGCGTACTGTCTGGTTATGTCCGCGGTGTCCGTACTTGAGCTTGTAGGTCTTGGCTCCTGCGGCAAGTGCCAGCAGCTGGTTGCCCAGGCAGATACCCATGATGGGCTTGTCCTGCTGCAGTGCCTTACGTATGTTTGCTATGGTCTCAGTGCACATTGCGGGGTCGCCGGGGCCGTTTGATATGAACAGGCCGTCATAATCCTCACCGCTGAAGTCATAGTTCCAGGGCACGCGCTTAATCTGTACGTTGTAGTCAAGCAGGCAGCGCAGTATGTTGTTCTTCATACCGCAATCTACCATCAGTACCTTATACTTTCCGTTTCCGTACTGCTTTATCTCGGGGCATGATACCTGTGATACCAGATTGTCCTTATTGGGATCATAGAACGGTATATCCTCATCACCGAACACTATCTTGCCCAGCATGGCGCCCTTCTCGCGCAGGCGCTTGGTAAGAGCCCTTGTATCAATGCCGTAGATACCTGGAACCTCCCACTTCTTTAGCCACTCGCCCAGACTCTTGGCCGAGTCCCAATGGCTGTATTCGGCCGAGTACTGAGAGATGACAAGAGCCGAACACTGTATTCTGTCCGACTCATAAAACTTGGAAATACCATTTACTGTCTCGTCTCCGGGCACTCCGTAATTGCCTATCAACGGGAATGTTGGCACTAGGATCTGGCCCTTGTATGACGGGTCACTCAAACTCTCGGGATAGCCGGTCATGGCTGTGTAGAAGACCAACTCGCCCGATACCGACTTCTCATAGCCGAACGAGCGGCCACGGTACTGGGTTCCGTCTTCAAGTATTAGAACTGCTTCTCTCTCCATTTATATCTTCAACATGTTTTTAATTCTTTCCATTGCTTCTATGGTTCTCTGGCGGTCGGCGAAGGATGTAATTCTGAAGTATCCTTCACCGGCGGGACCGAATCCGCTACCGGGCGTTACTACAACCTGGGCTTTATTAAGCAGCTCGTCAAAGAAATCCCATGAACTCATTCCATTGGGAGTCTTGGCCCAGATGTAGGGGGCGTTTTCACCTCCCTGGGGCTCCAAACCGAGCTCTTCCATATTCATTCTGATTATGCGGGCGGTCTCCAGGTAGTAGTCTATGGTGGCTCTTGTCTGGGCTCGGCCCTTTTCTGAATAGACTGCAAGGGCTCCACGCTGGGAGATGTATGAGGCTCCGTTGAACTTGCAGCTTTGGCGGCGCTCCCAGAGAGCGTTCAGGTTAACCGGCTGGCCGCTTTCATCCTTAACAATAAGTTCCTGTGGGATAACGGTATAACCGCATCTTACTCCAGTAAAACCTGCGGTCTTGGAGAAGCTGCGGAACTCTATGGCGCACTTCCTTGCACCCTCTATCTCATATATTGAATGAGGTATATCGGCGTTACGGATAAAAGCCTCGTAGGCTGAATCATACATGATGAGGGCACCGGCCTCAAGAGCGTAATCAACCCACTGTTTCAGCTTGCTGCGGGTTATCACTGCACCTGTGGGGTTATTGGGGTAGCAAAGATAGATGACATCCAGTTTCTCCTTAGGTATATCTCCTGTGAATCCGTTCTCAGCACTGCAGGTAATGTACTTGATCACATTGCCGCGCATAAGGTTGGTATCAACATATACGGGATAGACAGGATCAGTAATGCCAACCACTGTGCCAGGTGCCAGTATGTCACCTATATTACCGGTATCACTCTTGGCGCCATCATTGATGAAAATATCATCGGCATCCATCTTTACTCCCAGCGGAGCGTAATCACCCTTTACGATAGCCTCTCTCAGCCAGAGGTAACCGCGCTCTGGGCCGTAACCGTGGAAGGTGTCAGATGCTGCGCAGTCATCGACAGCCTTATGCATAGCCTCAATCACGGCAGGAACCAGCGGCTTGGTCACATCACCTATACCCATGCGGATGATATCAGCGCCGGGGTGTTTCTCACTATACGCAGCAACCCTCTTTGCTATATCAAGAAAGAGGTATCTCTGCGGCAGTTTTGAAAAATTCAGATTTGCTTTTATCATGTATATCTTATTCTGTTACAGTTCCTTCAAACACGAACTCTGCAGCACCGGTCATCAGCACCTCCTTAGTCTGGGGATTCCATGAAACCGTGAGCGTACCGCCGTCCATTATCACATCACAGCCATCCGGATCAGTATATCCCTGCATGGCCGATGCCACCGCCGTAGCGCACGCACCTGTACCACATGCAAAAGTTATGCCACTGCCGCGTTCCCATACACGCATACGTATATGTTTACGATCCAGGACCTGGGCAAACTCTATGTTGGCACGGTCCGGGAACATGCTGTGGTGCTCCATAAACGGCCCCACCTCATTTACATGCGCTTTCTCGGCATCCTTTACGAACATTACCAGATGCGGGTTACCCATATCTATGGCAGAGCATACGGTGGGTCCTTCACCCACATTGAGTGTTTCTCCTACCAATGTGCCTGTACCGTGATTCACCTTAAGCGGCAGCCCCTGCCCCATATTGACCGTAACGGTTTCCACAGTGCCGTCTGCACCTAAGTGCAACTTTAGGATCTTGATGCCGGAAAGAGTCTCGAGCCTAATTTCTGTCTTGGCGGTTAATCCTTTGTCATGCAGATACTTACCGACACAACGCGCACCGTTGCCACACATACGGGCCTCGGAACCGTCGGCATTGAAAATCCTCATGCTGAAATCAGCAATGGCAGACCTGCCTATCATGATAAGTCCGTCAGAGCCTATACCCTTGCGGCGGTCACTATAGCGTATAGAGAACTTTTCAGGGTTGCTGATGTGGTATTCCATAGCATTGACGTAAATGTAGTCATTGCCAAGGCCCTGCATCTTTGTGAAACGGATCACACCCATATCATTTACTCTTGAGATATGCATCAACCTTTGCAGCAGTCTCACGGCCGCTTGCAAGTGCGCGGACCACAAGGCTGGCACCGTTCTTGGCATCACCTGCCAGGAACACGTTCTCAGCATACTGCGGATGCTCA
>CACYHN010000055.1 GCA_902774275.1 uncultured Bacteroidales bacterium
CAGCAGATCATTGATACCTACGACCTGAATGTCGTTACCAAAGTTCTCAACAGCAGCACGGAAAACCATGCGACCGATACGGCCAAAACCGTTAATACCGAGTTTGATCATTTTGTTTGATTTAGGTTGTTTATTATACTAGAAATTCTCTTTCTCCTTAAAAACGGCGCAAAATTAAGAAATTCTTTTTACTTTCGCGCACAATTACGAAAGTATTAAGGTTAAAACAATTTAAGAATAATAAGGTAACAGAATATGGGCTTTTTAAAGAACATTTTCTCAAAGAAGAAAGACGAGGTTGAAAACGTAGGTGGAATGGAGGATTTCATGACTCTTATCCGCGTTTACCTGCAGGCCGAGATAGCAGGAAACCTTGGAATAACAAACATCAACATGCTTCCTGACCTGGCCACATTCAAGCGTGGTCTCAAGATACAGACCCAGGGAAACAAGCTGGGCGTGGCTGAGAAGGCCCGTTGCAAGAAGATGATGGGACAGATGTACGGCATATCAGACGGTTTCTTCAAGGAGATTGACACCTGCATCCGCAAGAACTGCCGCAACGTGAATATGCTACAGCCGTTTATGTTCCAGTTCCAGGGATTCAGCTCAGATTTGATGATGCAGGTAGGCACCATCCTCAAGTGGAAATTCCGCGTTCCATCATTCATGCGCGGTGCCCTGCGTACTATGACAGAGGATGCAGTCCACAAGATCATGACCAACAACTCATGGAAGGATGAAGCCAGCTACAAGACGGTGTTCAGCATCCGTCAGTATCAGCAGCACTTAGGATTCAGTGAGAACTGGATGAGCGAGTATGCTTTCAACACGCTCATTCTGGCCAAGAAGGAACCCCGAAAGAAGGAGGACCTTGAGGCTGCCAGGGAAATGCTCAAAAACAGACAAAAATAGGTGCTGCTGTTGACATATTTCCCAATTTTAAGTATATTTGTACTTCAAAATTCCGGTATTATAGTCAGGGACTATGACTGAAGACGATTCCAAACTGATTGAGCAGTTCGAAGGTAAGATCCGCAAACTTGTGGATCTCTACGACACGGTCAAATGCAGCAATTCTGAACTCCGCAGCCAGATCGAGGCTAAGGATGAGGAAATCAGGCAGTTGAAAGAGGAACTTGCTAGCCAGCAGGAATCATACCAGAATTTGAAACGGTCTAAGGTTCTTGAAGTTTCGGGTCATGACATAGATGACACCAAACGTAGGGTATCAGGGCTGGTGCGCGAGATAGACCATTGCATTAAACTATTGAATGTTTGACAGATATGGCAGAAGCAATGGATGATTTGTTTGAAATCAAGCTGATGGTAGGCGGATCATACTACCCTCTCACCATCCACAGAAAGGATGAGAGGCTGTATCGTGAAGCTGCCAGACGTATCAACGATAAACTCAACCGTTACCGCGAACATTTTCCGCAGTTGAGTGAAGAGAAATACTACGTGATGGCCGCCGTGCATATAGCAATGGTGAACATCATGCTGGAGGATTTCAATGATACGGCTCCATATAAGGATAAGATCCGCCAGATGGATAAGGAACTTGACTCCATCCTGGGCATAGGAACAGAATCCGGAGCAGAGTGAATCCCTGACAAATCAAGCATTTTCAGCGCACTTTCCTGTCAGAAGGGTGGTCTCCCAACCCTTCCGTAGCAGGTCAGTGCGTATTATATATACAACATAACGGGAGATAGACTATGTTATACATCATTTCAGGAATTGTTGGACTCCTGGTTGGCGCAGTGATTGCGTACTTCCTGTCCAGCAGCAGTTTAAATAAGAAAGTCCAGAATCGTCTGGAAGAGGCAGAGAACCAGGCAGAAGCCATCAAACGTGACAAACTGCTTGAAGTAAAGGAGAAATTCCTAAATAAAAAGGCAGAATTAGAGAAAGAGGTCCAGATCAGAGACCAGAAACTCCAGCAGAACGAGAACCGTCTGCGCCAGAAGGAGATGCAGCTCAACCAGCGTCAGAGTGACCTGCAGCGCAAGCATCAGGAGGCCGATGCCGTAAGAGAGAACCTTGAAGCCCAGATCACAGTTATTGAGGGCAAGAAGGAGGAACTTGAGAAACTCCAGATGCAGGAGCGTGAGAAACTTGAGGTAATAAGCGGCCTGTCAGCTGAGGAAGCCAAGAACCGCCTTGTGGAATCACTCAAGGAGGAGGCCAAGACCGAAGCTGCATCTTACATCAATGAGATAATGGACGATGCCAAGATGACCGCCAGCAAGGAGGCCAAGAAGATTGTCATCCAAACCATACAGCGCATCGGCACTGAGACTGCTATTGAGAACTCAGTTACCGTATTCCATATTGAGAACGATGAGATGAAGGGCCGTATCATAGGCCGTGAGGGACGTAACATCCGCGCCATCGAGGCCGCCTGCGGCGTAGAAATCGTGGTTGATGATACTCCTGAGGCTATAGTTATCTCAGCATTTGATCCCGTTCGCCGTGAGATTGCCCGTCTGGCCCTGCACCAGCTTGTAGCCGATGGCCGTATTCACCCCGCCCGCATTGAGGAGGTTGTAGCCAAGGTACAGAAGCAGGTTGAGGATGAAATCATCGAGACCGGTAAGCGCACCACGATAGACCTGGGCATACACGGTCTGCATCCTGAGCTTATCCGCCTGATAGGTAAGATGAAATACCGTTCTTCATACGGACAGAACCTGTTGCAGCACGCACGTGAGACCGCAAACCTTTGCGCCGTCATGGCCGCAGAGCTGGGCCTCAACCCCAAAAAGGCCAAACGCGCCGGCTTGCTTCATGATATAGGTAAGGTACCCGATGAGGAAACAGAGATGGCACACGCCGAGTACGGTATGCATCTGGCAGAGAAATATAAGGAGAAACCGGATATCTGCAACGCCATCGGCGCCCACCACGAGGAGTGTGAGATGACCAGCCTCATTGCACCCATCGTACAGATATGCGATGCCATATCAGGTGCCCGTCCCGGTGCCCGCCGTGAGATTGTCGAGGCATACATCAAGCGTCTGAATGACCTTGAAAAGATTGCCCTCTCCTATCCCGGTGTAACCAAGACATACGCCATCCAGGCCGGCCGTGAACTCCGCGTCATAGTAGGTGCTGACAAGATTGATGACAAGCAGACAGAGCAGCTCTCAGCTGAGATTGCACAGAAGATCCAGAATGAGATGACCTACCCCGGTCAGGTAAAGATCACGGTTATCCGTGAGACCCGCGCCGTCAACTACGCAAGATAAGACACTTCTATGAACAGCAGGAGTTTACATAAGCTGCTGCTAATATACATAGCAGCGTTTCCGTTAACCGACATTAAAGCCGACTCAACGACTGAGCCGGCTTTGGTCATTAATGAGATTATGCCGGCCAACATTGACATGTTCTTGGATCCGTCATATAATTACGGCAGTTGGATCGAGATATACAACCCAGGAACAAGCGATGTAAACATAGCAGGATGGTATCTGAGCAATGACTCTCTCAATAGCAAGCAACGTTCGTTGGGCTCATCATCACGCATTGTTAAAGCCGGAGGATTTCTGATTCTATGGATAGGGCATTATGATGACTACTGCCAGCAACAGATTGATTTTTTTGACTTCAAGTATGACAACAGCACTATAATTCTTTCCGACAAGAATGGTACAGTAGTAAGTCGTGTAGATTACGCAACCATTCCCGCACGAATTTCATACGCCCGCAAAACCGATGGAGGTGACGAATGGTGTATGACAGGCACGCCCACCCCCGGACAAACTAATGCAGGTTCAAAATTTGCCACACAGCAACTAGAGGCTCCAGTTATAAACATCGATTCCAAGCTGTTTACCCAACAGTTCAGTTTTAGCGTAACCATACCTGACGGTGCCACACTCTATTACACAATGGATGGCTCAACACCCACTCTTGACAACCCAAATGTAAAAATCAGCAACGGCAACCATACAGTAAGCGACACAAAAATATACCGTTTCCGTCTGTATAAGGATGGCATGTTACCCAGTCCCGTGACAACCAGAAGCTACATCTGCACTAACAACCAATATAACATACCGGTAGTATCGATTGTTACAGCCAATGACAATCTATACAGTACTGAATATGGCATATGGCAAAAAGGACCTCACGGCAAATCAGGTAATGGCCAGACTGACCTCTGCAACTGGAACCGTGACTGGGACCGTCCTGTCAATGTTGAGATAATTGATATAAACGGTAAAATGGTTATAAACCAAGAAGCCGAGATAACCCCATCCGGCCGATACAGCCGAGCCTTTGAACCACGTCCATTCAAGATTGAAGCCAAGAAAAGATACGGATATAACAATTACTTTCCATTTACACCTTTCACAGACAAGCCTTACAACAAATACCAGAGTCTCAAAATGAGAGGTGGCGGCAACAATTTTATATCAAGACTTAAAGATGCCGCCTTGCAGCAGATAATAATACGTTCCGGGTTGAACGCCGACTGTCAATCATACCAGCCGGTTCACCACTACATAAATGGAGTATATAAAGGCGTTATCAACATACGCGAGCCTAACAACAAGGATTTTGCCTATTCCAATTATGGCTTTAATGATGATGAGGTTGATTGCTTCAAACTTGATCACAACAACGGAAGCGGTGGCCTTACCCTGACAGAGGGGAGCAGAGTAGAACTGGATGAGTGGGTTAGACTATCCAGAACAGCCTCAAATGAAGCAGTATACCAACGTATTTGTGAGATCGTTGACGTTGATGAGTTTGCCAACTACATGGCCATAGAATTCTTCCTGGCCAATCAGGACTGGCCAAGGAACAACATCAAGGCATTCAAGCATAACACCGACGGACGCTATCGCTTTGTTGTGTTTGACCTTGACCATTCATTCGGATCAGTCAATGAATATACTGACTTAGACCCTTTTACCTTCTTTGACTCTGAGGAATACTACTCTGATGATTACACGAAATACAAATCAGCCATGGTTACCATCTTTCACGGAATGCTTCAGAATACCACCTTCCGAAAAAAATTCATTGACAGTTTCTGCATAGTGGCAGGCTCTGTTTTTGATCCCGACCGCGTAAAAACAATTGTAGATGAACTCGCTCAACGGGCCAGCAGAGAGATGGCATTCAATAATGAATCACCCATGAACGATGCAAACCTGATTACAAATACCATAACATCTGACTATCGGCTTAAAAGGATAAATCAGCTGGCTGCCTGGTCATGGGCTGACCTTAAAAATACAAGTAAAGTCTTCAGGACAGTCATGGCAAACATCCAGCAGGCCGTACTTTCACTCAATGGACAGGTAATACCTACCGGTAAGTTTAACGGCTACGTATTTACACCCGCAACAGTCAAGGCTACAGCTCCCGTTGGATACACGTTTGTAGGTTGGAAAGACAACTCCGGTAATATTATATGGACTGACCAGGAATATGACCTGAGCCTGAACGCCCCAACCATCACAGCATATTTTGTTGCCGATGACAACACTCAGCGTCCTATCAGGATAAATGAAGTAAGCGCCACCAATGATGTTTTCATTAATGAATCATTCAAGAAGAATGATTGGGTAGAACTCTATAACACCACTTCAAGCAGCTATGACGTCAGCGGTATGTTCCTCTCCGACAAGCTCTCACAACCTGAAAAATATAAAATCCCCAATGGCACCGTAATTCCGGCCAACGGTTACCTTATAATATGGTGTGATAAGGAGAGCGGCACCCAGCTTCACGCCTCCTTCAAACTTGACAATAAAGATGAGAATGTGATATTGCTTACCGCCGCAGACCGTTCATGGGCCGATACGCTGATATACAAGAAACACACCGGCTTCCAGAGCGTAGGTCTATACCCTGACGGAGGAAACACATCATACGTGATGAACAGGCCCAGTATAGGTAAGAGCAATAACCTGAACAGCTATGACAATATAGACAAGCAACAGGTAAACTTAGTCAGGACGCATTATTATGGTGGTAATAAAGCCGATTTAATATACGATCTGCTTGGACAGCCTGTCACTATACCGCAACCGGGACAACTCTATATCAGGAACGGGCGTAAGTTCTATTATCGGCCCTGACTTTTAACAGCATCATCATAAGCCGCTTCAAAACACTCTCTGAGGCGGCTTTTATTATGTATTATTTCACGCAGAATAGCCAGTCCCTCAGCATTGCGTGACTCAGGAACCCACAACTTAAGATAGCCGCCCACATCATATTTCTCCGCCAAATGTTCACACAAGCGCGCCCAGTGGCCTTCCTTGTCAAGTTCCGGATAATGCTTGAAACCGTACTGCACAGTCCTGACAATAATGCTCTCAGGAATGATTTGGCGGTCAGCCTCCGCAACAATCTTTCCGTAAACGGTACGCGGCTCATGGTCCGATGACGCACGGTGATCCTCTGCAGCCTCAGCAATAATCTCAATCTCCTGCTCAGTAAACCAGCGTCTGAGCCCCCTATCCGCCCTGATTATCCGCCCGGATTCCAGATGATGAGTCTTACGGTCCACACTAAGCCCCGTATCATGATAAGCCGCAGCCGTATATACCATATCAGCATTCACATCATAAAACCCCGCAAGCCTTAACGCCTCCTCAACGACAGCATTCACATGCTCCCGGCCATGCCCAGCATCAAACCCGTCATACATAGGGATGATCCTGCTTTCAATATATTCAACAAGAGATTTGTTCATATCAGACAATTACAATTCCAAAAATAGCGAAACTTTTCATACTTTTGCAGCAGGAACAGCGGTTCCGTTACATAAAACCTGGGGCTGTCTGGCTTTGACAGCGGGCAGGAATGGTATGTAAGCAGGCAGTGCTCTGTCGGTCCGCACTATAAAAAGACAGTCAAAAATTATCTGGCGAAACTAATTTTGCTTTTGCTGCTTGATCGAAGTACAGTAGATCAGCTTAATCACGGCACTAGGTGCTGTGACAAAACATCACCCGAAAGCTCTTGCTCCGAAGCTCGTCGATACGGTGGTGCAGTCAAATCGGGGATAGTTTCTGATGGCTTCGCATCAGGGATGAAATTTTGAGAAGATACGGTTATGGCCCGGTGGCTTCAGCCAAGTCATGGCCCGACAATTTAAGTGGAGATAAGCCTGTAGAAAGCATATGGTTTCCCCGTTTGGACGAGGGTTCGACTCCCTCCAGCTCCACATGCAAAAGAAAGACCACCTAAAGGCGGCCTTTCTTTCGTATGTGGAGCATGTGTCCTTTTTTTATTTCGCTTCGCGAAAGCGCTCTATTTTGTCGCTTGGCGGCCCTCCGGGACCGCGTAGCCCAAAGGGCTACTTTTTGTGAAGCTGGAGGGAGTCGAACCCTCGTCCAACGGGGAAACCGGGGTCCTTATTTTAGTTCGCCACAGCGAACGGTGGCCCTGTGGGCCATCTCGCTCGGGGTCTCGCTCGCCCCAATACGTAAGAACCCGGGGATTCCTTTTATTTGATTTTTGACATTTTTACGGTGGCGGTGTAGGTGATTCCGTCGGTGCTTTCTCGGACGGCGCTCCATTCCATCACTCCGTTTTCAATTGAGGTTATGACCCACCATTCACGATGTTCTTCCTGACTCTCGCCCAGGTTCTTCCAACGGCAACAAAGCATATTACCGTCAATAAAATACTGGGCGAACTCATCATTAACCGCCCACTGACCGTCAGACAAGACATAATAACGATAATTTCCGTCAGTACGGAACTCCCAGCGGTGAAGTTGGGAATCTCCGAAATCTGATCCCTCTTCACTGGTAACACGGCCTTCCCAAACGCCAAGAATAGCCTGTTCAAAATTATCAGAAATTTTAATGTAACGGCATGTATACTTGGCTGTTGCCACCTTTAAACCGTCCATATAGGTCTTGACCTCTGAAACGCCGCACATTTCATCATCGGTAATTGAGGTTACTTTCATCTTATCAACCACCGTGACACGATCATTAATCTGTAACGTCTTAGTAATCTTATGGCCCTTGATTACCACCTCAGACCCACCTCTTTTTTTCCATAAGGGATTATCCTCATTATCTACAAGTTCAATCCATGAGGTTGTAGTATAGCCCTCAGTCGGCGAAATAAAAGTAACTACATGGGACATATTTGTCAGAAGCGGGGATCCGTTTCTATCCGCAGCCATCCACTTACCTATCACTTTCTCAGAGAAATGATTCAGATTTCTATTATTGCATGCGCCAAGAAACAGCACAGCAAAAGCAAACGCCAAGACTGTTGATAATCCTTTTTTCATATCAAATATGTTATTCAAGGGCAAAGATATGTTCTTTTTTTATAAAAAAAATATAGGGCCGCAGTTTTTGCGACCCTATATTTTTCTAATAATCAGGGATTAAAATCCACCGAAACCACCAAACTGGCTCATATCCATCTCCTCAACCTTAACACCGGCAGGAACCTCGAACATTGAAGCAGGAACGTCCTTCTCCTCGAACTTCTTGCAGGTTGAACCAAAGGTACCGAAGTCTGAAGTCATC
>CACYHN010000056.1 GCA_902774275.1 uncultured Bacteroidales bacterium
GCCACAGCGGCGGGGGTCGAAACCCCCGAGAGCGTCCATCCGCCTGCATACGCAGGAGCTGTACTTTTCTTTGGGATTTCAAACATAGGAACTTTTTCGTCCCCTTTGGGGCCGAAACGTTCGTCAAACATGCGCCGTTCTTAACGGGATCCTCCAGGGCACTACGCTTAACGCCTCTGCACTGATGGTCCCAAAAACGGATGTCCGGCTACTGCAAAGGGAAGCTTTTGTTATTTGAAGAGGGAGCTGATGATGGTGTCGCTTATGAATATTTGGTTTTCCGGAATACTTAGATGGTTGTTTTCCATGACAAGAAGGCCTTTTTTCAGCATGGTTTCTGCTGATTGTAAAACAAGAAGACGATCCTGGGAAGGGAGAGCAGAGAGGTTTAGGCCTTTTGCGGTTCGGAGAGAGAGCATGATTTTTTCGTTGTAGATATCTGTTTGGGAGAGGTGCTCTATCTCGTATTTTGGAGTGTTGTGCTCTATTCCTTGCAGGTAGGCGTCCAGGTTATTTGGGTTCCACTGGCGGGAGGTGCCGTTGTAGGAATGGGCTCCAGCTCCTATACCTAGGTATGGGGTTCCATCCCAGTAACTGCTGTTATGGCGGGAGTGGAATCCGGGCAGGCTGAAGTTGGAGATCTCGTAGTGCTCAAAGCCGGCTTTGCGGAGATGGTTGCACATGGTTTCATACATGGCGGCGCAGGTATCGTCATCGGCAGGGATAATGCGGTTCTCCTTGCGCATGCGGTCCAAAGGGGAACCCTCCTCGTAGGAGAGGCAGTAGGAGGAGATGTGCTGGACGTTCAGGGTGGTGGCCGTTTCCAGGTCATGGCGCTGGATATCGGGGGTCTGGCCGGGAAGGCCGTACATAAGGTCAATGCTGATGTTGTGTATTCCGACATCGTGGCAGGATTGGACGGCATCTATGGCCTGACGGGCGGTGTGACGGCGGCCTAGGAAACGGAGCAGGTCATCGCTGAAGGTCTGGACTCCCATGCTGATGCGATTGACGCCTAAGGCGCGGAGAGCACTCACGTAGTCCGTTGTTATGTCATCGGGATTGCATTCTATGGTCAGCTCCTCCAGATTGTCAAGGCTGTAGATTTGGCGTATCTCATCTATCACCTTACCTATTTGCTCAGGGCTCAGACGTGAGGGGGTACCTCCTCCGAAGTAGATGGTAGTAACAGGAAGACCTTGGAGATAGTCTTTGCGCTGACGTAGTTCAGTGCAGAGGGTGCTGACATAACGTGCGGCTTCCTCCTGACGCACAGTCGAGAAGAAGCCGCAGTATATACAGCGTTTGGCACAAAACGGGATATGTATGTATATGCCCGCCAAACGGTCAGATCATTGAGTTGATGACATTCATCACATCCTGGCCTATTGCATTGGCGGCCTCCATGGTGGACGCCTCTGAATAGACACGGATGATGGGCTCAGTGTTGCTCTTACGCAGATGTACCCACTTATCGGGGAAATCTATCTTTACACCGTCAATGTCATTGATCTCCTCCTTGGAATAGATGCCCTTAACCTTGTTGAGGATGGCATCAACATCTGTACCGGGTTTGAGATCGATACGGTTCTTGGCGATGAAATAAGGAGGATATATCTTGCGAAGTTCACTGACCTTCATGTTCATGTGTGCCAGATGACTCAGGAACAGGGCGATACCTACGAGTGCATCACGGCCATAGTGGGAAGCGGGATAGATGACTCCGCCATTGCCCTCACCTCCGATAACGGCTCCAGTCTCTTTCATCTTGGTGGTGACATTGACCTCACCTACTGCAGCGGCATTATACTGACCACCGTACTGACGGGTTACGTCACGCAGAGCGCGGGTGGAGCTGAGGTTGGATACGGTATTGCCGGGAGTGTGACGCAAAACATAATCTGCAACGGTTACAAGGGTGTATTCCTCACCGTACATCTGGCCGTTCTCATCAATGAATGCGAGACGGTCAACATCAGGGTCAACAACGAAAGCGACATCACGGCCACCCTTCTTCATGAGGCTCATTATGTCACCAAGGTTCTTCTCCAAGGGCTCGGGGTTATGCTGGAAATCACCGGTAGGCTCACAATAGAGTTTGTCAACGCTCTTGACGCCCAGTGCATCAAGTAACTCAGGCAGGATAACACCACCGACTGAGTTTACACAGTCAATAGCAACCTTGAAGCCGGCCTTTTTAATTGCATCGACATCAACAAGGTCAAGTGCAAGGACAGACTCTATATGACGACGATTCATGGTGTCATCAGTCTTATAATGACCCAGCTGGTCAACATTGGCATAAATGAAGTCCTCCTTCTCTGCAATCTCAAGCACACGGTTACCATCGGCCGCAGTCAAGAACTCACCTTTGCTGTTGAGAAGCTTGAGCGCATTCCAGTGACGCGGATTATGGCTGGCAGTGAGGATGAGACCTCCATCGGCCTTGAGCCATGTTACGGCAAGCTCTGTGGTAGGAGTGGTGGCAAGACCTATATCGGTCACGTCAAAGCCCATTCCCATAAGGGTACCGCATACCACCTGACGTACCATCTCACCTGAAAGGCGGGCATCACGGCCTACAACGATATGACGAGCCTGAGGATTACCCTCACGTACCCAAGTGGCGTAAGCCGATGTAAACTTAACTATATCCAGAGGGGTCAGACCGTTTCCTGCGGGACCACCTATCTCTCCGCGTAAACCGGAGATTGATTTAATCATTGCCATTGTTTCTATACGGACTTAAGGTTATTTCATAAAATGTAGGATACACATTGGCTGCAGCTGTCTGGGTTCCCTGATTATGAGGAACTATAAGACGGACCTTGGCTGCTCCGTCCAACATGCCCGGTTTGATATAGGGGAAAGGCATAAGCCATGCACTTGGCACAGTATTGCCATAATATCTTAGCATTACACCAACGTATCTATTTTCTCTTGCAATAAAAGATGCTGTATATTTGTCACCATCGCGGTATAAAGAAAAGAAATCCGGCTCTTTCTCAAATTTATTCATCGTAACAGTATCACCCGAACTGACATATCTCTCAACATACGTGGCATTTATATACGTTCGCTCACCAGGCTGAACGGAATGTCCTTTACCCCGCTTGACTATCTGCATATATACGCCGTTATCAGAAAAGAGAACGTACTCGTTACGACTCTTGTCCGGGCCTGTCTCAGGGTTATCAGTAATAGTATCCTTAAGGAATTCCGACATGGAAATGACATCGATACCATGACTGCTGATCCATCTGTTTATCTGTTTGGCTTCACGTTCCTTCTGCTCAGCATAGGTCTCCTCATCATCACATGACATAAAAGACATAGATGCAACCACAAATGCAACAGCCAAATACAAGAAATTCTTCATATCACTTTACAAAAAGACGTCTAATACATTCTTCAGAGGAACCTGACCATACATCAAGCCCCTTAAGGAAACAATCAACAGCCTCACTGAGCGTACCGTTAAACTCACCGCCGGCAGCATTTATATGACCGCCGCCATGAAAGAACTCACTTGAGAAACGGTTGCATGGCACATCACCAACTGAGCGGAATGACAGTTTAATAATACCCTGCTCCTTATCCTCACGGAAAAAGGCGCTCATAAGAACCCCGTTGATCTGAAGCGGCATATTGACAAAGCCTTCAGTATCTCCTTTTTTATAATTGAAACGACGGAGTTCCTCATCAGTCAATGTAATGAGGGAGGTAGATTTATCACGGAAAACCTGCATCTTCTCACACAACACGAATCCCTGAAGACGCAAACGATCCTCAGAGTAGTTGTTATAGACACGACGGTATATATCATCCTTGTCAACACCTTTGTCAAGCAGATGTGATACGATGTTGAACAAAGAACTGTAATTGCTATTGTATGACAGTGCACCGGTATCAGTCATTATTCCAGTATATATGCACTCCGCCATATTCAGATCCATAGAACGGAAATCACCCAGCGCACATATAAGATGGAACACCAATTCCGATGTGGATGAAGCCTCAGGATGAGACAGTATCACATCAAAATAAGAGCCCGGGAAAGGATGATGATCCAAAAGGAATTTCTTTGCTTTGGAATAAAGGAAAGCGGATGCTATATTGCCGATACGACTTACCACATTGAAGTCAAGGCAGCACAGGACATCAGCCTTAGACACCATCTCATCGGATGCAGCCGGATTATCGCTGTAAGCCTTTATTTCATCAGCACCCGGCAACCACTTGAGAAAATCAGGAGCCGAATCAGGCACAAGCACCACGGCCTGTTTACCCTTGCTCCTGAGATAATGGCATAATGCCAGTGACGAGCCAATAGCATCACCATCAGGTCCCATGTGAGTCAGAATGACATAACGGTCAGCCCAGCCCATCCAGAAGCGGAACTCTGACACGTCACTGCCGGAAAACACATTTTCTATCATAACAGCGCAAAGTTACTCATTCTTGCTCAAACAACAAAGTTTTGGAATATGCCCATAATACATGCGATTGCCACACATGCAAGAGCCTGTACCAGCCGATGCGTACGTGCCTCCTTATACCACAGCAATATGTATATAACAACACCGTAGAAAACTATGATGTGCCATCCCTTACTTATGGAAAGCTCCAGTTGAGAATAAGGTAATGATGTAACACGGGTAAGCAAGACGGTGAGAGTATCAATCATCCAGGTAAGCACGTTTACGGTGATATCCCTGAGTGGAGCTATCCAGCCTGTAATCCAGAGGGACATGGAGAGCGCAACGATGACAAACATCAAAGGAACGACAAAGAGATTGGCCAGCAGCACATAGGTTGAGAAACTGTAGAAATGATACATGATTATGGGCGTTGTCCCTATCTGGGCCGATATGGAGAGGGCCGATACGCGCCAGACATACTTGACTACGACGTTCCTGGGATTACACAGTTCCAAAAGCGGAGGAGTGAGTATTACGATGAACAGCACTGCGCTGAATGAGAGTTGAAAACTCATATCAAATATGGCCGAAGGGTTGACGACCAGCATGAACAATGCGGCCAGACCCAACGAGTTAAGGGCGGAACCTTCATGTTCAACGGCACGGCAGACAGCCACGATGGAGAACATTATGAGAGAACGGGTTATAGAAACAGGCATACCTATGGCAAAGGCATATGACCACATCACAAGCATGACTATCAGTTCTCTAAGCCAGAAGACATCTGAACCCAGTTCAAGCACTGTTTTTCTTCCTGAAACCCAGCGACACAGGCGGGCTATCATACCGCCCGGACGGATACGGAAAATGAAGGAAGGCAATAGAAAATAGAGGAAACAGCACATGATGCCTACATGAAGGCCTGACACTGCCAGGACATGACTTACTCCCGATGTGGAATAGACCTCACGCAAACCCTCGCTCAGTTGTTTCTTCTCACCCAGCGATACGGCAGAGACAACTGCCAAAGCATTACCCTGCAGCCCCCACTCCCTGTATTTGCCCATTATGCTGCGACGGAAACGGATGCATCGGTTCCTGAGGCTCAACGGACCGTCTGAAGGGCCAGCCCACCAATCCTTAGCCTGGACGCGGAGTGTGCCGGAGACGCCATGGCTCAACAGATATGAGGCGTAGTCAAAACCGGCACCCTCACTGGAAGGCTTGTTTATCTTGCCGTCAAAGGCTATTGTCTGCCCCGGCAGCAGAGACTGCGCAGCACTATCCTTGGGTAGATAGAGATAGATATTGCGGTCTCTGTAAAGGCTGTCATTAAGGTTGACCTCAAGCCGATAGGTACGTTCACGCTCCAGCGGATAGGAGTTTACTACCCCATGATATATAGCCCAGCGCCTGGGCCATTCCACCTTTACCCTATCCATCTGCATGGTATAGGACAATGCACCTACCACGACAAATGAAAGTGACAGACAAAGCCCTGAGAAACGGGGATGCCTGTCACTGAATATCAGCATTAAAGCAATAAGCGTTGCAATTATGGCAAAGAAACACCAGACCGGCGCCTCTGCCCGGGTGTTTAAAATGGTATCCGATATTATTATCCCTGCTATAAGGGGAAAGACCAGCCTTAAAGAGGGCCAGTCCTGTAACCTCACTTATCCTTAGAGTTTTTTGAGTTCAAGGATTGCGGCCTCAGGATCTGGTGCCGAGAATATGGTGTTGCCCGATACCAGGACGTCAACACCAGCCTTAACAAGACGGGGAGCGGTCTCAAAGGTTACACCTCCGTCAACCTCAATGAGAGCATTCGATCCGCTTTCACTGATGAGTTTACGCAGTGCCTTAACCTTATCTATTGAGTGCTCTATGAACTTCTGGCCACCGAAACCGGGGTTCACGGTCATGAGCAGTACCATATCCACATCCTTTATGACATCGGTCAACATAGAAACCGGTGTAGAAGGATTGAGCGTGACAGCAGCCTTCATACCGCGGTTCTTGATCTCATATATGGTACGGTTGAGATGACGGCATGCCTCATAATGGACATTGTATGTGGTTACGCCAAGCTCCTGGAATCGGTCCATGAACTTCTCAGGCTCCACAATCATGAGATGCAGATCCAGCGGTTTGGTGCAATACTTAGCCACATACTTCAATACAGGAAAACCGAACGATATGTTAGGTACGAACACACCGTCCATTATATCAAGATGCAGCCAATCAGCCTGGCTGCGGTTGATCATTTCCAAATCTTTTCGCAAATCACCGAAATCGGCGGACAGCAATGAGGGTGCTACAATGGTGCTCATTTTATTCAAAAAATCTGTGTTATTCATTGGATTCCTGCTGAATCCATCGGCAAAAGTAGTGAATATTTGACATTAAAAAAAGAAAGCGGGAGGTTATCCGCCTTAGAGTCTGTTTAAAACTTGTTCCATGAATTTCTTATAGCCTGCTTTTCCCTCTGTTCTCATCGTTACTCAGTCAAAATGGACCTCCATTATTCCCTCAAAACGATAAGAACAGAGAAAAAATCAGTCCATAATAATCTTCACAGAACAAGTTTTAAACAGACTCTTAGTTCAATGAGTACGCGGAGGCTTCACCGGGAAGCTCGCCTACGATACGTATTCCGGCTGCGAAATTGCGGAGGAACTCCAGCGTTTTTTCTGCTGGCTTGCCGTATGACACGCTTTTAAGAGCAGTCCGGATTAGATTTTCAGTAATAGAAGAAGAAGTAGAAGTCTGATCCATAGGCATCCTTTTGTTAAGTTCACAATTAAAACGCGAACCTTACAAAATTAGTATATGGAACAGAGTAAAAAATAATTAAAAAAATGCAAGAACTAACTACAGGTCAATCTGCAATAGTCAAAGCGATGCCTTTCTCCACTGACATCTTGCGGATGTTGATCAAGGCATAGCGCATACGGCCCAGAGCAGTGTTGATTGAGACGCCTGTAATATCAGCTATCTCCTTGAAGCTGAGGTCCTGATAGTAACGCATGAACACTACCTCACGCTGATTATCGGGCAGGACATCTACAAGACGGCGGACATCACGCAGAGTCTGCTCGTTAACCATAGAATCCTCTATGTTCTTCTCTGCCAGGTTAGCGTTGTTGAGCAGGTCATAATCCTGAGCGTCATTGCTGACGGTATTCTCATTCTTGTCCTGACGGAAAAAATCTATGATGAGATTATGGGCTATACGTGTGAGCCAGGCACCGAACTTACCTGTACTGGTGTAATTTCCTTTCTGAAGGGTTACTATTGCCTTTACGAATGTATCCTGGAAGATATCATCGGCCAAGTCACGATTGCGTACAACAAAGTTGATGTACGAATACAATTTGTCCTGATAACGTGTTAAGAGGGTATCGAACGCCTTATTGTTACCGTTTGAATAAAGAGCTACCAACTGGTCGTCAGTAAGCTGATTCAAATTCTCCATTACTTCTTCTTTACTTGGTTATTGGAGTAAAGTTCAGTCTATAGGCAGTTCGGTTTTAGTGAATAATTCTTTTTTTGTTGCGGCCTTTTTTGACCGTCGAGACGACAAAGATAATGTGAATTTTTCTTAATGCGCAACAAAAAAGCCGATTTTAACACTTTGGACAGGGAAAAACTTGAATTTCAAAGTCCAGACTATTAATATACACCGCCGGACATCCGTTTTTGGGACGCAACGTTCCGAGGCTTTCGCCGGACTATCCCCTTGGGGGACACAACGTTCCGTGGCTACTCCGTACCCCTCCGGACCCTAAACGTCGAACTCCTCCTTTCCAGTTGAAATCCAACTATTTTGGAGTTTTTTTTCAAATTATTTTTTTGCTTATGTGCCACATTACAAAAG
>CACYHN010000057.1 GCA_902774275.1 uncultured Bacteroidales bacterium
AGTATTTCCTGCTCAGTTGCGAATTTCTTATCAGTATCATCTTTCTCCGGAACCGCATAATTGGGAAGGTGGTCATAAATGGAAACTGCAAAACCGCCGCCAAGCTCAACCATACGCTTCAGATCAGGCCACCATTTACGTTTCTTTGATTTAAGACTCTCTATTTTCTCTTCGTTCAAGCCTTCCTTATCTTCAACTGACTGTAAATGAGCCTTGTCATAAAAAGGCACGCCCAGCTTTTCTGCCAGGAGTTTTGCAACAGTCTTTCCGCCCGAACCCAACTCACGATTGATAGTAATGACATACTTGTTTGACAGTTTCATATATGTAAAGCATTAAAAGGTATTTCTATACACAAATATATAGAATAAAATCTCATTTGTAACCATCCCAACCGATAAAAAATATACCTGACACGCTATTTTTTCATTCGGCTCCGATTTTTATCAGAAAAATTGTTGAAAACTTCTGCCATTCATTCTATAACCTACCATAATAATATAGGTATCTTTGGTTTCCAGAAATAAAGTTCGCAACCCTATATGCAACCTTATCTGGAAAAAACCTTCCTACAGCCCGCAGGATTACATAAAGCCACTCAAATCTATGAGTTGGCCGGAGGCAAGTTCGCCAACAGGTATTTCATTATCAGCAATGAAGGGACACGTCATCTACTGGCCTCGCCGGAAGTGATAGGGTATGAATCCTATCTGGCCATGTGCGGCGCCACCGGTGATATGCTGAGCTGGCTCAAGCAGAACGGTACAGTAGGTTCAAATGCCGATATAATGACAATACTGCGAGGTGGTCTGAACTACCCGCTTGAAGAGTGCTGTTACCGTAACGGGATTAACGTGAACAACATGGATTTCATATCATGCGAGCGCGTTATCCGCAACAACCAGATTACAGGTCTGGACATCCGTTACACCAAACTGACTGCCCCCAAGGATATCACGCTTATGATTGGTGACATCATTGCCTCTGGCGAGACTTTGGCCCGATGCATACGTTACATCATTGCAGAATTCAAGCGCTTGGGCGGTAGCATACGCCGTATGGTTTTCTTCACCATAGGCGGTACACGCGGCATTGAGTTGTTTGAGGAGCTCACCAATGAGTTCCGATTCCATTGGCCTGAATTTGAAGGCATAACCTGCATCTTCTATGAGGGAATCTTCTCAGCATATAAGGACAAAGGTGTTACAGGAATCAGCTGGCCACAGATTGATTTCTTCTGGAAGGATGGCGTGATATCACCTGAGTTCCGCCGTTATGTCCTCTCTGATGACGATGCCCTGTTTGAGAAATGCATAATTTATGACGGAGGTGCCCGCCGATATGAGATTCCGGACCATTATCATGAGGTGACGGAGTATTGGGAGAACATACGGGAAGCAGCAGACAACTTCACTTTCAAGGATTTCCTTGACGAGAAACTGGGCTACCCCACTCCCATCAGTTATGACAGATGGCTGGAACTCAACCACTACCAGAAACTGGATCAGAAGGAGATGACAGAGCTCTATACTTTTGAGAGGGAGTTTGCCAGCAGGTCAGAAGACCTTTCCATCATAAAGATAGCAGACCGCCGTCTCAGAGAATTCAAAGCGGCACTCAAAAAACATTGCCCCACTATAGAATGATATTTTAAATATAAAGATATGGCTTACAAGAAACCCGATGTAGATTTTACATCCAGCAGAGTGACTCCTGAGGGTCGCAAGAGCAACATCAGCATGTTTATGGTAATGCTGGGATTCACTTTCTTCTCAGCAAGTATGTGGGCTGGCCAGAAGTTGGCTGCAGGCCTTGACTTTGGAGGATTTATAGGCGCATTGATACTGGGAGGTATTATTCTGGGTGCATACACAGGTGCACTCGGCTACATAGGCGCCAAGACAGGACTGACACTTGATATGCTTGCACACCGCAGTTTCGGCCGCAAGGGAAGCTGGCTGCCCAGTGCCATGATCAGTTTCACACAGATGGGCTGGTTCGGCGTAGGTCTGGCCATGTTTGCCATTCCGGTTGCACAGGAGTTCCTGGGGCTTGAGGTAACCCCTGAGCACATGCCGTATCAGGGCTATATCCTGGTTGCCATTGCCGGCATGCTCATGACCGCCAGCGCATACTTCGGAATCAAGAGCCTTACACTCATCAGTTGGATTGCCGTTCCTATGGTAGGAATACTTGGTACTGTAGCCATGATTATGGCCATCCATCGCGGTGACGCCACTCTTGTAGAACAATTCTCAAGGGTTAATGACGGCTCACTTACCATTATCGCAGGCGCCGGACTGGTTATCGGAAGTTTCGTATCCGGCGGTACTGCCACACCTAACTTTGCCCGTTTCAGCAAGACTGCCAAGATAGGATGCATAGTTACGATAGTAGCATTCTTCCTGGGCAACTCTCTCATGTTCTTCTTCGGTGCCGCATCAAGCATCTACGTAGGTGGAAATGATATCTTTGAAGTGATGCTCAACCTTAACCAGATACTCTTCTACCTGTCAGTTCTTGTGCTGGGCCTCAACATCTGGACAACCAATGACAATGCCCTCTACTCATCAGGTCTGGGTCTGTCCAACATATTCGGATTGTCCAAGAAGACAATGGTTCTTATAGCAGGTATCATAGGTACGGTAACCGCCGTCTGGCTCTATTGGAACTTCTGCGGCTGGCTCAACATACTTAACTGCACCCTGCCGCCAATCGGTGCCATCCTGATTGTCAGCTATTTCAAGAACCGCAACGAGTATATGTCCGATGATGTTCATATCAGCAATGTAAACTGGGCATCAATCATCGGCGTTATCCTGGGAGCTGTGGTAGCCAACCTTGTAAAGTGGGGCATTCCTTCAATCAACGGTATGGTGATTGCCGCAGCATGCTATATAATCGGTTCCAAACGCCGCTAAACGCCACACAATAGGAACGGTTCTTTCTGCTTAATGGAAAGAACCGTTCTCATTTTATGAGGGCAAAGCCCGAATCGGTCGGGGAGCGCCTTTCGCGAGGCGAAATAAAAAAGGTTAAAAGGTATTGGTTTTAATTCAAAAACCAGTACCTTCGCTCCGTGAATGAAAGGGGGTGCCCCACAAGGGCTGAGATTATACCCTATGAACCTGATCCGGACAGTGCCGGCGGAGGGATTGGATTTCAAAAAACGGTGTACCCTTTTTCATTTGGATTAACTAAACAAATCTATATGAAGAAGGTATTTTTTTTGTCCTTAACCCTAATGACAGGCCTTTCAGTAAAGGCCAGTATTGAAACATTTGATTCCAGCGCAGACTCATTGCGCATGGAACAGCTCAATGAAGTTATTATCAATGGTGTCCGTGCCCATGAAAGCGAGCCGTTTGCAACCACCAACATCAACCGCGATGAACTGGACAGCTACTCCAAAAGCGGCCGCGAGCTGCCTTTCCTGTTTTCACGCACTCCCGGCGTGATTGCATGGAGCGAGAACGGTACCGGAATAGGAACCACATACATGCGCATTCGCGGTGCGGCCGATTCACGCATAAATGTAACCCTGGACGGCGTGGCACTCAACTCTCCCGAGGACCAGTGCGTATTCTGGGTCAACATGAACAGTTACGCATCCCTTTTAGGCAGCGCACAGATACAGCGCGGCCTGGGCACATCAACCGTAGGCGACGGAGCGTTCGGCGGATCAATTACTCTCACCAGCAAGCTGCCTAACCCTGAGACAAGCGCAGAGCTGACCGCCTCTTTCGGCTCATATAACACCCGCCGTATGGGTGGTTCTTTCTCAACAGGCACTATCCTTAACAGTGTTATCATAGACGGAGCATTCAACACCACAATGACTGACGGTTTCATGCATGGAACAGAAAGCAAGGCCGGCAGTTACTACGGCGGTCTGCTCTGGACACCTGGCAACAACGTCATGATTCGCTACCGCAACATAGGTAACTTTGAGAATACCGGCCAGGCCTGGAACGGCGTTACTGCTGGAAATGATGATGCTAGCATCATGGATGGAATGTCTGACGGCAACACAGGTATAAAGGAATATAAAGACATGTACAATATCGGACTCGGGCAGTTCAATAATCTATATGAGTACTTTGATTACGATTACAGTAATTACGCATTAGTTAAAGATAACGAGGGAAATTATATTACTCATCGCTATCAAATGAAGGACGGCTCATTTTGGGATCGTACAACAGATAATTTCTGGCAGAACCACAACATACTGTCTGCTGCATGGAACATATCAGAAAAACTATCTACTTCACTTACCGTTCATTACACCTACGGATATGGCTATTATGAAGAGTTCCGTTATCAGAACAAGGTTAGTAAATACGGACTCTCCAACTCTCTTAATGCCAAAGGAAAAGCTGCATGGAAATCATCAGATGACTACTATGTAAAGGAAACTGATTTTGTACGCAAGAAAGGTCTGGAACAGCACACATACGGTGTCATCTGGAACACAAGCTACAACCGCAACAACCTGGATTTGCGCAGCGGCGTATCGTTCCAACAATTCAAGGGTAACCACTTTGGACATCTCACATACGTCAAGGATGATGCCTTGAGCAATTACCTGCTCTCTGACGGCAAATATACCTATTATGATTCTGATGCCGCAAAAAATGATTTGAGTGCATATATCAAGGCAGGCTACAGCATCACACCCTATCTTATTGCCATTGCCGATGTACAGTATCGTCATGTTGCTTACAGCACTGACGGCTACAATGACAGGTACTACACAAATGCTGACGGCACATGCTCAAAACACATACTTGACATCGATAAGAATTATGACTTTGTAAATGCCAAGGCAGGACTTACATGGAACAAGGAAGGTCACAGACTGCATGCTCTGGTTGCCACCGCAGGCCGCGAACCCGAGCGCAACAACTTTACGGATAACGGCACCTACCCTGCCCCCAAACCGGAATACATGATAGACTATGAGGCAGGTTACAGCTTCCAGGGCGATGTCTGGAGTGCAGGAGCAAATTTCTACTTCATGGATTACAACAACCAATTTGTACAGACCGGACTCAAGAGTGATATAGGTGAGAACCTTACCACAAACATCAAGAGTTCATACCGTACAGGCGTTGAACTGACAGCCGCCGTAGCACCTCTCTCATGGTTGGAACTTGAGGCCAATGCAGCACTTAGCAGTAACAAGGTCAAGGACTTTGATGAGGTAGTTGCCACATATGACGCATGGTGGGGAAATGAGACTACCACCACCGTCCACTATGACAATTCAACACTGGCTTTCTCTCCCAGCGCCATACTGAACGGATTCGTAAACATCAAACTGGGAAACTTAAGAGCCACATGGCACACCGGTTATGTTAGCCGTCAGTACCTGGACAATACGGAGAATAAAGACCGTTCTCTGCCTGCATACACTCTCTCCAATCTCTCGTTCTCATATTCCATACCAAACAACAGACTTTTCAGCCGCATGACAGTAGGTGCAGATTTCAACAACGTATTGAATGCACGCTGCGCCACAAGCGGTTGGGTATATTCAGCCATACTGGGCGATGTACATCCGGAAAGCAACCGCTACTATCAGATAGGTTTCATTCCGGCTGCACCCTTCTCAGCGCTGGCTCATGTAACACTTCAATTCTAAACAGCAATGTTATCCGATATCTGGTCATATATAGCCGGACAGTTTACCGGCATGGATTTCTGGGCAATAATCCAGACAGTCGGGCTCATTCTGAGCTTTCTATACCTGTGGCTTGAGTTCCATCAGAAACCTCTGATGTGGATAATCAGCGCCATGTGCTCCATGATCTATGCCAGTGTATATTATCACGGCAAGATATATGCCGATATGGGATTCAGCTGTTTCAATATCTGCATGTGCGTTTACGGTTTCATAAAATGGCTCCATAGTGACCGTAAAGGCCATGCAATAGACTCTGAGGCTAAAGGAAATAGCGGTATAACCTACCGCCATTTCCACGCCGGAGAGTTCATTGCGGTACTAGGCGTGTCAGCCTTGATATGGGGTGCCATATTCTGCATCCTACGCTTCTTTACAGACTCGCCAGTACCTGCACTGGACGCACTTACCACCATGCTCAACATAGTGGGCACATGGGTATTGGCACAGAAAATCATTGAGGTTTGGGGCATCTGGTTTCTGGTCAATGCCATATCCATATACATATACTGCCGCAGGGGGCTGCATCTTACCACAATCCTGCTATACAGTTTCTGGCTGGGAGCATCGGTTTACGGCTACATAAAATGGAAAAGACGCGGCACATGCATAGCGTAATATGTTTTTTCTTACTTTTGCAGCACAAATCCTAAACCAAACGATATGAAAAAAGCATTTTTCTTACTTGCAGCAATGCTGCCCCTTACCCTTGTTGCACAAGAGGAGGAAGGTTGGAGCCACAACGGATTAGCTGGTTTCAATTTGTCACAGACCGCATTCACCAACTGGAGCGCAGGTGGTGAGAACACCGTAGCAGACAACATCTACTTCAACGGTTCTCTCAACTACAAAAAGGATAAACTCTCATGGACCAATGACTTGAGCGCCAATTACGGACAGAACTTCACCGATAACACCGGCTGGCGTAAGAGCATTGATAATCTTAACTTTGCCTCCAAACTTGGACATCAGATAAGTGAGACCGTCTATTATGCCGCCCTACTGGATTTCAAGTCACAGATGGCTGATGGTTACAAGTACACTGATGACGACAAGACACTTGTATCAAAATTCCTGACACCTTCTTACCTGAACCTCTCTGTCGGTATTGACTACAAGCCCAACAGCCACATAGCAGTTTACTATTCACCGGTTGCAGGCAAGCTCACCATGGTTACCGACACACTACTCTCAGAGGCTTACGGTATTGATGCCGGCAAGAAAGTAAAGCCACAGCTTGGTTCCATCTTCAAGGTAAACGTTGATTACACTTTCTTTGAGGACAAGGTTACACTCAAGTCCGTTCTTGATCTGTTCACCGCTTATGATGACTCATTCGGTAAGATTGATGTAAACTGGGACGTGCTTATCGGATATAACCTCACCAAACTTCTCACCCTCACCTTCCAGTCAACACTCAAGTATGATGATGACATCAAGACTGCAGATAGCGAGGGTAACATCCGTGGCGCCAAGGTGCAGTTCAAGGAGATGGTTGGTCTTGGTATAAGCTACAAGTTCTAATAAAGCATTCAGGCAGTCATGTGGTTGGGATTCGCGCTGGTTTCGGCCCTTTTCTTAGGACTGTATGACGTATCCAAGAAGCAATCCCTCAAGGATAACGCGGTAATACCCGTTCTCTGGTTCAACACACTCTTCTGCTCACTCTTAATGCTGCCGTTCACGCTCCTGTCGGCCAAGACAGGCGTGCTGGATGGCAGCATTTTTTACGTTCCTGCAGCCGGCTGGGAGCAGCACCGCCTTCTCATTATCAAGGCGTTCATTGTGCTGGGTTCCTGGATATTCGGCTACTTCGGCATGAAACACCTGCCCATCACCCTGTTCGGCCCCATCAATGCCACCCGCCCCATTATAGTGCTTTTAGGCGGCCTGCTGCTGTTTGGTGAGCGGCTCAACCTGTACCAGTGGATAGGTGTAATCATTGCAGTAATATCATTCTATATGCTCAGTGTGAGCGGCAGGAAAGAGGGCATCACATTCTACAAGAACAAATGGGTGTTCTGCGTAATCATGGCCACCATCCTGGGAGCCGTGAGCGCCCTGTTTGACAAATACCTGCTGGGCCGGTTCAACAACATGTTCGTGCAGGCCTGGAGCAACTTCTACCAGCTGGCCCTCATGACGGTAATCCTCTTCACCCTATGGTGGCCCACACGCAAGCGCACCACCCCCTTCCAATGGAAGTGGCCCATCATCTTCATCGCCGTATTCCTTACGCTGGCTGACTACGCCTACTTTGTCTCCCTGGCCTCCAGCGCCTCCATGGTATCCATTGTCTCCATGATTCGCCGCTCAAGCGTAATAGTAAGCTTCCTCTGCGGCGCCCTCCTCTTCCACGAAAAGAACCTCAAGAGCAAAGTCATCGACCTCCTTCTGGTATTGCTAGGCCTCTTCTTCCTGCTCATCGGCTCTCTGCAATAGGAAACACTGCCGCTCACTGAGCATCCTCTGTGCGTTTATTATGGCCATACTTGCAACTACACATCTTGTAGAGCCTATTTTCTGCAAGTATGGCCGCAAAAATGCCCCAAAACGCTGTTTTCCATGCCATACTTGCAAAAAAAGCCAGCCACAACGCATCTACCTGCAAGTATGGCTAGGCTACAAAATGTACAGCTGTTTCCGTTTGCTGGAGCGGGACTAACGTTAGTGGGAGCGTCAGTGGAGAGGCGTGAGGGAGGGGCCCACGGAGGATCCCGTTAAGAACGGCGCTTCGTCTAACGACTGTTAGGCCCCAGAGGGGACTAAAAAGGAGGCGTTCGACGTTTAGGGTCCGGAGGGGTCCCGAGTAGACTCGGAACGTCGTCTCCCACTAACGTTAGTCCCGCATAAGCAACGCACATATCTATAAAGTAGCAGAATTATAACTTATTTTATAATAGCGTTGCTGAGTTTTTTCGTAATTTCGCGGAGTTTAAGCGTATCAGTTCCTGAAAGCGCCTAATAAATTGTATATAATAGACATAAATAAAGATTTTCAGTATGATTAAAGACATTTTTGAGAGAATCAAAGAGACTCCGGGCCCGCTCGG
>CACYHN010000058.1 GCA_902774275.1 uncultured Bacteroidales bacterium
CGTCCCCTTTGGCCTTAGAACTGCAGTTCTCCACCAAGAATGTTGTAATAGTCAGGATCTCCGCTGGTGGGGAAAAGCACGGGCTTTTGTGTCTGCATCTCAAACACCTTGGTTACGGGCTTAACGTATTGCTTTCTCATAATCATTGTCTTCATATCCTTGGTAGTTCTGAGAGTTTACTTAATCATTATTGTCTGACCATTGTGAATGTAAATGCCTTCAACAGTAGGCTCCTCCTCCAATTTGCGGCCAAACATGTCATACCACACATCCGGTTGTTCTGCTTGAGCCGGGTAGGGGATAAGCAGCACATCGGTAGTGCTCTCGTTAAATTCCGGCAGTCCGATGGAACGCAGCGCAGCATGCTGGGCCGATGAAGGCAGCGCCAGCCAGGCCTTGTGTGCTCCGCTTGTGAACGCTCCACCATCCTGTGCTCCCCAGTACCAACCTATGTTCTGTCCGCTTGTGTTATAAGAGAGCTTGTAGAACAGGTCGCCGCCAGTGGTCGTGGCTGAAGCATCGCTTCCGTTCAGCAGATTATCCTGGCTAATTGCTGCGGCTGTAGGTACAGTCAGCGTCAGGTCTATGCTCTGCGATGTATTAGCGGGTGCGACCTGCAGCATCACTGCTGTTCCGGCTGGAACGTGACTGACCATCAGCCTTAGCAGTTACAATGCGGGCTTTCATGCCGGTAGGCAGAACCGCATCGACCAGACCGTTGTAGTACGTGCTGTAGCCTTCCTTGGCAAAGGTTATCGATGTTGTTCCATCTGATAACTTAGCATACAGTGTAACGGTTCCGTCATCGGCAAATGGGATTGTTGTAGCTGGGCTGTTATAACCTGCATCGGTGAACCAACCGTTAAAGGTTAGTCCTCCGAATAATGACTCATCAATGCTCAGCACAGCATGGCAAGCCCCGTTGTTCTGGTTATGAGCATCAAACAGCAGTCCTGATGTGGAAGCAAACGGGCTATATGTTCCCATAAACTGTCCGCCACTGAAGGCAATAGACGTCCCAGCGTTGGCATCAATAGTTACTCCGATGAACACAGGGTTGACGATGTCATTGGTAATCTTTGTCGGAATCACGTTACCTCCATCATTCTTCCAATTACTGCCTAGCAGAGTAACCAGGTCATCACCATTATCAGTGGTATATGTGCCAAATGAGCCTGTGTCCACATTCTTATAGCAGTTAGAGACTTTATTATTACCGCCGCCTTTCATCAGGTCTGGCTCACCGTCGCTATAAGTACCGTTTGCATAGCAGTTAATTATGTTATGCTTGCCCGAGTCGCCCCATCCGTGGATGATACCCGTTGCAGTAGTAGCCCCGCTGATACTGCCCGAGAACAGACAGTCGCTGATGGTGGTGTTAGATGATAAACTGTGTCCCAGAATACCGCCGCAGTGGCTATGGCTACCGCCACTACATACAATGTCGGCTGCTACCACACAGTTTTTGATGCTGTCGGTGCCGCTCTTGGCAAAGCCCACCAATCCGGCGCAATGCAGATTGCCAGTTACCGTTCCCACGGTCTTCACGTTCATAATTGTAGCTCCGCTTATATATCGGAATGGTGCCGTGCCTTGGTTCTCTGTGTCGCTGATGTTTAACGTCAAGGTATGTCCATCGCCGTTGAACGTTCCTCGGAAAGGATGGTCGCTCGTGCCTACCATCGCTGATGCGTTGATGTCAGCAGCAAGTTTTATCATCTTGTTTGTATAATCTTCAGTGCCGTCGTTCACGTTGCATGCAAACGTCTCCCAATCCGCATCAGTGCTGATGGTAAAAGCGGGCGTATAGTCCCATTTCACGATATATGGTTTGCCTGCTTCGATGCCAGTAGCGTCCGTGAAGTTCAGTGTCAGCGTGCCATCTGTCAGGCTCGATGTTGTACCGTTCAATTCTTTGATGACTGCTCCCTCCAATGGCGTACCGTCGAGGTCGTTCACGTCGAAAGGCAGGCACAGCGTATTCCAGTTGCCGTCCTTAAAGAGTATTCTGTCTTTGAGTAACACTCCGCAAGTATTTCTGTTCTTGCTGCCTATAGCTTCTGTGTTATCTTCTGTGTCCACTATGACCAACTCAGGGTGGGTAATGGTGCGGGTATTTCCTTTAGTCACGTCAATCAGTTGGGGGGCGATGGTGATAGCGCCAATTGTCCCGTTGCCTTGTGATATACCGATGCAGTTGGCGGCATTTATGCCTTTTATAGCCGTGATGCTCTTCACGCCATCGGTAATGGTGATGTTGCCACAACTATGGTGAGCACCGATACCAGGGTTATAATTATTACCTGTGGCATTGATGATACCACCAGTGATGATGATGTTGCCACATTGTTTTATGCCACCGATTCCTATACCTTTATCTTCTCCAATAGCTGTGATGGTGCCACCTGTAATAGTGATGTCACCGCAAGTTGCGCCATTGCCGCCGCCGATACCCGCAGAAGCAGCTACTCCAGTAGCGTTGATTATTCCGTCCTTGATGATTATGTTGCCGCAGGAAATATTATACCCGCCGCCAATGCCCGCAGATGTGCCATTGCTACTGGCATTGAGCGTACCGTTGCCCTTGATGGTGAGCGTCTTTCCCTCAGGCACATAGATTCCAGGGTAATACCTATGTCCACCCCGCACGCTGTTGACACCCTCAAGGATGATAGTAGCATCGCCTTCACAACTGATGCCCGCCCACATGTGGCTATCGTCATTGGCAATTGCTGTGATGTTCACGTCGCACAGAGTTACGGTGGCACCGTCGGCAATCACGACATGAGAATCGCTACCACTCGTGCCTGTAATCGTTTGTCCGTCGATGAGCTTGAGATATCCCGTTCCACTCATTAGACTGATGTTTTCTCCCCACAGCGCATAGAGAGTCACGTTGGTAGCAGTGGCGATGACCTGTGCGTTCTGTCTATCGGCATAACTGGTGCCGGAGCCGTCGGGCTCGGTGGTCCATCCTATAAACTTGTAATCCTCACGGGTAAAGGTGGAGGCATTCAGCGTACACGGTAGGTTAGAGACAATGGTCTGGTTTTCCATCGTGCCCATGCCACCGTTGGCGTCAAAGGTGACGGTGCACACAATTGACTCCGAAGGATTGTATGTAAATGAATTCCGTACAATGTTGCCAGTCTCCAAAACACCAATGGTCACAGTGCCGCATGAACTGTTACTACCTGCCCCGATGGCATTAATGCAGTTCCTTCCGTGAGTGGCGGTGACACTAGTCACGTCCTCTGTGATAGTGATATTGCCACAAGAGCCGTATTGATTACCGCCTATACCGGCAGAGCATAGGCCGCCCGTGGCGGTAATGGTGCCACCATCGATGACGATATTGCCGCAGCTCGTACTATAGGTTGCGCCGATGCCAGGGGCATAGCCATTGCTGCTGGTGCTGAGCGAGCCACTGCCCCGTATGGTAAGCGTCTTGCTCTCAGGCACGAAAATGCCAGGGTATTGTCCAAGACCGCCCTTTACAGCATTATTACCTTCAAGTATGATGGTTGCGTTGCCCTCGCATGTGATGCCAGCCCACGGGTGGTCAGTTTCATCAAGGATATTTGTGATGTCCACGTCGCTCAGCGTCACAGTTGCCCCATCGGCAATGTTGATGTGAGTATCGGCACCGCCAATGCCAGTGAGCGTATGACCATCAGAAAGCGTATAAGAGCCAAACTCAGGTGTTAGCGTTATGGTTGTTGCTTTCCAGTGTGCCGTAAACTGTATGTCTCCTGTTGAGCCTTGGGTAATGGTGACAGAAGTGGTGGGCGTGGCCTGCCCCTCCCATGTCCAGCCTGCAAATGTGAAGCCATAGCGTGTAGGAACTGCCAGCTTGATGGCATCGCTCTCAATAGTATAGGTCGTTGGATTGCCACTGCCGTTTGTGCCTCCGTCCATAATATAATTGATGTTGTATGTATGGACCTGCCACTGCGCGTAGAGTGTCACTTGCCCAGGGTCGCTGACGGGCTGCTTGTCAGTGTAGCTGTCACCACTGCCGTTGGGCACGGTGTTCCATGAGGCAAAATCGTAGCCTTCCAGAGTGAATGTGTTGGCATTCAGCGCTTGCGTCATATCTATGAAGAAGGGTTGGTCATCCATTGTACCTGTACCTCCGTTTGCATCGAAACTAACTACATAATCACGATTATCCCACTGGGCATAGAGCGTTACGTCGCCTAAGTTAGTAACGATCTCTCCATTATAGAAGTCCTGTCCGCTGCCGTCGGCCTTCGTGCTCCAACATTTAAAATCTTTGTCAGGATAACTGAATCCTTTTGCAGTCAGAGCCTGAGGGGTGTTTGAGTAGAAATTTTGGTCGGCCATATACCCCTGGCCTTCGTTGGCATTGAAGCTGACGGTGAACGGAATGTTAGTAGGAGCAAAGACTTCAGGGCGCAAATAATATTGTCCAACTGGATAGTCCGACACTTGACCCCAAAGGGTCAGCGTGCCACAGGTGCTACTGCCACCACCCGGTCCGATACAATATGGAGCTTTGTCATTATACTTTTTTGCAGATACGCTGGTTATTCCCGAGATGGAAATGTTGCCGCAACTACCATCTAAACCGCCACCGATGGCAGGACCACCTTGTGAACTTGTAGACTCTGCATAGATAGTTCCGCCCGTGATGTTAATATTACCGCAGGAACCACCTCTGCCACTGCCGATGGCTGCAGCACCAAAATGTGATTTGGCATGGATGTTGCCACCACTGATGGTTATGTTGCCGCAGCTGCCTCCATCTCCACTGCTTCCTATACACGCTGCATAGCCAGTAAGGTCGTATCCATCTGATTGTATTAACGTTTCTAGATCCAGAGTTCCACTCTCAATGATAATGTTTCCGCATTCCTCTTTCTCGTAAGGACCTATGCATGATCCGTGTCCAAAACTCCTTGCTACGAGTGAACCATATCCTCTTATGGTGAGAGTAGTGTTTTTTGGACCTACTTGAATGCAAGGGTCACTTTTATAACCACCCCTCAAATAATTTGTTGTGCCTTTGTCAAGGATAATTGTGGCATCGCCTAAACACTTAACTCCAACCGGATTAATCCAATCATCGTATTTATAACTGGTGATGTTCACATCACTCAGCGTTATTGTTGCACCATCTTCAATCACGATACAAGTATTGTCACCACCAGTACCCGTAATTACACATCCGTCACCGACTTTCACTGCCATTGTTTTGCTGTTGAGTTCCAGCCTATTTCCGTTAAACTTTGGTGCAGCATTTTTTCCTACAACAATTGAAGAAGAGTTGTATTCAACAAATCCATCATCTCCACTTTTGTCTAAAGCGTAAATCTTAATGTGATAAGAACCTTCAGTTAAATTACCTGCACCAATATAAAATGCTGCATTAATTCCGTGCTTGCCAGTAAGGTTAAATTGAGAGTTTATGTCGTTTCTCTCCACATCAGTTTTTGTCTTTAAGCTCACTGTTCCGTTTTGGAGTTCACTATCGGGATAGATATTGATGTAGATTTCTATTTCCTCTCCCGGCGCGTCGGGATCATACGCCCATCCTGTTATTTCTAAACCCCAAATGTATCCTTCAATGGATTCAATGTTAAGAACCGGCTTATTTTCAGCCCACGCCGTAGCCGCCGTCATAATCAGCACCGCCAGCATCGCTGCTGCCCGCCTGAGCATTGAACCTAGATTATCGCACGCTGTATTGTTAATGGAACGCTTTGAACTATACATAATTAAGGACCGTTTTTTAATTGCGCAAAGATAGTGTTTGTTGTTGAGAAATGAACCTTTTAACCAGGAATGTAAGGAAATAGGGGAAAGTGTAGAACTTGCCGTTCCAGCCTATGTTCTTGTAACCAAGTTTGATTCCGTATTTGATATCGGGATATGAATCCCAGTCTATCAGGTTGTTCAGAGAGGCGGTGGCGCCATCGGTCGCCTTTACCTCAACCGGGATAAGTGAGTTGGCATCGCGGACAAAGAAATCCATCTCAAGCGACGGGTTGTCATGCTTGTAAAAATAGAGTCCTTCATAGCCTGATTTTATAAGCATCTCGCCAACAACATTCTCATATATGGCCCCCTTGTAGGTGCCAAAATTACGGTTGGCACGCAGGTCTTCTTGCGCCTCTTCATCAAGTGAAGCTATCAGGAGCCCTGTGTCGTGATAGTATATCTTGTAATTGTTTGCATCATAGTTGCCCTTAAGCGGAAGCTCTGCATTGCTCAAGCAGTATGCTACATTTATCACGCCGGCTTCTTTTAGCCAATCTACTGAGCCTATGTATTCGCGGTTGCGTGCGCCCTTGGCAATTTTGGTTATCTGGAATTTCTTGTTGTCTTTAGCCAGGAATGTGGATATGTGCTTATAGACAGCCAGGAGCTTGGCTTTATCGGTCTCCTTGGCATATTTGGTTATGTCCTCCTCATAGTCTTTGAGCAGTTGGCGCTGGATCTTGAGCGTTCCGCCAAAATGACCGTTGTCAATATATGTCTTGACCACCTCGGGCATACCTCCTATGGTCATATAATCACGGAATATGTCCATCATGGTGTCCATTTCCAGATTGGAGAACGGGGTGAGGTGGAGCATGTGGGCGTAGAGACTGTCAATCTGTTCCTGCGAATACCCCTTAGCCCAAAGGAACTCTTCAAAGTCCATGGAGTGCATATCATAGTCCTCCTTGAATCCCACGGAATTTGATTCAATCTCCTCATAGTATATACCCATTAGGGAACCGGAGCAGATAACGTCAAACCGTCCGTCCTCGCAGAAAGACTTGAGTGATGTGGCACAGTCAGGACATTTCTGCAATTCATCAAAAAACAGCAGAGTCTTGTGCGGGATGATTTTCCATGATGGTTCCAGCAGGGTGATGTTCCTGATAATGGTATCCACCTCATAACCATCATTAAATATGGCCCTGAATTTATTTTGAAGCACAAAGTTAATTTCAAGCACAGACTCATAGTTGGTCTTTGCAAAGGCCCGAATAGACTCGGTTTTACCAATCTGTCTGGCTCCCTTTACTACAAGTGGTTTACGCTCTGGATTGCTTTTCCACTCTATAAGATAGTTATCTATCTTTCTTTTAAGTAGTTGCATATATGATTATCACAAAATCCGATGCAAATATAATTAAAAAAATCACATTTTCGGACCAAATTTTGCTGTAAAAATCACATTTTTTTAGCACAAGGGGCAGTCCTTTTTTCCAAATTAGTTGCTTATTTTTGCAGTACCAATCAACCAATTAGCTTATGAATAGTTTGTGTGTTAAGCGTCTGTTTGTGGCAGCATTGTGCCTGTGTTGCTTTATGCCGTTGTTTAGCCAGTCAAATGCGGTATATCTTAAGGACGGGAACATGATAACTGGTTTTATTTTGGATATGGATTCCTTGGGTCAGGTAAGGATTCAGACAACCGATGGCAGGATGCTGTCAATTCCAATGAATGATGTTGAGAATATAAACTGGTCTTATGTGAATAAGGTAAAACATGGGCCTATATACCGATATGGCGATATGTTTCGTTGGGAACGCAACAACTTGGAACTGTCAGACAAGGATTATGACCGGTTCTTTGACGATGAGCTGTATCACAACTATGTGGTTGGCCGAAATCAGTTTAATATTGGCGGCGCCTGTTGGGTGGCTGGCTTGACCTGCACACTGTTGGCTGCCTTGACACTTGATCCGTTTACTCTTTGTCAAGACGACGCCTTTTACGCATATCTGGGCGGTGCCGGCATTTTTATCTGCCTGGGCCATATTTATACCCAAAAAGGCAAGTCGCGGCTTGATTTGGTTGGGCGGGCTTTCAACGAGAAAACTTTTGGCGCTACCCTAAGTCTTACTTTTTGAGACCAAAACGCGCCAAAGGGGACGGTCCCCAATGGCCTCATCCGATGGTGAGTTCGGAGTTGAAGCCGTTGAGCTCAATCTGGTAGGGGGCATCGGGAGTGACGGTTACGGAGTCAGCGGTGATGAGGCGGGTGTTGAGGCCCCGGCAGCGGGTGCGGATGTCCGCGCCTGCGGGTATGATAAGGTGTGATACTGATCCGGTCTGATTCACGGAGATGTCGCCGTCAAGGGTGTTGCAGGTGATCTGCATATCCTGGCTTCCGG
>CACYHN010000059.1 GCA_902774275.1 uncultured Bacteroidales bacterium
GTTGTCACCACCCAGCACCACGATCTTGTTGCCCTTCTTGGGAGTTCCCTTTATGCAGTCACGCTTGGTACCGTAGCCTACGCCGCCGGCCAGCATGATAACCTTGTCATAACCGTACTGCTCGCCGTTCTCCTGGTGCTCAAATGTGAGCAGAGAACCGCAGATAAGCGGCTGTCCGAACTTGTTACCAAAGTCCGATGCACCGTTAGATGCCTTGATAAGAATCTGCTCAGGGGTCTGATAGAGCCACTTGCGCTCTTTCATCGGCTTCTCCCATGAACGGCTCTCATCATTGCGGGGATATGATGTCATATAGACTGCAGTACCTGCTATAGGCCATGAACCTGTACCGCCACCCATACGGTCACGTATCTCACCGCCCGTTCCGGTCGATGCGCCGTTGAACGGCTCAACCGTGGTGGGGAAGTTGTGTGTTTCGGCCTTAAGTGAAATTACGGTCTCAATATTCTTGATGATGAACCAGTCTGATGTAGAGTGATCTGCCGGAGCGAACTGCTCTACAACCGGACCCTGGGCGAATGCCACGTTGTCCTTGTAGGCCGACAGGATACGGTTGGGGTTCTCCTGAGTGGTCTTCTTGATCAGACTGAACAGGGATGACTCCATCTCCTTTCCGTCAATTATGAACTTTCCGCCGAATATCTTGTGACGGCAGTGCTCCGAGTTGATCTGTGCAAAGCCGAACACCTCGCTGTCTGTCAGCTTACGGCCAAGTTCACCCTCAACCTTGTGCAGGTAATCAATCTCCTCCTTTGACAGAGCCAGACCCTCCTGCTCGTTGTATGACTCAAGGTCCTCAATGAAAAGTATCGGCTGCGGCTTGATATCAACAGTAAATATCTTTTGGTCAAGACCCTTGTACAGGCGCTGCAGCATGGGGTCGTAGTCGGTATCGGCACTGGCTACCGGGAAATACTCCTCTATACGGCTTATGCCCTTGAGTCCCATGTTCTGGGTTATCTCAACGGCGTTGGTGCTCCAGGGGGTAATCATCTCACGGCGCGGTCCCACAAAGAAACCTTCCAGTGATTCCTGATCCAGAGCCGTGGCATTACCATAAAGCCAGCTCAGTTTCTTAACATCCTCTGCCTGCAGTTTTGAAGCAGTCTCAGTGGCAACAATCGTGCCCGTAGGGTTCTTGAAAAAGATAATCATTTCAGTTACAAAATTTTGATGTGCAAAGGTACACTTTTCCCACCACTTTTCAGCAGTCCACATCTTCTATTTATCAACATCTATTATTTATCTTTGTACCTGATGAAGGATTTTGCAGCGATAGACTTTGAGACGGCTAACAGTGAGCGGAGTTCGGTTTGCTCGGTGGGTGTGGTGATTGTGCGCGACGGTGAGATTGTGGACTCGTTCTACTCGCTCATTAAGCCGGAGCCCGATTATTACAACTATTGGTGCCAGCGGGTGCATGGGTTATGCAGCCGCGACACGGACGGTGCACCCGTTTTTCCCGATGTTTGGGCTAAGATTGAGCCGATGATTCAGGGGTTGCCCCTTGTGGCGCATAACAGCCCGTTTGATGAAGGTTGCCTCAAAGCCGTGTTCCGCACATATCAGATGGATTATCCCGATTATGTGTTCTATGACACACTTTGCTGCTCACGCAGGAAACTACCGTCCTTGGCAAACCATCAGCTGCAGACGGTTGCCGCTGCTTGTGGTTATCAGTTGGAGAATCATCACCACGCACTGGCCGATGCCGAGGCATGCGCCTGGATTGCACGGGAGATAATATAAAAGAGGATTATGAAAGAGTATCCGCAGATTGAACTTAATGAATGGAAAAAGGTGGGTGAAGGCTTTAACGGACAGGCGTTTGTGTCCGATGCTCACCCCGGTGTAATGCTTAAGATGGTTACAAGTGATTTGGGCAGTGCGCTGAAAGTTGAGCAGGAATTCTATGCAGCCAAGACGGCCTATGAGACGGGCTTGCCTACGCCGCAGGTTTACGAGATAGTACGCAACGGCAATTACCATGGATATATGTGTCAGGTAATTGAGGGCAAGAAATCAATTGCCCGCTTGTGTGCCGAAGCCCCCGACCGCATATCGGAATACGCCCAGATGATGGCGGAGTACGGAAAAGCGCTCCACAATACGCCCATCGCCCCGAACGAGTATGTCATACCCATGAAAGCGCTGCTGACAAAAGCCTTGCAGTCATCTCCAATTGTGACCGATGAGCAACGTGAGCGCTTATCAGCCTTAGTGGATGCCATGCCGGATACACAGAACTGCCTGCACGGCGATTTCCAGCCCGGCAACATAATAATGGCCGGCGGACAGCACTACTGGATAGACCTAGGGTGGTTGTCACAGGGCTGGTATATGATGGATCTGGCCCATAACTACAAGATGTTGATAGAGGACAGCATGATTCCGCAGGTTCAGGACCTGACCCACATGACACAGCGGCAGATGATTGACTTCTGGAACGCATTTGCCAAGGCATATACAGGTACCGACGATGTTGAGGCTCTCAACCGCGAACTGCGTCCATACGCCGCGCTGGATATGGTTAGAACCAGCTATCTGCATCCCATGAACAATCCGCAATTGATTGCGTTCTTTAAAAGCCGCATAACTCAGGATTTATCCTAATTTTGCAACCAAACAACAAACAATATGAAAAGATTTGTCCTGATTGCAGTGGCCACGTTACTGATTATTTCATGCGGTAACAACACACAGAAACAAACTACTCAAAGCAACGGAACTATGATTGCAGAAACCACCCCTAACCCCCAGAACGCCCTTCGCGCTCAGCAGTTCCTCAAGGATGCAGGAACATATTTTCTGGCAACTGTTGACGGTGACCAGCCACACGTACGCCCATTTGGCACGGCCGAGATCTTTGAAGGTAGACTTTACATCCAGACCGGCAAGGTCAAGAACGTCTATAAGCAGCTTGAGGCCAATCCTAAGGCTGAGATCTGCGCTTTCAAGGACGGCAAGTGGATCCGTATAGTATGTGAACTTATCCCCGATGACCGCGTTGAGGCCAAGAAGGATATGCTTGACAAGAATGAGTCTCTGCGCTCCATGTACAATGAGAATGATGACAACACCATCGTACTCTACATGCGCAACGCCACAGCAACAATTTCATCATTCACATCAGACCCCGAGACCTTCACGTTCTAATTTTTTGTAATTTCGCAGGTCCAAAATTGCAAAGAGTGGAGAGCGAAGATAATTCCATAAGGGTAAAGGGTGCAAGAGTTAACAACCTGAAGAACATATCGGTTGATATTCCGCGCGATACCTTTACCGTCATAACGGGCCTTTCAGGATCAGGCAAGTCATCACTTGCTTTCGATACGCTGTACGCTGAAGGCCAGCGCCGTTATGTGGAGTCACTCTCATCGTATGCCCGTCAGTTCCTGGGCCGTATGAAAAAGCCCGAGTGCGATTATATTGAGGGTCTGCCGCCCACAATAGCCATCGAGCAGCGCTCCGGCAACCGCAACCCCCGGTCAACCGTAGGCACTCAGACCGAGATTTATGAGTATCTCAAACTGCTGTTTGCACGCATAGGCCGTACCATATCGCCCGTAAGCGGCAAGGAGGTACGCAAGCACAGCGTGGATGATGTGGTAGCGTTCGTACTCAAGCAGCCCAAAGGCGTAAGATTCACCGTGTTGGCTCCCCTACCCATTCGCGGCGGCCGCAACCTGGAGGAGCAGTTGCGCACATCACTCAAGGAGGGATTCACGCGCATAGAACACAAGGCTGAGATGATCCGCATTGAGGATTTGCTCTCTGACAGCAAGCGGCTCAAGGAACTCTCAACGCTCACCAAGGAGATTTACCTGCTTGTGGACCGCCTTACTACCGATGACTCCAAGGAGACACTGAGCCGCCTGACCGATTCTGTTGAAACAGCCTTTTATGAGGGCTCCGGTCAGTGCATGCTCCGCTTTTACGATACTCCCGATACCACCTTACACCATTTCAGCAACCGGTTTGAGGCCGATGGAATACAGTTTGAGGAGCCCACAGAGAACCTGTTCTCATTCAACTCGCCCGTAGGCGCATGCCCCAAGTGTGAAGGGTTCGGCCGGATTATCGGTATTGATGAATCACTGGTCATTCCCAACCGTGCGCTGAGCGTATATGACGGTGCCGTAGTTTGTTGGCGCGGAGATGTGATGACCGGATGGAAGGATGATTTCATCCTGCATGCACAGGAGCACAACTTCCCGATATTCACACCTTATTATCAACTGACTCAGGAGCAGAAGGATTACCTCTGGCACGGCAGCGGACGCGGCAAGGATGAACGCGGCTGGGACGAGACATGCATTGACAACTTCTTCAACATGATCTCCAAGAACCAGTACAAGATACAGTACCGTGTCATGCTGGCCCGTTACCGCGGCAAGACCATCTGCCCGGAGTGTCACGGAATGCGTCTCAGGAAGGAAGCCGGATATGTTCGCATAAACGGTACATCAATCAATGATCTGGTTGAGCTGCCCATATCGGAACTCAAGAAGTTCTTTGATAACCTGAAACTGACCGAGCATGAAGCAAAGACTGCCAAACGCCTGCTCATTGAGATAAACAGCCGCATACAGTTTATGCTTGATGTGGGCCTGGACTATCTCACGCTTAACCGAGCCAGCAGCACGCTGTCAGGCGGCGAGAGCCAGCGCATAAACCTGGTCACATCATTGGGCAGCAGCCTGATGGGTTCACTCTATGTGCTTGACGAGCCCAGCATCGGACTGCATAGCCGTGATACAGCAAAACTGATAAAGGTGTTGCGTCAGCTCCAGCAGATAGGCAACACCGTGGTTGTGGTGGAGCACGATGAGGAGATTATCCGCGCATCGGACTATATAATAGATGTAGGGCCTGAGGCCGGACGTCACGGCGGTGAGATTATCTACCAAGGACCTACTGATAAACTTGAAAGCAACACTGACAGCTGGACAGTAAAATATCTCACAGGAGTTGAAACTATTCCAGTGCCGCAGTCACGCCGTCCGTGGAACAACTACATACTTGTAAAAGGTGCGCGCCAGAACAACCTGGACGGCATTGACGTAAAGTTCCCGCTCAACGTGATGACCGTAGTGACAGGCGTGAGCGGATCCGGCAAGAGTACGCTGGTGCGCGATGTGCTGTACCGCCACCTCAAGAACATATACAGTGAATCATCGGAACGTCCGGGTGAGTGCCTGGGCCTGGAGGGTGATATGTCAATGGTCAAATCAGTGGAGTTTGTTGACCAGGACCCCATTGGCAAGACCACACGCTCCAACCCCGTAACATACGTCAAGGCTTACGATGAGATACGCAAGCTGTTTGCAGACCAGCCACTGTCACACCAGATGGGCTATCGGCCCACACATTTCTCATTCAACTCTGAGGGCGGACGCTGCGAGGAGTGCAAGGGCGAGGGTGTGGTAACCGTATCCATGCAGTTCATGTCTGACCTTCAGATGGTTTGCGAGAGCTGCCACGGACGCCGTTTCAAGAATGACGTGCTTGAAGTGACTTACAAGGGCAAGAACATCTGGGATATACTGGAGATGACCGTAAACCAGGCTGTAGAGTTCTTCTCTTCCGATGATCCTGCCGAGCGCCGCATAGTAAAGAAACTGGAACCGCTGCGCCAGGTTGGACTGGGTTATGTCAAACTGGGACAGTCATCATCAACCCTGTCCGGCGGTGAGAGCCAGCGCGTGAAACTGGCCTATTTCCTTAGCTTAGAGAAAGCTGAGCCCACCATATTCATATTCGATGAGCCCACCACCGGCCTTCACTTCCATGACATACGCAAACTGCTAGATGCATTCGATGCCCTTATCCGTCGCGGCCACACCGTAATAATCATAGAGCACAACATGGACGTGATAAAATGTGCAGACCATGTAATTGACCTCGGGCCCGAGGGCGGAGAGCGCGGAGGCCACCTTGTAGTTTGCGGTACCCCCGAGCAGGTTGCCGCCTGCCCCACCTCCTACACCGGCCGCTTCCTCAAGGACAAACTCTAAAAATGATACAAAAGGGGTCTGACCCCAATTGTATCATTTTTCAAGATAATTGACTATTTTTGCCCTCAACTAATCATAATGCTTTATGGCAGAAAAAAAGACGGACGACAAAAAGCCGTTCATGGAACGCCTCAAAGTGTTCATCACAAAAGACATATGGTCATTTGACCTCTATCAGAAAGGGCCGCTGCGCCGCGCCGTAGCCAACACCGTAAAGGTTGTAGTCATAGCCGTACGCACATTCATTGATGACAAGGTGATGACAAAGGCGGCAGCGCTCACCTACTCCACCCTGTTTGCCATCGTGCCCATTCTTGCCCTGATATTTGCCATCGCACGCGGATTCGGATTCGAGAACATAGTTACCAGCCTGCTTAAAAACGGAATAATCAGCGACAATGAGTCCCTGAATACCGTGATGCAGTTCATTGACGGTTATATGCAGTACGTTTCAAGCGGAGCTTTTGTCGGCATAGGCCTTCTCTTCCTGCTTTGGTCTGTCTATTCATTGGCCGATGGCATAGAAACCAATCTCAACCTCATCTGGCACGTCAAGAAGGCACGCGGAATGGGTCGCAAAATCACAGACTACTTCTCACTCATACTGCTTATCCCGATTGGCATTATCTGCCTTTGCGGTATGTCCGCGCTGACATCGAAATTACTTTCACAGATGGAGGGATTCCAGCTTCTGGGAGGTTTTGCCAAATTCATAATCAAGGATGCCCTCCCCTATATCATTGCCGGACTGATACTTACAGGCTTCTACATGTTCATGCCCAACACCAAGGTCAAGTTCAAGTATGCCATAGTACCGGGAATCATAGCAGGCTGCCTGTTTCAGGCACTCCAAAACCTCTACTTTGACGGTCAGCTGGCTCTATCAAGCTATAACCAGATATACGGAGGTTTTGCAGCGCTGCCACTCTTTCTGCTTTGGCTAAACATATCATGGGCTATCATACTGTTTGGCTGCGAACTTGCATACGTAAGCCAGAACAATGACAACTTCAACTACTTCAAGGAACCTGACAAGATAAGCCGCCGTCATAAGGATTTCTACAGTCTCATGGTGATGGCATGCATCTGCAAACGATTCAACAGGCATCAGCCCGCACTGAACCGCAAGCAACTGTGCGACGAGCTGCAGATACCACTCCGATACGTCATTTCGTCACTTGACACTCTCACCGATGCAGGCCTGTTAGAGACGGTAATCCAGGATGACGAACGTGAG
>CACYHN010000060.1 GCA_902774275.1 uncultured Bacteroidales bacterium
CCACTCATAGGGACGATAGAAATGCTCATCTACCAGGTCGGCTCCCAGGCGTTTCATTTCGGGCCACAGGTAGTCAAACTGGTCACCCTCGGAGTTGGGTCCTGATGAGCCTACAATCTTTATGTTGGGGTAAGCCTTGCGGATAGCCTTGATGAACGGCTCCAGGCGCTCGGGATAGAGGGCATCCCACTGCTCGTTTCCTATACCTATATATTTAAGGTTGAAAGGCTCGGGGTGTCCCATGTCGGCGCGAATCTTTCCCCACTTGGAATCGGCGGGTCCGTTGGCAAATTCTATAAGGTCAAGCGCATCCTGGATATAGGGGTCAAGCTGGTCAACCGGAACGTGGGCGTTTATATCATCGTTCTGGAACTGGCATGCCAGACCGCAAGACAGGATGGGCAGAGGCTCTGCACCTATGTCCTCGCTCAACTGGAAGAACTCAAAGAATCCCAGTCCGTAACTCTGGAAATAGTCGGGATAGAAACGATGGGGGAATGTGTACTCCCAACGGTTCTCGTTGAGCGGGCGGTTCTCGACCGGACCGACGGTGTTCTTCCAGTTGTAACGGGTCTCCAGATCGGTTCCTTCAACAATGCATCCGCCGGGAAAACGGAATATGCCGGGGTGAAGGTCGGCAAGTGCCTGTGCCAGATCCTTGCGCAGTCCTCCTTCACGTCCTTTCCAGGTATCGGCTGGGAAAAGTGATATATGCTCAAGGTCTACGCTGGCTCCGCCACGGGTTTCCATGAATATGCGGAGTGTGGCTTTTTCAAGTGTCTCGGTGGGACGGAGAGTAACCTTGTACTGTTTCCATTCCTTTCCGTTTACGGTCAATCTCTGTTGGCATACAAAATGGTTCTCACCCATAGAGGCGGTATTGACCAGTTCAACTCTCAGTACGACCGGGCTCTCAGACCTGGCCCATACCGAGAAGTTGTACTGTTCACCTCTTACAATACCAATACCAAAGAAACCTTCATTATCAAGACCGGTATGCTTGTGAGCATGACCGGGATCTGTGAGGCGTACATAGTGCGGGTTGCGCTCAAACGGACCGTCATTCAAGACCTGTACGTTTCCGAATATCTTCCATCCCTGGAGAGCGTTTGGAAACTCGAATGAGCGGTTCTTTACCAACTCGGCGTATAGTCCGCCGTCGGCTGCGTAGTTTATGTCCTCAAAAAAGATACCGTACATGGTGCTTTGGATGGGAGCGCCGGTCTTCTTGAGATTTATATCAAAGGTGTTGTTCTCTGCGCTTACAGACAGTGCCGAAATCAGGGCAATGGCTGATGTAAGTAGGCTAATTGGTTTCATATCTGAATAATAAATAGGTTATACGGTTTGTTTTGTTTGCAAAAATATATACATTCGTAATCAAAAAGGTGGAAAAATGAAAACTATAGGTGGAAAAATAATCTCATTGTTTATATCGTTACTGCTCTTGTGTGCTCACTCTGTCAATTGCGTGGCACAAGGCTCGTTTGCCGGTTCGCATCTGTCCAAGTTCATAGGTATATCGGACGGACTGCCTTCAAATTTTGTGGACGACATAATGTTTGATGATGCCGGATTCATGTGGGTGGCCACATCGGGCGGCGGACTGTGCAGATATGACGGTTATGAATTCATTGTCATGGCCACCGGTACAGAAAAACCCCTTAAAAGCAATTTTGTCAGGAATGTGGTTGAGGACGGATTCCACAGAATGTGGATAGGAACGGAGTGGGGCATTGAGGTGTTTGACCTTATGAACTCATGCATGGTCTCCGTGCCCGGAACTGAAGACACGGCTTTTGAACTCTTCAATGGCGGCTCATGTGCATATATGACCCTTGATTCAAAAGGATGCGTCTGGGCCAAGACCGGCAGTACTCTTGTACGTATAGAGTTTGACGATGCCGGTAGTGCACTCAGGGTTGACAGTCTTGCTGACCCCCGCATGGATCAGCCTGCAATGGTGTTCAAGGATGTTGAGAATAATGGAGCTGTATGGATGGGTATGGGCGGAATAATCTACCGTATACGTTGTACCGATGACGGATTGGTTTGTGCCCCTGCGTTGCCCGGTTTCATCTATAATCCGGAGTCGTTGGTTACTGATTATATAATAAAGGATCAGGATGTCTGGATATCAACGATTGACGGGCTTTTCAGATATAACCTGCCTACCGGGTTGTGGAAGTTGTATACCACAGATCCCGGTAATGACAAATCACTTTCCCAAAACTACATAAGCGGTTTGGCGCTTACGTCCGACAATACTTTGGTGGCAATATCGCTTAAGGGTGCCAATTTTTACAGGCCTATAGATGACAGTTTTGAACGCCTCTCAAGTGATTCGGACACTGAAGGCTGCAGCCTGAGCAGTAATTTTCTTAACTGTGTAAGCGTAAGGGGTGACGATGTCTGGTTCGGGACCGAGAGTGCCGGCCTTATTCAGCTTAAGACCAAAAGACTGGCGGTGAATAATTACAGGCATCAGTCCACGGATGCTTCATCTATAGCGTCAAATCCGGTCAACGCTATTTATCAGACCAGTGACGGAATGCTGTGGGTGGGAAATGTGGAAGGCGGCCTTAGTTATACAATGGATCCTAAAGACGGATTCCGTCATATCTCGGTAAAGGATGGCGGTTTTAGTCATAACTCGGTAAGTGCCGTTACAAGTGACGATAAAGGGAACCTGGCCGTTACAAGTGACGATAAAGGGAACCTGTGGGTAGGAACATGGGGCGGCGGCGTTGATGTACTGAGCGGTGCAAGTCCTTATGACAGGGTGCTTAAACCTGTGTGGAGGGGCGCTCAGTCGGATCGTATAGATCATGTGGGAGCACTGGAACTTGATACCGTCAACAATCTGATGTGGATAGGCTGCAACACGGGAATATACTATTGTGACCTGTCGTCATATAATGTCTATTCGGCGTTCGCGGACCAGACTACAGGTTGTATAGGCTCGTGTATAGACACCGAAGGCCAGTTGTGGATAGGCAGTCAGAACGGAGTGCATGTGGTTGACCTCAAGAGCGCCCGCAGGAACGGAGACCGCTTGGATTTTGACTATGTCAACCTCAGCGAAAAACTGGACGAACCCGGATCGGGTGTTCCGGATAAGATTGTCTCCATCATACAGGCCAAGGACGGTACCATATGGCTTGGCAGTAACGGAAACGGAATATACAAGACCGAGGAGAGCCTGTCCGGTGACTTGAGTTTCAGGAACATCAGCATGAGGGACGGACTTATAAGCAATGTGGTGAGATGTATTGAAGAGGATGAATGGGGCAATATATGGATTTCTACCGGAAACGGACTTTCCATGCTCTCTCCGGGCTCCATGCAGTTCCTGAACTATTCGGTAGAGCAGGGGCTGCTGTCATCGCAGTTCTACCTTAACGCTTCATGTGTATGTGCCGACGGGTCGCTCTGCTTTGGTACGGTGGACGGACTGTCTGTGATTGAGCCCTCCCGGAGCAGTTATCAGTATCCTCCGCTGAACCTCCATATTACCAAAACGTCCGTAAACGGTAATGTAAATTACAGTCCGTATACTTCTTCAATGACACTTCATGAGAGAGACAGGTCTCTGGTTTTCTCGTTTTCAACGCTTAATTACGCCACCAATTCCAGGTTCAGTTACATGTATAGGATAGAGGGGCTTGACTCCAGGTGGTACAAGGTGGGCGATTCGGGCAATACGATCACTTATCCTTCGCTTCCTGCAGGTGACTATCTGCTTCAGGTCAAGGCAATGGGAGCTCCTGGCTCGGCGGCGGATATGATTAGCCTGCCTATTCATGTCAAGCCATATTTCAGACATACGATACTGGCCAAACTGTTGCTGCTTTTTGTGGTGTGGGGAATAATACTTGTATGGCATAAACGCAGGACCCGTTTCCTTGTAAAACAGAAGGAGTTGCTTCAACGTACTGTCGATGAGCGCACCAGAGAGATAAACAACCAGCGTATACTCATAGAGCGGAAAGCCGAGGAACTGGACCGTCAGAATGCCGTTCTCAAACATGAGGTTGAGGAGCTGGCAGGTAACAGACTGATCATAGCCCTCAATCCTGCAGTACCCGAAAACAGTAAGGATGACGATTTTAAATCCAAGGTTATGGAGGTGCTAAAAAACAGTTATTCCAATCCGGATCTGGATGTGGCGCTGTTTTGTGACCGCATGGGCATGAGTAAGACGTCCCTTAATAAGAAGCTGCAGGATTCAATGGGCCATTCGGTAACGGAACTGATACGCACTTATCGTCTGACCGTGGCCCATGAGATGATTGTGAACAACCGACAGACCGGTTTGATGAATATCTCCGAGATAGCTTATGAGTGTGGGTTCAATGACCCCAAATATTTTACGCGATGCTTCACTAAAGAGTTTGGCATGGCTCCCAGTGCTGTCTGAAGCCGTTTTTTTGAGCCTGGTCCAAAAATCCACCTTTTGCGTTTTTTTATACACCTTTTATGCTTTTATGTAAGATAATTTTGTACCAGCCAAAATTAACTAACAAACTATAAAAGGTATGAGAAAATTCAAGTTTATCCTTTTGTCTGTCCTGACCTTATTATATATAGGGCCGGCAATGACAAGTTGTGATGGGGAAATCGAAAGATACAATATTGATGCCCCGGATGACATTCAGCAGAAGATTGACTCTATTGCTGAAGAAAAAGCCAAGATTGATACCGGTGACACGGTATACGTAACGATTGCCAATTCAATAGTAGGAGCTGAGGATTGTTCAACCCCATGGAATGGTGCCACCTCACAGTGGTTTGCCGTTCCTTCAAACCGTCTTCTTCACATCGATTTCATCAACCACGGATCTGAGGCCAACAACTGGAACAACTGGAATCTCCGTGTTGCCGATGCATCAGAGAACAAGGTAGAGTTGTTCGTTATCCGCTCTGATGCATTTGGATGGGGAAATGCAGACTTTGCCCTTTCGGCTATAGAGCATAACTACGTGAAACTTGCTGAAAATGCTGGAATTGAGGATATATGGGCATACTTCCGCTCAGTTATGGATGGTGCCCGTGTGGAGATGGAGATTGACCATTCCAAGACAGGCAATGTCTACGTTACGGCAACCATGTATGCACAGAACGGTGATATATTGGTAGAGAAGTATCATCAGCCGGTATCGGCAACCGAAGATATTTATGCTACCCTAGTATGTGACGGCAGTTGGTTCGATATAAAGAATGCCTACACCATTACCTCAAAGGTTCAGACTCTTGAGGATTTTGATGCCGTTTCTATCTCTGTTTCCGGAATGCCTAAGTCTCTTGAGGTAGGTCAGACCGATTTCTGGGGTGATGCAGTAGCCACAGTTACTTTTGCCGACGGTTCTCAGGCCATAGCTGATACAGCCGATATTACATTCTCTGTAATCCCTGACCTCAATACTGTTGGCGAGAAAACTGTTGTACTGTCATATTCAAAGACCAAGTTAGGCCAGGCTGGTGCTACAGTTCTTGGTTATTTTACATTGAACGTTGTGAATAACGTGGTTTCAATAGCTGTCACCAAGAAGCCGAATATAGACACCTATTATATATTTGACCAGTTGGAGGGTACCAAACTGCGTTTTGATACTTGCGGAATAGTGGTTACCGCTACATATGCAGATAACACAACAGGTGTGATTGCCAATAACGTACTCGTATTTGACAGCATACCGGCTGTTGTGGGAACTCCGGAGGTAAAGATAACCTATGTGGGCAGTACAGATGAGTTTACCACCACATACCAGATTAATGTGGTTAAGGGTACATCCGAGGTAGGTAAGGCCGACTATTCAAATGGTTTTGGTGCCACATCAACTCCCGATGTTCCCGTTCAGGCCGGCGATTCTGTGGTTCTAAAGGGAATGCTCTATTCACTTTCATTGCAGAACTATCATAGTCCTTGTGTTATTCTGCGTAAGGCTAATCTTTCTGAGTATGCCGTATTCCGTATGGACCATTTCGGTTGGGGTGGCAGTTGGGATGCTATCAAAGATGTCCAGGGTAAAGTAGTTTCTAACTGGAACTGGGATTTCTTCAGACAGTATCTTACATATTCACTTGTAACCATCACGGTAAAGAATAACGGCGATGGTACAGCGAATGTAAAATATGATGTGGTTTATCCTAATGGCGAAAAACATTTCCAGTACTATACCGGAATTCCCATTGACGATATCGCTGACTTACAGATATCCATCGTTCCGGAGTCTTCATACATGGTATTTTTTGAATAAATAATATAACCCTGAATATATGAAACAGTTTAGTATTTCAATAGCATTATTCAGCCTGCTGGCCGTATCGGGTATTACGGGGTCAGTAGCAAACGCAGCTCCTGCCTCAGTTCAGGCTGCCGATAATATAACGGTAAGGGGTACTCTTGTGGATGAGAACGGAGAGCCTGTCATGGCAGCTGCAGTGGTTCTTAAAGGTAACACATCAATAGGCGCTGCATCTGACCTGGATGGAAACTTCACTCTCTCCGTACCTGCAGACGCTGTACTTATCATCCAGTCCTTAGGTTATGAGACCAAAGAGGTGGCTGTAAACGGTAAGACCAATCTGGGAACAATAACAGTAAATACAGAGTCCCTGTTCCTGGATCAGGTTGTGGTTATCGGTTACGGTACACAGAAAAAAGCAGACTTGACAGGCTCCGTGGCAGTAGTTGAGGCAGATGAACTTAAGAGGGTGTCACACAGCAACATCTCCTCAATGCTGGAGGGTAAGGTGGCAGGTGTAAATATCACTACTGACGGTCAGCCGGGTGCCGATCCGTCTGTCCGCATACGTGGTTTGGGCAGTTTTGGCGATACCAGCCCGCTGTATGTTATAGACGGTGTTCCCATGGGTACTTCAATCCGTGATTTCTCACCCAATGATATTGAGACCATACAGGTACTCAAGGATGCATCGGCTGCAGCCATATACGGTTCACGTGCTGCAAATGGTGTGGTAATCATTACGACCAAGAGCGGAAAGAAAGAGCAGCCTATGAAGATTGACTATTCCGGCTATTTTGGAGTTGACCGCATCAGGAAAGGTGTATATGATGTCATGGACTCAGAGGAATATGGTAAATATGTAAGAATGGCTTTCGCCAACAGTGGTATGGAGGTTCCTTCTGGCTACAATACTTCAAGTCCGGACTATCTGGATCCTTCAAAGTACAATACAGATTGGTTTGACACCATGTTTAAGACAGGTATCCGTCAGAATCACAACGTGAACATATCAGGCGGAGGCCAGAACAATACCTATAACATAGGTCTTGACTATTTCAGCCAGAAAGGTACACTTGAAGGCGCTGGTCCCGACTTCGACCGTTTCACAGCCCGTATAAACAACAATATGGATGTTAAGTTCCTCAGTCTGAAGACCGGTATCGTTTACAGCCACAGCAAGCAGAACAATATGTCGATGAGTAATGCCAATGAGTATGTTCAGGGTCTTTACGGACAGCAGTATCCGGTAATGGCATCGGCCCTGATAATGCCACCCACCATTCTGGCACGCGACAGCCGCACTTGGGTCCTGGATGATATACTTGCTCCTGCAACGGAGTACAACTATGACTCTTTCGGCTATGGAACATATTATGATAAGACTCATGGTGACCTTAGAATGACCAACCCGCTTCTGACCAACAATCTGCTTGAGCGCAATACTCTGGTTGACAGGATTGTCGCTACGGGAACAGCCAAGGTCGACCTTTTGGATATGATAGGTCATAAGAATGAGAACCATAAGCTCTCATATAACCTGAATCTCTCTTACAGCCGTACTATTGCCAAGGACTTTACATTCGTTCCGGCTTTCATCCAGAGCACAACCAACTATCTGGACAAGAGCAACGAGACACTTAACGAAGGTTATCGTTCATATACCGATGCCTTGATTGAGAACTTCCTGACATATGAGGGAACAATGGGCCGTCATCACCTGAACCTTGTTGCAGGTCAGACATTTGAACGTGAGACTTATCATACACTTACCGGACGCGGCAACAATATGCCTGAGCCGTATTACCTTCAGGTTAGCAACGCTGAAACCCGTGATGCCGGTTCATACGAGAGTGAGCATGTATTGGCTTCATTTCTGGGCCGATTTACATACGATTATGACGGCAAATACCTCCTTCAGGCAACTGTACGTCGTGACGGTTCCAGCCGCCTTTCAAGCGATGACCATTGGGACTGGTTCCCTTCTTTCTCTGCGGGATGGCGCATAGACCGTGAGAACTTTTTCAATGTTGACTTCATCAATATGTTCAAGATCCGTACCAGTTATGGTATCCTTGGTAATGAGAACATAGGTGAGTACCAGTATATGGGAACCATGCCCCGCGGAAACTATACATACAGTTTTGGTGGAACTAAGGTAACCGGATCTGCTATCTCTGATTATGTAAACACCGCAATCAGATGGGAGAAGAAAAAGACTTTCGATATAGGTGTGGATTTGGCATTCTGGGAGAACAAGTTTGAAATCAATGCCGATTGGTATCACGCCATGTCCGAGGACCTGCTCTATGCAGTAGCCGTTCCGGCCGAAGCTGGATCTACTAACACGACAGTAACGATGAATGCTGCTACAATGCTGAATACAGGTTTTGAGTTAGCGGCTACTTATCGTAGTTACGAGAATGCGCTCAAGTATGAGATATCGGCAAACATGACTCTTCCAAGGAATGAAGTCAAGAGCCTTGGTATGACGAATGAGCCACGTACTGACGGTTACAGCCGCACAGAGGTAGGTAATGAGGTAGGTCGTTTCTACGGATATGTATATGAAGGTATATTCCAGAGCCAGGAGGAGATTGACAATCGTGTCAATGATCTGGGCAATCCTGTAGTTCAGAGCGGTGCAAAACCCGGAGATGTTGCATACAAGGATGTCAACAATGACGGAAAGATTACTAATGAGGATCAGGATTATCTGGGCTCAGGAATGGCTAAGATACAGTTCGGTTTGAACTTGAGGTTCGAATACAAGAACTTTGACCTGAATATCTCTACTTACGGAGCTGCCGGATATAAAGTTTTGGACTATGTGGATATGGTTCTCCACAACTCATATGGAATAACCAACAAGAGTACAGACCTGTTGAATGCGTGGACAGTTGAGAATCCCAGCGAGACGGTTCCTGCTGTAGCATACAAAACTGATGCCTCAATCACGAACGACATGTTCAGTTCACGTTTTCTGCAGAACGGCGCTTACTGGAAGATTGCCAATGTTGAACTTGGATACAACTTTAAGGACGGCACATTCGGCAAGCATATCAGCAATGCACGCGCATACGTTTCGGCTCAGAATCTGGCCTCTCTTACTAAGTACAAAGGCTATAACGTTGACTTTGCCGGCGGTACATTCACTCCGGGATTCAACTACTGCTCTTATCCCACTCCCATGTCATTCATGGCCGGTGTTCGTTTCTCATTCTAATAACAGATATACCGTACTATTATGAAAAAGATAAATCTTATTATAGCAGCGGTCCTGGCGACCGGTATGGTTTCATGTGCCGATAAACTTGACGTGACCAATCCTAACAACCAGACCACATATGATTTCGGAAACACGGAGTCAGACCTTCAGGAGGCTCTGATAGCATGCTACAACAGAATTCGTCTGGAGGGCACATTCGCACGTGTAGGTTATACTATGGATGCAGTTCGCGGAGATGAAGTCTGGAATTCATCCCAGCAGTGGTATATCCGTTGCAACTTTGTACTTTCCAAGGTGGGCTCGGCAAGTATGTCTGACAAATCCCGTAACGAGATAAAGGGGCAGGCTCTGTTCCTCAGGGCGCTGGCTTATTATGAGTTGGCTACATATTATCAGAATGTACCTCTATATACTGACTATTCAGATTATTCATCACTGGAGGGTATGTATGCTTCCAACTCAAGTCAGGATCAGGTGTTTGACCAAATAGAGGAGGACCTCAAGGAGGCCATAACCCTGCTTCCACAACGTGACAAGGGCGGCGAATGGGCCAAGGGACGCGCTACCTGCGGATCTGCCGCCGGTTATCTGGCACGTGCTCTCATGTTCCGTCATAAGTATGATGAGGCCTATGGTTATCTCAAGGGCATCATAAAAGGTGACTACGGAACCTATGGTCTTGTGGCCGATTACGGTGACAACTTCAAGGAGGGTGCACAGTATGAGAACAATAAGGAGAGCCTGTTTGAGGTTCAGTTCATGGACTATGGTACAGGTGGTGCCGACGAGGAGTGGACTCCGGTAAACATCAGTTCAAATGCTTCTCAGGGACATGCTGTAGAGAGCAACTACGGATCTCAGGCTCTGGGTAGTTGGGGTGACCTGGCTATGTCTCCCTGGCTGTACAATCTGTTCAAGGCAGAGCGTTGTACAGACAACACCCTTGATCCGCGTCTTTATTGGACTGCCGTTACGTATGAGCCGGAGTATAGCACATATACAGGTGCCATCACAGCTGCCTATCCTAATGGTGATCCGCGCTCCAACATCGTATATAAGAATGAAATCACAGCAACTCCGCTTTCAAATAACGGACAGGGCGGAATCTCGATTGCCAAGTTCACCAATGCCCGTAACAATATCTATTCAACTATCGTTACCGGCCTGCATTGCGGAATCAATCTCCGACTGATGCGTTACAGCGATGTACTGTTGCGTGCCGCCGAGTGTGAGAATGAGATAAACGGTCCTACACAACAGGCTATTGACTACATCAATGAGGTTCGCCGCCGTGTAGCATTGAAGGACCTTAAGCTCTCAGACTTCAACACCAAGGAGAAACTCTTTGAGCAGATTGCCAATGTGGAGCGTCCCAAGGAGTTCGGTTGCGAGAACGGCCGTGGCATTGACCTGATCCGTTGGGGCTTTTTCTATGATCCGGACCGTCTGGAACAGATTCGTCAGCATAGTGCATATATGCGCAACGGTACGGCTTCAACCGATGAGCTTACTCTTGAAACAGCCGATGATTACTCACTGCGTTATTATGAGCCGGGTCATGAGTATTTCCCCATATACAAGAATACACTGGATGCAAACCCGAATCTTACCGGCAACTCTGCCAATAAGAATATAGATAACAGCGTGGAATTCCTCCAGAAATGGACAGTGCATCCTGTTAGCGCCCAATGATATTTATAATTAACAAAGACGGAGTACACAAAAGGGTGTATTCCGTCTTTTTTTCTAAATTAGCAGTTATGAAAATCAAATATATATTTTTGCCAAGTCTGATGTTGGCTATTATGTGGGCCTGTTCTGACCCCAGCGAAGGAACCGGAATACACACGTCCGGGGGTGAAACGAACCAGAACTCAGAATACAAGGCGCCGGATTACGCCGATGACTATTCGGCCATATCATCATGGGACTATCATGTTCAGTGGAACCTGGCAAACGTTCATGATCCGTCGGTGGCATACTATGATGGCTATTACTATATGTACGGCACCGATGCTTCATACGGAAACGAGCATCTCAAGGCAACCCGTGGCCGTCATTTCCAGGGACGTCGTTCAAAGGATCTGGTCAACTGGTATTATGTGGCAGGTCCATTCAATGAAGCCCCGTCATGGGTGGCAGATTCACTCAATTCCATCCGTCTGCGCATGGGACTCAATCCAATTAACGACTCAGATATACAGTACGGCTACTGGGCACCTGTGGTACGCCGTGTGAATGTGGGCGGCAAGGATGTGCTCAGGATGTACTACTGCATTGTGATTGACAACTACATCAAGAGCGGTAAGCCTACAACAACCGCTTTTGACGGCAGTTGGAGCGAGCGTGCCTTTATAGGTATGTGTGAGAGTACCAATCCTTACGGTGCAGTATGGGAGGACAAGGGATTCGTAACCTGTTCATCTTCCGACAAGGGACGTGACGGTTGGACCCGTGCCGACGCAGGTAACTGGGATGCATATTTCTACTACAATGCAATTGACCCCACTTATATCGTAACGCCGCAAGGCAAGCATTATCTTATACATGGCTCATGGCACAGCGGGTTCGCTCTTCTGGAGATTGATGCTGAGAGCGGTAAACCCAAGACAGCCTTGGGTGATCCCTGGGCCGACAGTGCCGAGGAACTCACGTCACGTTACGGAAAACGCATAGGTACCCGCACCTTGGGCTCCCGCTGGCAGGGCAGTGAGGCTCCTGAAATAATTTACAAGGACGGTTACTATTACCTGTTCATGGCATATGACGGCCTGGATGTTCCGTATAATACCCGTGTGGTACGCAGTGAGAATATAGAGGGGCCGTATTATGATATCACCGGACGCAATTTCACCAACGGTCGCGGAGACTGCTATCCCATAGTGACTCATCCATACCGTTTTGAACAGGGATACGGATGGGTAGGCATATCGCATTGCGGTATCTTCCAAAAGGAGGGGACCGATGAGTGGTTCTACTGCTCTCAGGGACGTCTGCCGGCAAACGTAGGCGGAAACCGTTTCAGCAACGCCATAATGATGGGTCATGTACGCCGTATAGTATGGTGTCCCGCATCGGTCTCCGAGCCCGATAACCTTTGGCCTATAGCTCTGCCGGAACGCTATGCGGCCGTTCCTGACAGCAAGATCACATCTAATGACCTTATAGGTACATGGGAGCATATTGGACTGGTTTATGATTATGCGCACCAGAATCTGTCTCAGGATGTTGTCCTTAAGGCTGACGGCACAGTTACCGGAGCCATTACCGGAAAGTGGAGTTATGATGAGGCAACCAAACGTCTCACTCTGGGTAATGTGGTGGTATGCGTGGAACGTGAGCTGGACTGGGAGGCCAATCCGCGCCGTGAAACCATAGTTTATGCCGGTGTTGACAAGAATAATAAGATTACTTACTGGGGAAAGAAAATTTGATGTTATTTTTGCACTCAGAAAGTAGCCTAACCAACAATATTCAATATGAAAAGAAAACTTATCCTGATGGCTGTTTGCGCATCATTCATGTTTGGCGTAACCGCAGCCAAGCCCGTCAAGGCACCTGCCGGCGGCAAGAAAATCAGTAATGAACTTATCGGTATATTCTTTGAGGATATCAGCATGTCGGCCGATGGCGGTCTCTGCGCTGAATTGATCCAGAACGGATCGTTCGAGTTCAGCCCGGCGGAGCGTGACGGATGGGGTCCCGGTACCGCATGGCGTTCAGTGCGCCCCGGACACTCGCTGGGTTACATCGAGCCCCGTCAGCAGGATCCTATCCATCCCAATAACCCCAACTACATG
>CACYHN010000061.1 GCA_902774275.1 uncultured Bacteroidales bacterium
CTGCCACATGTTCCAGTTCCTGACTCTGTGCCAGGTCTTTGTTTTTATAATGGAAAGGAATGCGGATCAGGTACTGTTCCTGATATGTCTTCATCTTGTATGATACATATTCATCGGGCACATTGTCTGACATCATCACGGGCCAGTTTATGTCACGTACCAGTGAATCCAATTGGTCATGCCTGTATCCCAATGCATACAGACCGCCCAACAGACCACCCATGCTGGTGCCGGTTACCACATCAACCGGGATACCCAACTCTTCAATGTACTTTATTACTCCTAAATGCGCCATTCCACGCGCACCGCCGCCGGCCAGGACCAGGCCTACAGTGGGGCGGTATTGACGTATTGAATCCATTCTTGCACGGACCTTTGCAAATGCAACTGAGTCAGCCTTGGGGTTAGCGCTGGGGATAATCTGTGCCTGTGTAACTCCGGACAGCAACAACGCTATGATTATGGAAAAGCAACTAAAATGTTTCATAAAAAATTATCCTAAAACAACGTCAAGCACCATCATAAGCGCAAAGCCAAGCGCAAAACCTATGGTACCTATATTGGAATGTTCACCTTCCGATGCCTCCGGAATAAGCTCCTCAACAACTACATACAGCATTGCACCTGCCGCAAATGTGAGCATGAACGGCATTAAGGGAGTAAAGAATGCTGCAAGCAATATTACCAGAATAGCGCCTATGGGCTCAACTATTCCGCTCAGAGCACCTATCCAGAATGATTTCAGGCGGCTGTTGCCTGCTGCGCGCAGGGGCATTGAAATGATCGCTCCCTCAGGGATGTTCTGAATGGCAATACCGAGTGCAAGTGCAAACGCTGCAGAACCTGTCATATTGACGCCGCTGCTCATTGCTCCGGCCAGGCCTACGCCCACGGCCATTCCCTCAGGGAAGTTGTGTATCGTTACAGCCAGAGCCAGCATGGCTGTTCTGGACAGTTTGCTTTTGGGGCCCTCGGCGCTTCCGGTAGGGTGCAGGTGAGGGGTTATGCGGTCTATAAGCAGCAGGAATGCAAAACCAGCCAGCAGGCCTATCGTTGATGGCTTTATGCCGCCCATGTCCATTCCCGGGATAATCAGTGACCAGAATGATGCTGACACCATTACGCCCGATGCAAATCCCAGCAGGATTTTCTGAAGCAGAGCCGGCATCTCTTTCCGCATAAAGAACACAAACGCTGATCCAAGCGCAGTTCCAAAAAACGGAATCAAAAGTATCATGAGGGTATTCTTCATAATCCTTATTCTTTTTTATAGTCTGATGCCTAATGATGCGGTGGCGTACCAGTCCATTAAACTGACGTTGTTACGGCTACTGCCGTATTCAAAGTGGTTGAATATGGCGTTTGCGCTCACAAAGTAGCGTTTCCAACAGTACGCTATGCCCAGGCGCAGATCCAGATTGAAAGACATGCATGTCCTTTGGCGTATGGCTCTGGTTTCCCAAATCTCTATGTCATCGGGCGCACTTCCATCTTCAGGCATATCTTTATAGTATTGCTCCTTATGGGTTTTGCCATTCTCCCAAATGCGGTTATTGCTGTCCCATTTGCCGTACTCCTCTTTTTCTTCACTCACAATCATACTGTAGTTACAATCGTATTTGTGGCGGATAACATTGTCGTGGATACTTATGTTGGGCATTGCCATTGCATTGATGGTCCATCCCCGTGCGGGAACCCAGTTGTATCCGTATCCAACACCCAAGGTTATTTTTCCTAGTGTAATATTGCCTACAGAATCACAAAAAGATATGAGGCTGGCGTTTTCTTTATAGGCCATATTTATGCCCGATGCATAAATCGTGGCGCCTATCAGGAGTGATCCGGCAGATTTTTTCTGAACAACCACCTGATTGTAGGCTGCCCCCTGCGAATAGTGCTTACCGTTAAACACGTAGTATCCGTTAAAGTAGAATGAAATGACATCTATGGGCGTCCAAAAACTGGCGTCATCATCAATTATCGTGGTGTCAGGATCCAGATAATCCAATTTGGCGTGTAGTTTGTCATATTTTTGGCTTCGAACCCTGAAATTTAGACCAAATTTTGCTGCCGCAGCGCTAACGGATATGTTAATGTCAGGTTTCTTGCCCAGCTTGTAATAATAGCCTATTCCAAGTCCACGGTAGCCAACCCATAGTCCGACTGATTTATTGATTTTTGAATCAAGTTTCATATCCAGATGACTGTCCAGACTCTCGTCTTCATACCGGAGAGTGGCATCGTTGGTAAAATCCGTAATGACCTCGTCAAATTTGGTACGCAGAATGATGCGCCACGGACGTTCGGGTACTTCAATATAGAGGGGGTCATATTTGGTAAGGGCCTTTGTGTCAAGCCTGTTTCCAAACGCCTTGATAAAGCCCGGCTTAATGCTGTCAGTCTGGGCCATGATCCCCGATGCGGATAGCATGCATAGTACTATGGCAGTCAGTATTTTAAGTCCTCTCATTAATTGACGGATAATCAGTTCAGGTGGTAAAGTTACAATGAAAAGATGATAGTTTGTGTTTTCAGATTAAAACAATCTTACAATAATTTTATAAGTTTGTAGGTAATATGGTAACGCCGTTTCTTATACTCATTGTGGTGGTGATTATTACCTGTATATGGTTGAATCACATCTCTTCACGCATAGGTGTGCCCACATTGCTCGCATTCATCTTGCTTGGTATCGTTTATGGTAATGTGGGAGCGATACCCGTTCATCTGGATAACCGTCCGTTTGCTATGGATGTATGTACCATAGCGCTCATTTTCATAATGTTCTATGGCGGATTCGGCACACGTTGGGAGACTGTCAAGCCCGTGCTGAGGGAGTCAGTGCTGCTTGCATCGGTGGGCGTTCTGATAACGGCTTTCCTGACGGGGCTGTTCTGCCGTATCGTCCTTTCGTGGGGCTGGGCTGAGAGCTTGCTTTTAGGAGCGGTGGTCAGTTCCACTGATGCGGCATCGGTCTTTTCAATCCTGCGTTTCAGGAAACTGGGCCTTAAGAACCATACCGCTCCAATGCTTGAGGTGGAGAGCGGAAGTAACGACCCTTGCGCATATATGCTTACGGCCATAATGATATCGGTAGTGAACGGAACGGCATCGGGCGGATCGGTTTTATGGATGATTTTTTCACAGATTGTATTTGGCGCCGGAATAGGCTTGCTGATAGCCAAGCTGGCATCAATCGTGCTGCAACGCATCAAAATCACTACTGAGGGTTTTGACACGCTGTTTATCTTTGCTGTGGCTATAGCCGCATACGCTATTCCCGATGTCTTTGGCGGGAACGGCTATCTCAGCTGCTATCTGGTAGGCGTAATCCTGGGCAATGAGGAGTTCAGCGGAAAACGTTCAATGGTAGGTTTCTTTGACGGGCTGACGGGCCTGATGCAGGTGCTCATATTCTTCCTGCTCGGTTTGTTGGCGCGTCCGGCGCTGTTGCACAAGGCCATTCTGCCTGCGCTTGCAATATCGGCTTTCATGCTTTTAGTGGCTCGTCCGGTGGCGGTTTTCAGCATTTTGACACCGTTCAGGAAATACTCCTCAAATCAGCAGGAACTGATTTCATTTGTGGGTTTGAGGGGAGCGGCATCGATAGTGTTTGCCATAATGGCCATTACCGGTGTTGATTCACTGCAGACTGACCTGTTCAATACGGTGTTCTGTATCGTGCTCATTTCCATATCGATACAGGGTACGCTTATTCCATGGGTGTCGCGGAAACTTGACATGATTGATGCGAACGCCAATGTCATGAAGACCTTCAATGACTATACTGAGAACTCTGAGATGCAGTTCAGTCAGATAGGCATAGGGCCACGCAGTGCCTGGGCCGGCAAGCAGATTATGGAACTGGGGCTGCCCAAGAATATGCTGATTGCCCTTGTCATACGCGGTCAGGAGCGTATCATTGCCCGCGGAGATACCAAACTCTGCCCCGGTGACAAAGCCATAGTAGTGACAAAAACATACGTTGATACTGATACTTACCTTATGGAAAAGACCATCAAACCCGGCAGTAAGCGTGAGGGTCACACCATAGGTGAGTTCTCTGATGAAGGCCTTGTGCTGCTGGTGCGCCGTGGTGACAAGGAGATAATTCCTAACGGCAGCACGGTACTTCAGGCCGGCGATAATCTTGTGATCTTAAAAGCAAAATAGGTAGCGATTCCTTTTTTCAGAAATAAAACGGATAATATGGATTTGATTAAAAGATTTTTGAGTTATACCGCTGTCGATACGCAGTCCGATGAGAACTCTCAGACTGTCCCCAGCACCTCTAAGCAGTTGAATCTGGCGCGTCAGCTTAAGGCTGAGCTGGATAGCATGGGGCTTGAAGAGGTTTATATGGATGATATGGGATACGTCTATGCATCGCTCCCGGCCAATACAGACAAGAAGATTCCCGTTATCGGCTTTATATCACACATGGACACCAGCCCCTCCATGAGCGGCAAGGATGTGAAACCGCGCATAGTTGAGAAATATGATGGTGGGGATATAGTACTCAATAAAGAGCAGAACATCGTTCTGTCGCCGAGCCTTTTCCCCGAGCTGCTTGCGCACAAGGGTGAGGACCTGATTGTGACTGATGGCACCACGCTTCTTGGGGCCGATGACAAAGCTGGTATTGCAGAGATAATCACCGCTATAGAGTATCTGCAGCAGCATCCTGAAATCAAGCACGGCAAGGTACGTGTGGGCTTCAATCCCGATGAGGAGATTGGTATGGGTGCCGCTCATTTTGATGTGGAGCGTTTTGGCTGTGAGTTTGGTTATACCGTTGACGGCGGTGAGGTGGGAGAGATGGAGTATGAGAACTTCAATGCTGCCAAAGCCGTGTTCAGGATTCAGGGTCTTGAGGTACATCCGGGTTATGCCAAGGGCAAGATGGTAAATGCGTCACTGCTTGCTGCAGAAATTATTGAGATGTTTCCTGCCAGTGAGACTCCTGCTACTACTGAAGGGTATGAGGGTTTCTATCACATAGTAGGTCTGTCAGGTGAGGTTGATCATGCATCGGTCACATTTATTATTCGTGACCATGACCGCGCCAAGTTTGAGGCCCGTAAGGATTTTGCCCGGAGTGTGGCTGCACGGATGAATGCCAAATATGGTGAAGGAACTGTTGTGGCGGAGGTTACTGACCAGTACTACAATATGAAGGAGCAGATTGATAAGGTTCCGTATGTGGTTGATATAGCCTGTGAGGCAATGAAACTGGCTGGCGTCACTCCCGTCAAGGTTCCCATCCGTGGCGGTACTGACGGTGCTCAGCTGTCGTTTATGGGGCTGCCTTGTCCCAATCTCTTTGCCGGGGGAATGAATTTCCATGGGCGGTATGAGTGGGTGCCCATCCAAAGCATGGAGCGGGCTATGATGACGGTGGTGCGCATCATTGAACTTGTGGCTAAACGCGAGTGGTGATTTTCCATCCGGCGGGAGGCTCTCTGCTTCGCTTCGCTCGGTTTTTTTTGACTTTCGGGCGCCCCTTTGGGGCTGGAAAGTCTCGGGATGGATTCTTATCTGCGTATTGGAAACAACCTTTTTTTAGTTTCCTTCTGGAAACGCGCTCCCGTTGGTCGCTTGCCGGCCTCCGGCCGGGTAAAAATTATGGCGCCTTTCGGGCGCCTTAATTTTTACTCCTAACTGGAAACTTATTCATCGAAGTCGAATTCCTCGGGGAGGTTGAACTGGGCGTCGGAGAGGAAGTCCTCCATGTCGCGGCGGTCTTTCTTGGTGGGACGGCCCAGGCCGGCGGCGCGCTTTACAAAGCCGCCTATGCGGTTCATCTCAAGGATATCGTACTGCTCCTTGGGGGTGATGTTCTCCATCATCTCGGGTACAAGCTTGGCGCCTACGCGGTTCTCAATGGCTTGCAGAACCTTGAAGGTGTATGTTACGGGAGCCTTGCGGACAGAAACGGTATCACCTTCCTTGACGGTTTTGGATGGCTTGCACTGTACGCCGTTTATCTGGATGCGGCCCTTCTTGCAGGCCTCGGCGGCAATGGTGCGGGTCTTGAAGATACGCACTGACCACAGCCATTTGTCTATACGGGCCTCAGCCATAATTACTTGTTGTTGAATTTGCACATGGTGTCGTCAATGCCGGCCAGGCAGAAGTTCCTGACAGCCTCAACGGCTACTGGGATGCGCTCATCAAGAATCTTGCGCTCATCCTCATTGAAGGGATCCAGCACGAACTTTATCTGGGCCCCCATCGGGTAATCATTGCCGATGCCAAAACGCAGGCGGCTGAACTGCTCGGAGCAAAGCACTTGGATGATGTTCCCGATGCCGTTGTGTCCTCCGCCGCTGCCTTGCTTACGGAGACGTATCTTGCCTAGGGGTAGTGCCAGGTCATCGGCCACAACCAGAAGGTTCTCCGGCTGGATGTTTTCCTTGTTCATCCAGTAGCGTACGGCATTGCCGCTCAGGTTCATGAAGGTTGTGGGCTTGAGGAGCACAAGCTCGCGGTTCTTGATTCGCATCTGGGCCACAAAACCGTATCGCTTGTCCTCAAAAACAGTATCGGACGCCTTTGCAAGGGCGTCCAATACCATAAATCCTATGTTGTGGCGGGTATCTTGGTATTCGTCGCCCGGATTACCCAGCCCCACAATCAGATATTTCATTCTTTATATTATTCTGCGGCGGGAGCCTCAGCAGCAGGCGCCTCTTCTGTAGCCTCAGCAGCGGCAGCTGAACGTGTTGACAATACTGTGCATATCACAGCATCCTTGGGGCTTACAAACTCAATGCCGTCAACCTTAAGGTCACCAACCTTGAATGACTTACCGATGGTAAGAGGTGTAACATCAATCTCAATCTTCTCA
>CACYHN010000062.1 GCA_902774275.1 uncultured Bacteroidales bacterium
CATCACCTCTTACGGTGTATTCATTGACCTGGGCGGTGTTGACGGTCTTATCCATATCACAGACCTCAGCTGGGGCCGCGTAAGCGATCCTAAGGAGATTGTTGAGCTCGACCAGAAGATCAACGTAGTTATCCTTGACTTCGATGACGAGAAGAAGCGTATCGCTCTTGGTCTCAAGCAGCTCACTCCGCATCCATGGGATTCACTCGATCCCAACCTCAAGGTTGGTGACGTTGTCAAGGGCAAGGTTGTCGTTATGGCCGATTACGGTGCATTCATCGAGATTGCTCCGGGCGTAGAGGGGCTGATCCACGTATCAGAGATGTCATGGAGCCAGCACCTGCGTTCAGCACAGGATTTCATCAAGGTTGGTGATGAGGTTGAGGCTGTCATCCTTACTCTTGACCGCAACGAGCGCAAGATGTCACTCGGTATCAAGCAGCTCAAGCAGGATCCGTGGGAGAACATCGACGAGAAATATCCTATCGGTTCAAAGCACACCGCTACCGTTCGCAACTTTACCAACTTTGGTATCTTTGTTGAGATTGAGGAGGGCGTTGACGGCCTGATCCACATCAGTGACCTGAGCTGGACCAAGAAGGTTAAGCACCCGTCAGAGTTCACCACCATCGGTGCTCCTATCGATGTTGTAGTTCTTGAGATAGACAAGGAGAACCGTCGTCTCAGCCTTGGTCACAAGCAGCTTGAGGAGAATCCTTGGGATGCATATGAGTCAATCTACACCGTTGATTCTATCCATGAGGGTAAGATCATCGAGATGATGGACAAGGGCGCAGTTATCCAGCTCGCAGAGGGCGTTGAGGGCTTTGCTACTCCTAAGCATCTTGTTAAGGAGGACGGCTCACAGGCTCAGCAGGGTGAGACACTGCAGTTCAAGGTTATCGAGTTCAACAAGGATTCAAAGAGAATCATCCTTTCACACAGCCGTATCTTTGAGGATATCGCTAAGGCTGAGGCCAAGGCTGAGAAGAAGGCTGCACGCAAGGCAGGTGCCAAGAAGGAGAAGGAGGAGCCCGCAATCCAGAATCAGGCTGCTTCAACCACTCTTGGTGATATCGATGCTCTTGCAGCTCTCAAGGAGCAGCTGGAAGGTGGCAACAAGTAATCTGATAATTACATCTTTTAATAAAAGGACCGCGCGTATGTGCGGTCCTTTTTTGTACTTTTGGCCACAGATATGGAAAAGTTCCAGATAACCATACTTGGCTGCGGCTCTGCAACCCCCAGCCCCAAGCACTTCACATCATCACAGGTGGTCGATATTCGCGGCAAACTGTTTATGGTGGATTGCGGAGAGGGAACCCAGATTCAGTTGCGACGCTCACGTGTAGCTTTTGCACGAATCAACCATATCTTCATTTCACACCTTCACGGTGACCATTGTTTCGGACTGCTTGGTATGATATCCACATTCGGACTTCTGGGGCGTACGGCACCTCTTTTCATCCATGCACCGCAGCAGCTTTGGAGTATCCTTGAGCAAGAGATTGAGTTCTATTACCATGACCTTGAGTTCAAGGTGGAGTTCCAGGGCTTTGATCCGGCCAAGACCACAGTGGTATATGATGACCGTTCACTCACAGTGACAGCCTTCCCTCTCAGACACCGCGTTCCCTGCGCAGGATTCCTTTTCCGGGAGAAGCCCACAGCCGATCATCTGGACCGTGAAGCGGCTGATTTCTATGGCGTACCGCAATGGGACTACACACGCATCAAGGAGGGTGGTGATTTCACCGCCAAAGATGGCACTGTCATCCCCCATTCCAGCCTTACCAAGCCGGCAGAGCCGGGCCGCAGCTATGCCTACTGCTGTGATACGGCCTATAACCCATCGATGATACAGCTCATAAAAGGCGTGGACCTAATGTATCATGACTGTACCTACGCCGATGAGGATGCAGAACGGGCCAAAAAGCATTTCCACAGCACAAGCGTAGAGGCAGCCCGCACAGCTAAGGAGGCAGAAGCAAAACGCCTCATTCTGGGCCATTTCTCGGCCCGCTACAATGATGAGAGCATACTTCTTGATGAAGCAACTGCCATATTTCCTGAAACCGTTCTTGCTAAAGAGAACCTCACCGTAAGCATCTGAGAACTATGGCAATGATGGCGTATGATGAACGTAGGATTCTGGAGATGCTCCGCGAGGATGAGATCTCCCGCCGTCGCGCCTTTGAATCAATCGTCAATAATTTCAGCGAACAGCTTTACTGGCAGATACGCCATATGGTGCTTTCACATGAGGATGCCAATGACATACTCCAGAACACTTTCATCAAAGCCTGGACCAACATAGACTCCTTCATGGGCTATTCGCGCATATCGACCTGGTTATACCGCATAGCCGTAAACGAGACGCTTACCTTCCTGAACAGGCAGAGAACTACCGTTCCGCTTGAAACCGATGAGGAGGGTGAACTGAGTGTAGCGGACCGCCTGGAGAGTGATCCGTATTTTGATGGTGACCTTACAGAGCGACAACTTCAGGAGGCCATTGCCACTCTTCCGGACAAACAGCGTCTTGTTTTTAACATGAAGTATTTCAATGAGATGAAATATGAAGAAATCTCTGAGGCCCTTGGAACCAGCGTAGGAGCCCTTAAGGCGTCTTTTCATATTGCAGTAAAGAAAATTGAAGAGTATTTCAACAATATAGATTAAACCATTTATCTGAAAACCAGTCAAAACAGCGGATGGAAAAAGAAAAAAAATATAAGCTTGAAGAGCATCAGCCACACAGGCCGTTTTCTGTTCCGGAAGGTTATTTTGATAACCTGACGCAGAACATTATGGCCGCACTGCCTGAGCAGGAGCAGTTATACTCCACCCATATTAAGGTTACCCCCTGGATGCGGATCAGACCATATCTTTACGCAGCTGCCGCATTCACAGGTATTTTCTTCTGCATAAAGGCAGCCCTCATGATCAGCTCAAGCAATGATAATGTTCAGATGGCCCAGGCAGAAGAGACCACCATCTATACTGATGAGTACATTGATTCATTCCTGGAAACAGCAATGATTGATGACTATACCCTGTACTATTCTTTGGTTGAAACAGCTAATTGACCGTCATATGAAACATTTCATGACAATTGTATGCCTTATGCTGGCATTGTCTGTTTCTGCACAGAACCAGAGGCCTTTCATGCAGCGCCAGAACGGTCAACAGCAGCAGGTACAGATATGGAACCAATGGCAAAACAGGAACCGTCAGCAGGTCCAGCAGGTTCCCAACCGCAGCGGTCAGTTCTCACCCGCCGAATACTGGAAACAACAGAAAGCCTTCTTTACAGAGAAAGCAGGTCTTACTGATGATGAAGCAAACGCTTTCTTCCCTCTCTATAATGAACTACAGCAGAAAAAACGTGATATCAACAGAGAGATAAGGCGCAATATGCGTCCGGAAGGCAATGCTGAGGCATCAGAAGAACAAAGTTTAAAGGCAATTGATGCCAAGGCTGATGCCAACATCAAAATAGCAGAACTGGAAAAGGAGTATCTGCAGAAATTCAAGGAGGTACTTCCCGCCTCCAAGATCCTCAAGGTTCAGAATGCTGAGGAGCAGTTCAACAGCCAGATACTAAAGGATATACAACAGTCACGCGGGCACCAGTTCCAACAACAAAGCCAGCAGCAGTTCCAGCAAGGACAACAAAGACCTGCACAACCGCAGTTCTTCTTCCAACCCGGACAGAACAGGTAAAGTAAGACATCACAAGAGAGGGGCACAAAAGGGACGGTTCTTTTTGTGCCCCTCTTTTTATGAGAACTTTTGAGGTATCAGTATCTGAAACTACGCGCCTTGCGGCGCTATCCCTCCCATCCTTAATAAGACGCTCTGAAAGACGTGAACAAGTTCCCATCTTCCAGAGCATCTTCTTAAGCACGGGCCCCTCCCGTTAAACTACGTTTTTCCTCCTCGTCGCTCGGTATAGAAAACAAGCTTTCTCTACTCTCGCTTCCTTCGTCGGTTCACAAGCCCTTCCGATACCGATACCTCAAAAGTTCTGTGCACCTTGGATTATTATCAAAAGGGGTACAAAAAGAACCGCCCCTTATGCACCTTTTTTTCTGAAACTGGCAGTGATATCTGTCATAACACCGTTTTCAATCCTGTACATCCGTTGGTTTGTGTTTGGATTCGGTAACGGCCCCTTGCTTTCGATATAGGGTCCTAACTTGACATAATCAAGAGATTCCTTTCTGAAGCAATCCGGCAGTTCCTGTCGTCCGGAATACCATGCGGTCTTTAATCCGATGCCATGTACTCGGTCTGCAAGGCGCATTACCTCTTCCGGTTCACGGTCACCGCCCATGAAACATACACAAGTGACATCACGCCCATAGCGTTCCAGAAGGCCATCCAGCATATCGTCATCAAGAGGATAACCAATGTCATCCTGAAGTCCGGGACTGTGACAACCAGGGCAGCAATTAGGACACTGGGAGAGGTTAAGCGATAGCGTAACCTCTCCCGGTACATCCTGAAATACTATATCGTATGAAGCAATCTTCAACACGATGCTCAGATCTTGGCGTAGTAGCGCTTTGCGGCCTCTACCTGACGTGCAGCTGAGAAGTTGCTCACGCGCTTCATGTAACCAATGATACGGGTCAGATAATCCACATTGGTTGAATGGCAGTGCGGGCACTCCTTAAGATAGCGCTTGTCAATGGTTCCGCATTCGTTGCAGATGGTGTTGGGGATGTTGAACGTAAAGTAGTTGCAACCCTCCTGAGCAGCCACTCTGAGAAGCTGACGGTACTGTGCCTGTGACAGATGCTCCTCAAGGTTGCAATGCAGAGCTGAACCACCAGTAAGGTGCTCGATATACTTGACACCGTGCAGACGGAAACGGTCAATAACGTTCAGTGTAGTATCCTCCACCTTGTAGAAGTAACTGTTGTAGCAGTCACGCGGTACGACATAGCCATCCTCCTTATCCCACTTGGCGTTCTTTACACCTACGTTCTCTGCAGGAATCATCTCACAGTTGAACATGACACCTTTTGAACGGTACTTCTTGTTCAGTTGCTCAATTATACCAAGAACAGTCTGGACATACTCTGTATAACGCGGGTTGTCACTGATCTCAATACCTAAGAACTCAGCACTCTCAACCATACCGTTCACTCCAATGGTCAGATACTGACGGCCGATGTTGATGTAACCTGAATCAAACAGAGGCAGCATACCCTTGCTCTGAAGTTCCTTAAGATTCTCATTGTATGCCAACTGAACCTTGTGCATAAGGTCAACCACCTCCTCAATATACTTCTGATACGGTATGCCCATACGTGAAGCATACTGAACGCAACGGTTCAGATTGATGGTAAGCACACTCTTGGAACCTGTGCTCACGCCACCTGCTCCCAGAGTATAGGAGAATCCGTTATCGGTAATCTGGTTACGCAGACGGCAGCAGCTGGACAGTGAATCGGCGTTATCGCTGATATAAGTAAAGAATGAGTGACCCTCAGCGTACATTTCGGCAGTAAAATCACCATACTCCTTATCCTTGACATCACCGTTCTCGGTGAGCAGAGCCATGGTCTCAACAGGGAATGTGAGAACGCAGCGCCGACGCTCCTGGTTGAACCACTTCATGAAACGCTTCTGCAGCCATGAGAGAGACTCCCAGTGGGGTTTCTCGCCGTCCGGGAAGCGGAACTCACCGAACAGTGATTCAAAGTAATAGCGGTCATAATAGCTGATGTTCCAGAACACTGACTGGAAGTTACGTGCTCCGGTAGGCTGGTTGATTGAGTAAACCACCTGCTGGAAATAGTCAGTAATAACCTTATCAATAGAACGTTTCTTTATGCTCAGATCCACAATCTCATCGGCACGCTTGTAGTAATCCTCACCGTACTCCTTCTCAATGAAGTAGTTCATGTACATCAGGAACTCAGGAGTAGCGCAGGCACCGGAGAGCATGGATGATACCATGAACACCATGTTGATGAAACCGCCACAGAAAGCCTTGAGGTTGGTAGGCTGCGTAGCATTACCGCCTATTGACTTGGTACCGCCCAGCAACCAGGGGTACATGGTGATACTGGCGCAGTAGTTGGCCAGGTTGGTCTCATCGTTCTTGTATATAAAGTGCTGATGCAACAGGCTGATGTACTTATCGGCAACCTCCTTACCGAACATGGTACGTATGCGGTCGCAAAGCAGACGACGGTTCAGACGGATAAAGCCCTTCTTAGGCAACTCACCGATAAGAGTTGCGATGTTCTTGTTCTCAACATTAGCGTTAGCATCGAATTTACTGCCCTCAGCGGCATTGGCAGCCTGGCAGTATCCCATAAGAAATTCCAGCTTGGACTTGGTTTCGCGGTCCTCAGCATGACGGTTGCGGTACAGCATGTACGTCTTGGCAACCTGGTAATAGCCCTCGGCCATCAGAGCCACCTCAACCTGGTTCTGGATTTCCTCAACGCTGATGCCACTCTGAATGTTCAGATGGCTCAGGATGCCGGTCATCACCTCTTCTGTAGCGAACGCACCAGAAGCCAGGAATGATTTGGAAATTGCGGCCTTAATCTTGTCTATGGTAAACACCTCGTGCTTACCATCACGTTTCACTATATATGTTTCCATAAAAGAATAAAAGTATTTCTGACTCCGTTTTCCTGAAAAACAGGAACGACGCAGACAAAGTTATAATAAAAAAGACTAGTTGGTACAGCTTGTTGATAACTTCAAAGGCCTTATTGGGAAGAAGTTTTCAACAGGTGTTTTCAAGCCCACGGGCGGCCATGGTTTCCGACACCTATATCCTAAAAAGTTCTGTGCACCTTGGAAATTTTTTATAAGTTTGCAGAGAATATGGGACTTAAGAGATTTGGAGTTTCACTTGAGGATGAGCTGCTGGAGCAGCTTGATTCATTCGTCAAGGAGGACGGTTTTGCAAACCGTTCGCAGGCCATACGTTTCCTTATAGAAAAGAATCTGGCGGAAAAGAAGTGGCAGTGCAACCATATAGTGGCCGGCACCATATTTATATTATATGACCAGCAGCGCTCCGATATCTGCGCCCGCATATCGGATATCCAGATAGCCCATCAGAGCCTTATCCTCTCATCATCACAGCATTATATCAATGAGGGAGTCTGTCTGCACGTATGTACTGTTATGGGTGAGGCCCGTATGCTCACCGCACTGGCCGATGAGATGACCTCCATCAAGGGCATCCGTCATGGTAAGCTTCTTATGAGCCGGGCTGATTAATGGCCATTTCACCGACTGTTATTGGATCTTAGCAATTAGTTTTTGAAATAATGGTGACACGATTATATAAACTCGTGTTACTTGATTATCTTTGCGGGCATAAGACTAACCAAGAACAAAAAGAAATGAAACGTATTGCTCTTATTCTTGCTGCAGCAGCAGTATCATTCAACACAGTACAGGCAACTGAACCTTCAGACAATACCCTCCAGGAGGTAGTAATAACCGGCACACGCAGTGCCACTGATGTACGTCATCTGTCACAGACCGTAAACGTCATAGACCGTGCCGCCATTGAGGAGGCCAACCGCACATCTCTCCTGCCCCTTCTTACCGAGCAGGTACCCGGATTGTTCATCACACAGCGCGGATATGCCGGCTACGGAGTATCCGATGGTGCGGCAGGTGTAATATCAATGCGTGGACTGACAGGGTCCGGTACAGCCGTGCGTACACTCGTTCTTATAGACGGTCATCCCAACTATGCCGGCATCTTCGGACACCCCATAGCCGATTCCTATCAGTCACTCATGACCGAAAGGGTTGAGGTCCTGCGTGGTCCGGCATCAATGCTGTACGGTTCATATGCGATGTCAGGTGTAATCAATATCGTAACAAAGAAACCGCAAGACGGAACTCACGCTTATCTGCACGCCGGATACGGATCATTCAACACAGCCGAGACTGAGTTCTCTGTCAATACACAGCAAGGCAAGCTAAGCGCAGTGGCATCAGGCTCATACAACCGCACTGACGGCCACCGAGAAAACCTGAACTTTGAACAGTTCGGCGGTTACGCAAAACTGGGTTATGATATCTCCAGAAACTGGGATGCATCTGCCAACGTAGATATCACACGCTTCAAGGCATCATACCCAGGTCCCGAAAACGACCCAATGACTGATGCGGACCAGGATATCACACGCGGAACCACATCTCTGTTCATTGAAAACAACTACAACCGCACATCGGGAGCCGTAAGCGTATTCTACAGTTGGGGAGACCACTGGATCAACGATGGATATAAGACACCAAACCCAGCAAGAACATATCAGAGCAAAAATGATACTCTACCCAAACCGTTCCGTTTCACATCTTATGATGAGATGCTGGGAGTCTCTGCATGGCAGAGCATAAATCTGTTTGAAGGCAACCGTGTTACCGCCGGTGTTGATTTTTACAGATATGGAGGTAAGGTGGTTTATGATTCTATCGGTAACCGCACCGACAGTTTACTCATAGACAGACGCGAGAACGAGCTGGCCGGATACGTTGAGATGCGTCAGGATATAGGATCCTGGCTCACGTTGAATGCCGGCATCCGTGTCGATAATCACTTCACTATCGGTACGGAACTTGTACCTCAGGCAGGAGCGGCATTCCATCTGCCGGCAAATGCGGAGATCAAGCTTTCTGTGGCTAAAGGATTCCGTTATCCCACATTCAAAGACAACTTCCTGTTCGATCCCAAGAATCCTGACCTGAACCCCGAATCTCTCTGGAACTACGAGATATCATTCTCTCAGAGCCTCCTTTCCGGAAGACTCTATTATGGAATCAACCTATTCAATATAAATGTACAAAACACAATACAAGCCATACGCATACCTGGAGTAGGTCCAAAGAATCAGAACACAGGAGAACTTATCAATACTGGTGTTGAGGTTGAGGCCTCATATCTTATATCAAAGGCTTTTACAGTAAATGGTAACTACAGTTATCTTAATATGGAAACCCCGGTTGTAGGAGCGCCTGAGCATAAGGCTTATCTGGGAGGCTCGTTCAGCAGCAACGGATGGCACGCCAGTACAGGACTGCAATACATCAATTCGCTTTACACCACGCCCAAGACACTAAGACCGGCAACCGTTCATGCCAACCCGGATATAAAGGAGGACTTCCTGCTCTGGAACGCACGCGTATCCTATCAGTTGACCGATATGGTACAGCTTTGGGTAAACGGTGACAACCTGCTTAACACCAAGTATCAGATCAATGACGGATATCCCATGCCGGGTATATCCTTTATGGCTGGTATCAATCTGGCATTCTAAGGAAAAAGACTATTCCGGGAGTTCCTTAACGATGCTTCCGTCAAACAGGTTGATGATGCGGTTGGCATATGATGCATCATGACGGCTATGTGTTACCATTACGATGGTGGTTCCCTGCTGATTTAGTTCCTTAAGAAGGTTCATTACCTCCTGACCGTTCACTGAGTCCAAATTACCGGTGGGCTCATCGGCAAGTATCAGCTTGGGGCCTGCAATCACGGCACGGGCTATGGCTACACGCTGCTGCTGACCACCACTGAGCTGGTTGGGAAAATGTTTCTCGCGATGAGAGATGTTCATGCGCTCCATAACCTCCTCGGCACGGCGGCGACGCTCCTTGGCGGGTACGCCCATGTAGAGCAGCGGCAGCTCTATGTTCTCACGCACGTTAAGTTCATCAATTAGGTTAAAGCTTTGGAACACAAAGCCAATCACACCTTTACGCAGGTCTGTGCGATGGTTCTCGTCAAGAGTAGCTACCTCAACACCTTGCAGCTTGTAACTGCCCTTGGTGGGGTTGTCCAGCAAACCAAGGATATTAAGAAGGGTTGACTTACCGCAACCAGAAGGGCCCATGATGGCCACAAACTCACCATCAGCAACATTGAACGATACATCGTTCAGAGCCCAGGTCTCTACCTCCTCCGTACGGAAGATCTTCTGCAAATTGTTAACTTCAATCATATTTCAAATTATTAGGTTATTGTTTTCTGTTTATTCTGACGTCAAAATTATCCCCCAGCGTCACCATTCTCCAAGAAAAAAACGCAAAATCGTCATTTCCGCCCCAAAAACGTCTAATTTTTTGACACCTACTCACTCTTTATCACATCGGCCGGATTCTCACGGGCAGTACGCAGCACACTGCATACTACCACAAGATAGATAAGGGCAGCCATTCCAGTCAGGACTACAGCATAAATCCACCAGCTTACCACTGCCTGCTGCTGGAACTGTCCGCGCCAATGATTTATGAACAGGAATCCCAAGGTGAATGCCGGAATTGATGCTACAGCCAGTATAATGCCATATTCACGC
>CACYHN010000063.1 GCA_902774275.1 uncultured Bacteroidales bacterium
CCATATATTGATGATGTTACCATTAAGTGTCCGGACTGCGGCAAGGAAATGCATCGTGTGCCAGAGGTAATTGACTGCTGGTTCGATTCTGGTTCTATGCCATTTGCCCAGTGGCACTATCCTTTTGAAAACAAGGAACTTTTTGAGGAACGCTATCCAGCTGACTTCATTTCTGAGGCAGTAGACCAGACACGTGGCTGGTTCTATTCTCTGCTGGCAATTTCCACATTGCTCTTTGATAATTCATCCTATAAGAACGTAATTGTTCTGGGCCACGTTCAGGACAAGGACGGCAATAAGATCACCGTCCGGGTCGATACCTCGAACGGGCCGATCTTCGCCCGAGTCCGCAAGATGGCTGTCGGCCGCGTCAATCTCTACCTTCTCGATATCATCGTTCATCATGATAAATTTCCTCTCTTCTTTCCAGTCTGAGATATAAAACTCTTCTCTTCAATGGTCTATCGAAAGCCACCGCACAGCGTGTGCTGCGCCGATGGCCTGCCACCCATAATACTTCATGGCCAGCCGCCAGGAGCGGCAGCTGGTCGCGTTTCTGCTGGATGTTCTCAAGGGGGCGGTTCCGACGATTCTCGCGCGGCGGCTGGCGCCCCCTACGGGCTCGCCGCGTTGCGGCTCGGGCGTTTTTGACTTTTATGGCCCTTTGGGCCTAAAAAGTCGTTAGCTGGAAACCTATCTGCGTATTAGAAACAACCTTTTTTTAGTTTGGGGCGGCGACGCCCCAAACACGTTACATTACATTTCATTCCATTCCACTCTGCCGGCCTCCGGCCGGGTAAAATGAAACTCCGACAATGCTTTGCTGTCGGAGTTTCATTTTACTTGGTGCAACTGGACACCTCTTATACGCGGGCGCGCGTTCCTTATTTATTCAACTTCAGGAACAATGAGCTTGTAGCCTTTACCGTGGATATTGATGATCTCTACTGAGGGATCCTCCTTGAGGTGCTTACGCAGCTTGGTGATGTAAACATCCATACTGCGAGCGTTAAAGTAGTTGTCATCAACCCAGATTGACTTGAGAGCAAAGTCACGCTGGAGGATCTCATTCTGATGAGCGCAAAGCAGACCCAAAAGCTCTGACTCCTTAGTGGTGAGCTTGGTTGACTTGTCACCGATGGACAGAATCTGTTTCTTGGCATCAAAATTAAACTGACCGATCTTGTATTCAGTTACATCACGGTTCTTCTTGCCATGAACGCGGCGAAGAATGGCCTCCATACGGAGAGTGAGCTCTTCCATGCTGAATGGTTTGGTGATGTAATCATCGGCACCAATCTTGAAACCTTCAAAGATATCATCCTTGAGATTCTTGGCTGTAAGGAACATGATGGGTACATCAGAGTTTACGGCACGGACCTCCTTGGCGAGTGTGAATCCGTCCTTCTTAGGCATCATGACATCAAATACACAGATGTCATACTTGTTCTTGATGAAAGCCTTGTAACCGGCTTCACCGTCAGGGCATAATTCAGCGTTGTAACCTTTGGCCTGAAGATACTCGCGGAGGAGCATTCCCAGGTTCTCGTCGTCCTCACAGAGGAGGATGTTAAGTTTCTCTTCCATAATAATATAGTTTACTGGTTAATCATTATTCTGCGGCAATGATATTATGAACTTGGTGCCACTGCCAAGCTCACTCTCGGCTTTAATAGTGCCTTTGTGGTTTGTGATGACCTGCTTGACGTATGCCAAGCCCAATCCGAATCCCTTGACGTCATGACGGTTACCGGTGTGGACACGATAGAACTTGTCAAAGATCTTCTTGAGATCATCTTTCTTGATTCCGATTCCGTTATCGGCAATAGAAATCATGAGTTTACCGGGCTCATTCCAGGTACGAACCTCAAGATGCAAGGGTACATCGGTACGCTTATATTTTACGGCATTGTCCATGAGATTGAAAATTACATTTGTAAAGTGCATCTCATCAGCCATAGCGAACGGATCTTCTGTCTCAAAGCTAGCATCGATAGTTCCTCCGATATTCTCAACCTTGAGTTTGAAGGTATTGACGACACCATATATCAGTTCATCAATATCCATCTCCTTAAGCTTCATGGTGTTGCTCTGACGCTCGAACATGGACATCTGGAGAACTTTCTCAACCTGGAAACGCAGACGCTTGGTCTCATCGTTGATTACTCCGGAATAATGCTTTAACAGCTGCGGAGATTTGTCAAGCGACTGATCATTAAGCATCTGGGCTGCAAGAGATATGGTTGATATAGGAGTCTTGAACTCATGAGTCATGTTATTAACAAAGTCATTCTTCATTTCTGTGATCTTACGCTGACGTGTAATAAGGAACAACGTGAAAGCGAATGTAATCATCAGAATGGCAATGAAGATAAGTGACGGGAGCATGAAATCAACAGAATCCTCTATATAATCATCCAATGTGGGGAAATAAACACGGATGACACCCATTCGATTTGGAGAATCATTATGGAATACCGTTTGCTGATAAGTATTAGCCATCAGGTTTGGATTAGCACCCTCACTCTTATAAATGGGACGGCCCGTATTTGTAGTGAATACATACTGGAACGGAATCTCTATCCCATTGTAAGCCAGCTGGTCTGTGAGCTCATTTTTCAGGTATGTATTATCCACTCTCTCCGCAAGGGAGCGGTTGTTAGATGGTCTGAGCATGCTATATATCACCTCATCAACAAGCTCCTTGTTGGCAAGGTAATATTCCAATTGACGCTGTTGAAGTGAACGTGACCTCTCTGACACATCATTATTATCCTGTTGCGAACGAGGCAACTGAAGCGAAGGCATGGTAGGCGTTGAAATTGCAGAGGGATCCTGAGTTGAAGGAGGAGTAGAAGGGACAATGGTGTGAGTAAAAGAGAAACCTCCACCGCTGAATGTAAACTGACCGTAAAAACCATCAACGGAGATATCGTTGAATGCGGAATTACGATCCATCTCACGGAGATCTTCTTCAAGATATCTCTTGGCCTCAGCAAGTTCAAGTTTATAGGCAACCTCATACAGGCTACGTTTGACAGACTCATCAAACTCCTGATGACGCATCTTGTTCATCTCATTTATATACCTCAACTGTAAAAACAGAAGGATTATAAAAGAGACACACATGACAGCGCTCAAAATCCAAACTATTGACTTTTTCATACGGACAAATATACAGAGGTTTTCGTAAATACAAACAATTAACTTAATTTTTTGCGCAATTTTTAGATAAAAAAGGCGGAATCGTAATAATTCCGCCTTTTGAAGTTGTCAAAATAACAACTATCGTTATTATTCCTCTTCTTTCTGCTTGGCCTCGAACTCCTTGATGAGTTTGTCCTGAACATCGGTAGGAACGAGTTCATAACTGCTGAAGCTCATTACGAATGAACCGCTACCGCCAGTAATTGAACTCAGTGAGGTTGAATAGGTTGACATCTCCTTGAGAGGCACCTTGGCGCGGAGCACCTGATAGTTACCCTCACTCTCCATACCCATGATCATACCGCGACGACCCTGGAGATCACTCATCACATCACCCATGTACTCTGCGGGCACGAGAACCTCAACGTCATAAACGGGCTCAAGGATCTTAGGACCTGCCTCCTTGAAGGCTGCGCTGAATGCGTTACGGCCTGCAAGCAGGAAGGAGATTTCATTTGAATCAACGGGGTGCATCTTACCATCATATACGATAACGCGTACATCACGTGCGTATGAACCGGTAAGAGGACCCTGCTCCATGCGCTGCATGATACCTTTGAGGATAGCGGGCATGAAACGGGCATCGATAGAACCACCGACGATACTGTTTACATAAACGAGTTTACCACCCCACTCCAGCGGATATTCCTCAACACCCTTTACGGTCATCTTGAACTCCTGGTTGCCAAACTTGAACATCTCAGGCATGGGCTTGCCGTCCTCATAAGGCTCAACGATAAGGTGAACCTCACCGAACTGACCGGCACCACCTGACTGTTTCTTGTGACGATAATCAGCACGGGCTGCCTTGGTGATGGTCTCACGATAAGGAATCTTGGGCTCCTCAAAGTTGATCATCATCTTATCATTGTTCTCGATGCACCACTTGAAGGTACGGAGATGGAACTCACCCTGACCTGACAGGATAACCTGACGGAGCTCCTTGGACTGCTCGATAACGAGTGTGGGATCCTCCTCACGCATACGGTTGACGATGGTCATCATCTTCTCCATATCGGCCTCATTAACGGGCTTCAATGCGCGTGAATACTTGGAGTTAGGATATTTGATGAAGTTGAATGAACGGTCAGCGCCCTCATTGAGGGTATTGCCGGTACGTACATCCTTAAGTTTTACTGTGCAACCTATATCACCGGGGAGCAGTTCCGGAACCTGAACGCGGTTATTACCCTGGCTTACGAAGATCTGAGCTACACGCTCCTTGGAACCACGGTCGGCATTTACCATATCCTGGCCCTCATGTGCCTTACCGCACATTACCTTGAAGTATGATACTGCACCGATATGGGGCTCAATGGTGGTCTTGAAGAAGAAGAGTGATGTACCTGATGCATCAAGCTTAACGGTCTCACCCTTGGTATCCTGAATTTCCTTACCCTGCAGAGGTGACGGAGCTACATTACCCAGGAACTCAACTAGACGGCTGACGCCTACATTAGGAGCTGCGGCTGTGCATACTATGGGGAACAGGCCGCATGTCTCGATACCCTTACGGAAACCGGCACGAATCTCATCAATTGAAAGCTCGCCCTGATCAAAGAACTTCTCCATGAGAGCCTCATCATTCTCAGCGGCTGACTCTGTTACAGTATCGCGCATGGTCTGTGCCTTATCAGCAACAGCACCGGGGATATCCTCAGCCTTCATGGCTGAACCATCGGCGAATGTGAGCTTCTGGTTGAGCAGTACGTCAATTATGCTCTTAAATGAGGGACCTGCCTGCTCGGGGAACTGGATGGGTACACATGTGGTACCGAAGGTAGAACGGATCTGCTCTACTACGTTGTCATACTCACATTTATCGCTGTCAACGTGGTTTACAACGAAGAAAGCGGGCTTATTCAGTTTCTTTACAAGACGATAGCTATTGATAAGGCCTACATCAACACCGCGTGAACCGTTCACTACAAGAATAGCTGAATCACAGATGTTCAGTGCTGTTACTGCCTGGCCTGAGAAATCATCTGAGCCCGGGCAATCAAAGAAGTTGAACTTCTTGCCGAACATCTCTACAGCGAATACGGTTGAATAGACTGAATAGCCGTACTCAAGCTCTACTGCTGCGGTGTCACTTACAGTGTTCTTGGAGTTTACAGAACCGCGGCGTTTAATGACGCCGGCTTCAAAAAGGATACTCTCGGTCAGGGTGGTTTTTCCTGATCCGGCTCCGCCAAGTATGGCGATGTTCCGGATGTCTTCTGTTTTATAATTCTTCATATTAGTAATATTGATTTATCAATTAGGTTGGGGCCTTCTTTTTTCGAAGGCTCGCAAATTTATTTAATTAAGGTGGAAAAAACAAAATTTTCAGGGGGAACTTAAGGGGTATTGACGGAAAAACTACGCGCTTTGTAAGCACCGCCGGACATCCGTTTTTGGGACGCAACGTTCCGAGGCTACTCCGTACCCTTACGGACCCTAAACGTCGAACTCCTCCTTTCCAGTTGAAATCCAACTATTTTGGAGTTTTTTTTCAAATTATTTTTTTGCTTATGTGCCACATTACAAAAG
>CACYHN010000064.1 GCA_902774275.1 uncultured Bacteroidales bacterium
GGTTGAAAGGGTGGTCTTACCTGTACCTGACAGACCAAAGAATATAGCGGTGTTCTTACCCTGCATATCGGTGTTGGCTGAGCAGTGCATTGAAGCGATGCCCTGCAGTGGCAGATAGTAGTTCTGCATTGAGAACATACCCTTCTTCATCTCACCACCGTACCAGGTGTTGATGATAACCTGCTGGCGTGATTTTGTGTTGAAAGCAACGCATGTATCTGAGTTCAGACCCAGTTCCTTGTAGTTCTCAACCTTAGCCTTACTGGCGTTGAAGATAACAAAGTTGGGCTGGAACTTCTCCAACTCCTCAGCTGAGGGCTGGATGAACATGTTCTTAATGAAATGTGCCTGCCATGCAACCTCAACGATGAAACGGACAGCAAGACGGGTAGCCTCATTAGCACCGCAGAAAGCGTCAACTACATAGAGGTCCTTACCTGAAAGCTCCTTGATGGCAATCTCCTTAACCTTTGCCCAAATCTCCTCAGACATCGGGTGGTTATCGTTCTTGTACTCATCGGAAGTCCACCATACGTTGTTGTGACTCTCGTCGTTGTCAACGATGTACTTGTCCTTAGGAGAACGACCTGTAAATACGCCAGTCATTACATTAACTGCGCCAAGTTCTGTCACCTGGCCCTTGTCATAACCAGTCAGGCCAGCCTTTGTCTCCTCTTTGAACAGTTCCTCATAAGAAGGATTGTGTGCAATCACGGTTGAACCGTTGATTCCGTACACGCTTAAATCGATTTTTGCCATTTTTGTTATAGTTAGATTGTTATTAAACTCTCAATTTTATAGCCGGTTTACAAGGGCTTTTTGAAAGCGCCCTTGTAAACCGGCTACAAAAGTAATTTCTTTTTAATGGATAGAAAAATCCCGAAAGGCTTTTTACTGCAACATGCTCATTATTTAATATTTTGTAACAAAAGTGCCCATTAGAGTTGACAAAAACAAAGAAGGCCGGAGACTGTCCGACCTTCTAATTAAATAGATGGATATCGCTTTATTGTACCAAGAATGTACTGCCACTATTGTACTATTTTTCACCGAAGCAGAGGTCACCGGCATCACCCAGACCCGGGATGATGTAAGCGTGGCTGTTAAGCTCGGGATCGACAGCTGCACACCAGAGAGTGGTACTCTCCTGCGGGAACATCTTGCAAACGTAGTCAACACCTGCCTGAGCTGCAATAACTGAGCACAGATGTACCTTGGCGGGAGTTCCCTTAAGCAGCAGGGCGCGGTATGCCAGATACATACTGTTACCGGTAGCAAGCATCGGGTCAACCAGGATAAGGGTCTTGCCATCCAGTTTGGGTGAAGCCATATACTCAATGTGAACGTCAAAGTTCACCTCATCCAGATACTTGCGATAGGCCGATACAAATGCGTTCTCGCAATGGTCAAAATAGTTATGGAAGCCCTGATGAAGAGGTAAGCCTGCACGGAAAACAGTACCAAGAACTATATCCTCCTCAGGTACATTGATGGTAGTGGAACCCAGTGGAGTGGTAACCTCCTTGGTTACATAGTTAAGTTTCTTACTAACCTCAAGAGCCATAATCTCACCAATACGCTCCAGGTTACGGCGGAAACGCATCTGGTCTTTCTGAATGTTTACATCACGAATCTCAGCGATGAACTGGTTCAGGATACTGTTCTGTTTGTTAAAATCAATTACTTCCATATTGTTGTTTTATTGTTGTCACTCAATTGCTGCTACCGCCTTTTTTCTGTTGTCTGCAGCAGAGCAAAATTAAACAAAAGTACATAATTTGCTACAAAAACAATTATTATTCTGATTAAAATGGGTACCTTCAAGGCCCGAAAACAACATTAAACATTAAATACAGATTATGAGAATCATCAAGTTTTTCACTCTCCTACTGGCCATAGCCATAACAGGAGCTGCACAGGCTCAGCCCGGCGGATTCGGCCCTCAGGTCAAGTCAACCGTCATAAACGCTGACAACACAGTGACTTTCAACTACCAGAACAACAACGCTAAGTCAGTTAAGGTCTGGACACAGTTCAGCGAGGCCGTTGATATGACCAAAGGAGCAAACGGTGTATGGACCGTAACCGTAGGCCCTGCAGAACCCGATATCTACCCCTATCATTTTGAGGTGGACGGCATCAACGTAATGGACCCCCAGTGCGCCGAGTGGTTCCCCAACGAGACCTTCAAGAACAGCCTTCTTGATATGCGCGGCGACAAGCTGAGCGCCCTCAAGGATGTTCCCCACGGCAGCGTGGATTACCACAACTACTGGTCACCAGGACTCAAGATGTTCATCCCGGTAATAGTTTATACCCCGCCTTTCTATGACGATCCCAAGAACAAGGATAAGAAATACCCCGTCATGTACCTCATAAGCGGTACTACCGATACTGAGGAGGTCTATTTCAAGGTGGGTAAGATGAACCTTATCCTTGACAACCTGATTGCCCAGGGCAAGGCCAAGGAGATGATCCTGGTACTGCCCTACGGAAACGCCACACTGCTCAAGACCGAGCGTGAGCCCCAGCGCCAAGGCGGCGGCATGGGCGGATTCGGTATGGGCGGATTCGGCGGCATGGGTGGAGGTTACAACTTCAACCAGGATTTTACCGATGTACTGATGCCATTCGTTGAGAAGAACTACCGCACCATCAATGATGCCGATCATCGCGGCATCGGTGGTTTCTCACGTGGCGGCAACCAGGGTATGGCCATCGGCCTTGCAAACCTTGACAAGTTCTCTTACCTGTGCTCATACAGCTCATTCACTCAGGTCCGTGACAGCCAGTTTGAGGATTCGGAGGCCTTCAATAAGAAGGTGCATCTGTTCTGGCTTGGCATAGGTACTGATGATTTCCTGTACGGAAACTCAAAGGACCTGATGCAGATGCTTGACCGTCATAACATCAAGAACGTAAAGGTATTCACTCACGATAAATACGGACACACGTGGATGAACGCCCGCTACTGGCTGGAGAAGTCATTCCCGCTGCTCTTCCAGGACCAGAAGGTTATAGACAAGGCCGTAGCCGAGAGCATGAGCCTTGAGGAGGCTGAAAAGGTACGTCTGGAGAAACTGGGTGGTGCTGAGCCTTCACGTCTTACCGGCTCACTCATGTCAAGCCTCTTCCCCGCAGGCGTAAAATCACCTGAATACAATGAGGACGGCAGTGTGACTTTCCGTTGCCAGGCCCCAGATGCTGAGAAAGTTCTGCTGGAGTGCCAGATGTTCGACGGCACCAAGCCTATGGAGAAGGATGACCGTGGCGTATGGAGCATTACTGTAAAGCCCGATGTTCCCGATATCTATCCTTATGCCTTCCAGATTGACGGCACACAGGTGGCTGACCCCAACAACATGCACATATTCCCCAACGAGAACTTCAAGTATAGCCTTGTTGATGTGCGCGGTGCCGCTCCTACCGTCCAGGACATTCAGGATGTACCTCACGGCAAGGTATCATACCGCTACTACTTCTCAAAGGCCTGCGGCATAGAGCGCCCCATGTGTGTCTATACTCCTGCCGGGTATGATCCCAACGGCAAGGAGAAACTCCCTGTTCTCTATCTGATTCACGGTATGACCGATACCTACGAGACCTGGTTCAAGGTAGGTCAGATGAACAACATCCTGGACAACATGATTGCCAAGGGTGAGGCCAAGCGCATGATTGTGGTTATGCCTTACGCCAACCCATATCCTGAGATGATTCTCCAGGGCAAGGCTCAGTCATACAACGCTACTGATGTAGTTCTCACCACCAAGGAGTTTGTAGAGGAGGTTATTCCTTTCATTGAGAAGAACTACAACGTTCTCAAGGATGCCGATAACCGTGCCATCGCCGGTTTCTCACTGGGTGGCCGTCAGACATTGGCTGCAGGACTTGGCAACCCTGACAAGTTCCACTACGTAGCCGCATACGCTCCCGCCATCTTCAGCGCCAGCGAGTATGAGAATGCCTTCAAGGACGGAACATACGCTACCATCAAGGACCTGCAGAAGAAACTCAAGTTCATGTTCCTGGGCACCGGTAAGTCAGACTTCCTTATCCAGCAGTCACTTGGTCTTGACAAGTATTTGACTGATAACGGCCTCAAGCACACCTTCTACAACCCTGAGGGAGGCCATACCTGGATGAACTGCCGTGACTATCTTGAATTAACCGTTAAGGAACTGTTTAAGTGATGAAATGCTCACTTTTCCTGTCAGCTCTTTTGCTGGCCGCGCTGCCCCTGATGGCGCAGCAGTCAAGAGTGAACATACAGTATGACCCTCAGCGCACCGAGCCTGAGGGCATACTTCCTTATAACTGCCGCGTTCTCTCACCTGAGGTTCATGATGACCACACAGTGACATTCCGCGTGAATGCTCCCAATGCCACTACCGTTCAGCTTACCGGCTCCATGTTCGTAGGCAACAACCGCCAGCGCCCCAACTTTACAAAGGGGGACAACGGCGTATGGGAACTGACCATCGGCCCACTGGCTCCAGAGATTTACCTGTACTACATCATCATTGACGGAGTTCAGAACATCGATGCCAACAACCAGTTCACCGGCCACGCAGCAATGCCTTCATTCAGCATGCTGTTTGTGCACGGCGATGAGCCCGCATGGTATGACCCCAAGCCCGATGTTCCGCACGGTGCATGGACAACCCATTACTACTACTCAAACGTGACCAACGGCCTCAGGGACCTGATAGTCTATACACCTGCCAACTACAACCCCAAGAAAAAGTACCCCGTACTCTATCTGATGGGCGGTTCAGGTGACCTTACTGAGACCTGGATCATGCACGGACGAGCCAACTGGATCCTGGACAACGTGATTGCCGAGGGCAAGGCCAAGGAGATGATCGTGGTATTCCCCAATGACCAGATGGTAACCCGCAGCCATCCGCAGCACACAGAGTTGGCGTTTCCCATGATTGAGAGGGACCTGATTGACAATATCATCCCGTTCGTAGAGTCACACTACAGCTGCATCAAGAACAAGCATGCCCGCGCACTAAGTGGTCTTTCAATGGGTGGCCGTATGACACAGTATGTAGCTCTGCGCAACCTTGACGTATTCGGATCAGCCGGTATCCTGAGTGCAGCCATTGAACTCAGTGAGACGCCCGTGGTAAACGAGCCTGACGTAAACAGCAGGATTGACTATCTGTTCATAGGCGGCGGTCAGTACGAGACCGGTTTCATGGGTCGTCATACAACCCTGCATAACCAGCTCACCGAGCTTGGCGTAAAGCACGAGTATGATGACGATGCACCCGGAGCCCATGATCTGGTAACCTGGCGCCACCTGCTCTACTACCACTTCCTGCCCGGCCTGTGGCGCAACAACTACAAGTGGAAATAGTACAAAAGGGGCTAGACCCCAATTGTACTATTTTGTATAATTTATGAGGGTCGGAACTATTCCGGCCCTCGTTTTTATAGCAATATTATTAATCTGCTGTTCGTGCTATTTTGCCAGTTGGGAGAGCCACTGCTTAAGGTCACTCATCCATTGCTGCCGGTAGACGAAGTTTTCATTGGCGCACCAGCCGTGACCGCCTGTGGGATAGACGTGCAGGGCGGAGCGTACGCGGTTGGCCTGCAGGGCGTTGTAGTATTCTATGCTGTTACGCTTTCTCGTTTGAGTAGAGGTCTATCTGCTCTTGCGATGCGTTACGGCCCAGAAGGTTGTTGTGTGAGCCCATGTGGGTAAATGATTTGTCCATTGTGATTACAGGATAGAACAGGATCTGGAAATCAGGACGCTGCTCAGGGTTTTTATAGTGGGTTGCGGCAGTGGCTGCCAGATGACCGCCGGCAGAGCAACCCTGTACTCCTATTTTCTTTATTCCGTATTTATCGGCATCGGCCCTGAGCAGACGCATGGCCTCATAGACATCATCGATTGGAACCTCAGTGTGACCGTTGGGCAGGCGGTATTTGAGTACAGCCAGCGTAATGCCCTGATCCATGTACCACTGGGCCATATTGTTGCCCTCTGATCCGTTCCATACATCGGTATATCCGCCTCCTGGGCAGGCTAATACGGCCAGACCGTTTGGGTTGGGTGCCGCCCAGATGGTGAGCGTGGGCTGTGTCACGTTTGACACGTGCATATCCATTACCCTTTCAGGGCCGGTAAGTCCGTTGTCTGTAGGTGCACCGTTTGGCCAAAGGTTGATTACGGTTGTGGGTTCCGGTACCTGAGGCGTAGCCGGAGCCTGAGCGGTCTGAGCCGGCGGGTTATAACGTGTCATCCATACCTCCATGTTGCCGTTGCCGCGGTGAGCCCAAGCATAGTATGGGATAAGACGCAGCTTTACCTGCTGGGCACGGGCCATATTACCCGTGTAGTTGTCATAGGCCGTGGTCTCAAGGGCATTCATAGCGTAGGCACGTCCCTCTACATTCATCTTGAAGGGGATTACTTTGAAATCGGAGTTTGCAGGGAGCGAAGTGTTAAGTATGTTATAGTCATTATCGGCCCACTCTGCGCAGTATACCAGCGGTCCGCGCTCAACGGCAATCTTGCCGCGGTCCTCAACCACCTGACGGTGAGCCATTACGATGCGGGGCTCCATATCAAAGTGAATGCTGACCTTGTCACCCTTTTTCCACTTTCGGTCAATACTGAAATAGCCGTTTTCAAGTGTGGCCGATACCTCCTGGCCGTTTACCTGTACAGTGTAACCAAGTTGTTTGCCGTCGGCATAGCGGTACAGGTCAGTTGGCACAACCTCGTTGCGAACCCAACCGGGAATACGGATGTTGAGGCAGAACTGTCCGGGAGTCTTGTCAATGGTCATCTCAATATCGCCGTTCCAGGGATATGAGGTTGACTGGCTCAGTTGCAGGTTCTTGCCGGCAATTTTTGTGTTGAGAGTATTTGACATAAAGAGGTTTACATAAACCTTACTGTCCTTTACAGCGTAAACATAACCCGGTACAGAGGGTATGAAACGGCAGATGTTGCTGGGGCAGCAGGCACAGCCGAACCAGGCCTGACGCTGGTGTTGTCCGTGGCTCTCAAGAGGGTTGGGGTAGAAGAACCCGCCGCCGTCCAAACTCACGCCGCTTATGACTCCGTTATAGAGTGCTCGTTCCAGTACATCCATGTACTTGGCATCGCCGTGCAGCAGGAACAGACGGTAGTTGGTATAGACATTGGCAATAGCTGCGCAGGTCTCACAGTAGCCGTTCATGTTGGGCAGGTCATAATTCTCAGTAAAACCCTCGCTTCCACCGGTAGATCCGATGCCTCCGGTCAGGTACATCTTCTTGCCAACCATGTTTTCCCAGATACGGTCAATAGCCGTTACGTATGATTGGTCACCGGTCAGGGCGGCCACATCGGCCATACCTGAATACATGTAGCCGGCGCGTACAGAGTGACCTACAGCTTCATCCTGCTCAATGACGGGCTTGTATGACTGGTCATATTTATCCTTGCGTGCGGTCTTGCCCTTGTTATCAAGGAAAAGTTTTGCTTCATCAAGGTATTTCTTATCACCTGTTACAAGATAGAGTTTGGCAAGTGCCATCTCAGCAATCTGGTGGCCTGGCACAATTACTTTCTGACCGGGACCGTAGCCTATCTCGCGGCATACGCAATCGGCATAGCGGATGGCTATGTCCAGGAACTTGCGGCTACCGGTGGCCTGGTAGTGGGCTATGGCACCCTCAACCATATGGCCAAGGTTGTAGAGTTCGTGGCTTCCGCTCTCCTCTGCACTCCAACGGGTAGGTCCTGACCAATCATGCGGATGGGCGGGGTTCATGGTGCGGGCAGTATAGAGATAGCCGTCGGGCTCCTGTGCTGCAGCCACTATGTCAAGCACACTGTCAATGTATGCCTCCAGTTTCTTGTCGGGATAGGTTTGCAGCAGATAGCTGGCTCCTTCGATGGTCTTATATACATCGGTATCATCAAACGGAAACTGAGTGGGGCGGTAGTTGCTGCTGTTGTCTCCGCGGGCAGTCTCTGCCATCTTGGCTGCGGCATGCTCAAAGTTCGTGTAGCGGTCTGTTTCCTCGCATTTGCTGAAAGCCAGCGGAATGGTAACCTCACGGCTCTGGCGGATACGGTCTCCCCAGAAGGTATTGGATGCTACCTTTACCGATGTGAAAGGCACGTTGCCTATGGGATAACTTGGTTTGTCGGCTTTCTTGGCTGCTGCAAGGCAAAGCACTAATGCTATGGCGGCCAGCGGAATCATTTTTTTGAAGATAGTTCTCATACTCATCATTTCATTTTTGCAAACTTACGCAAAAAAGCACTATCTTCGCGGCCGAATGGGATTTATTCCTGTTTGCCTCTGTAGTTCAATGGATAGAACGGAAGTTTCCTAAACTTTAAATTTGGGTTCGATTCCCAGCGGAGGTACAAAAAAGGCGGTCTCGATGACCGCCTTTTTTGTATCATAACCTTTATGTTTTTATGTCAGGTTATTTCCTTTCGGCTTTAGTGGGTTTGTTGGCGTAATTGACCAGTGCTTCATTATCCTTAAAGGAGAATTCAATTTCCAATTTTTGTCCGTCCAAAGATGGCCCATGACTGTTCTCATCAGTACTTTGTGGGTCATAAGCGCTCCAGCCGTTGAAAAGGTTATCGGGTGAAACGGCAGCATCTCCTAAAACGCCGGCATTGCCACGCCAAAGAAACTTACTGATGGAAATTGATATCTTTCCGTCTTTGAGAGTATAAGGACCCTGATAGCGGTCACCCCAAGCGCAGATGATAAAATCGGCTTTTCCGTCTTTCAACTCAAGATAGAACACTACGTCCTGTTTGGAATCATCGTTGTAAGCGTACCACTTACCGGTTTCATCGGTGGCGGTTTCTTCATCATCTTTATCACAGGCTAACAATGTAGCTAATGCGATAAGGAGTACAGGCATGAACTTTAATGCTTTCATCTTACTGTTAATTTATATATTCATCAACAAAGATAATGCTTTTTTGTTCAAGTTACATAATAGCCGATTAATCTGTCATTTTACCTCCCAGATGTCATTGGTCTCAAGAAGTTCTGCAAAGTTGTGGTACTTCTTGGCGGCCTTGACTTCTTCAATCTGTGCAGTTACTGCATCGTCGTAGGTGGGAGCCTCAACGTCGCGGATAACGCCTAATGCTACGGGGAATCCGTCACCGTCACCCATCAGGGCAAGCTTGAGCTGCAGGGTGTTGTCCTGGCAGTGGGCATCGTGTACAAGGATATCCTTAAGGGTGATGCCGTTCTCACCGATCTTTACGACCTTAAGTCCGAATCCCTCCTGCATGATACCGAACTCATTGTTCTCGCCGAATACCAGGGGCTCACCGTGCTTAACGTAGATGGCGTTCTTGGCGCGGCCCTCCTTGTTGTAAACTGCATCGTGAGTACCGTTATTGAAGATTACGCAGTTCTGCAGTATCTCACATACGGATGCGCCCTTGTGGTTGTAAGCGGCCTTGAGGATATCCACTGTGCCGGGAGCATCGGTGGCAACGGCGCGGGCAAAGAAGTGACCGCGTGCACCAAAGCAGAGCTCTGCGGGACGGAAAGGATCTTCAACAGTTCCGTAGGGGCTTGACTTGCTTACGAAACCACGGGGTGAGGTGGGTGAGTACTGACCCTTGGTAAGACCGTAGATACGGTTGTTGAGCAGGATCATGTTCAGGTTTATGTTACGGCGGTTGGCGTGGATGAAGTGGTTACCACCGATAGCCAGACCGTCACCGTCACCTGATATCTGCCAT
>CACYHN010000065.1 GCA_902774275.1 uncultured Bacteroidales bacterium
ATTGACCTGGCCGGCACATCCGGCCAGAATAACGCCTGTAAGCAGAATAATGCAATGTTTCATATTTGGTTGTATTTGGTTTTACTTGCAGTTGATTATTATGCGGCGGTAGGCGGTCAGGTTGAATGGACCGTCATCGTGTATCTCGCATATCAGGTGGTAAGTCTTGCCTTGGGATTTGTCCGGGACAGTGAATGACACTCTTGCTGTCTCCGGATTGTCTAATGCAGGATAACCAGTTTCATCCGGGAATTCCTGGAACCACCAGTTGAAGGTAAGTCTGTCACCATCGGGGTCAAAGGAGGCGGATGCATCAAACTTGAGTTTCTGTCCGGGCTTGGCCGTAATCTGCATTGGTTTAAGGTCTTGCGTGCCATTTATTACAGCAACGGGATTATGGTTGCCTGTGCCGGTATCGGCCCATTGCATACGGGCGGCAAAGTCATTGAACTCATCGGGATAGAACTTGTGCTCATAACGGTTTGATATGTCCTTGAGCGGTTGCTCCCAGTTTGTCCATGCGTAAGTCTCACGGTCAGGTGATATGCCAAACTGATGGCATCCGCCCCAACCAATCTGGGTGGGATCATCGGGGTCATTAAGGCCATTGGGCATTACGTGAAGCATGCTTGGGGTGTCACCCTCAACGCCCCACAGGAATTTGGGATATACCTTTCCCATAGCACCCTTGCCTTGAATCAGGCTTTCATACTTATCCCAATTGGCTTTACCCAGGTCATTCTGGTTGAGCCAGGCACTCTCATCCCAGACTAACATCAGATCCTGGGAGTAATCACGTCTGAGCCATTGGTGTGAGCTGTATGCGCGGTTCATGCGCATGCTCCATTGCATATCCTGGTCAGTGATGGTGTAAAGACGGAATTTGTTCAGGAACTTCTTGAGCTCCTCAGGACTGCGCTCCTGCTTGATGCGCCATACGGCCTGGGCAAATGTGTTGGCGCCTCCCCATGAGCAGAGCCATATAGGGCGGTCGTCGTACTCATCGGCCAGACGTATCAGCAGATTGCTGCCGGGTGAGTCATTATCAGGGCCAATCACTCCTATGCCGGCACAGGTGCTGCCCATCATGGCTCGACTGCTTATGTATTCATAGCTGGGCCAGTAGCCAAGTTCCTGCTTGCCGTTTTCCTGTTCTACGCTCAGGAATTCGCTCTGATTGGAGCGCTTCATAAGGTTCTGCACATCAATCTTGTATGCATCTATAACGCGAGTCAGATAAACAGCCCAGTCTGCCGGGTAGGGGTCACAGTTCCATCCAATTGTGGTGATTATGCCCTCTATCTCAAAACGGTCAGCATAAGACATAAGTCTTACGGCCGATTCATTGTCATCGGGCTCAACCTCTGCAGGACCTATATCGGTCATAATCACAATCCTGGGCTTCAGTACACTGGATGGTTCTGAAATCTTGTCAGCGCAGGATGCAAATATTGCGCATAATGCAAGTACGATGCACGTAAAACGGTTCATTGCTTTCTTCATTTTCCGCGAATATACAAAAATAGCACAAAGGGGACAGTCCCCAATGTGCCATTTTTTGTATATTCGCGGTGTATGAAAACAACATTCCTGATTCTGTTTGCCATTGTGCTGGCTGGACTTGCGTATGAGGTCTGGCACCTATGGCGGCTTACTCCGGCAGGTTGGCCCATGAAACTTGCGGTTACGGGCCTGTTTGTGCTGTGGTTCGGCATCATGATGGCCGGATTCCTCTATACGGAGCGTTTCTCTGTCAGGTTTGCCACATTCCTTTATGATGTTGGTAACCCGTGGTTGGTGGCATTCGTGTATCTGCTTATCATTTTTATTTTGGCTGATATTGCATCGGTCTGCAGAATCTTGCCTAAATCATATCTGCATGACAGTGTAACGGGTTTTGTAAGTGTAGTGGGGGTGATAGCTGTCCTTATGACAGCGGGATGCATACACTACCATCACAAATACCGCGAGGAACTGACCATTCATACAGATAAGCCAATAGACAGGCCTATGACCATAGTCCTTGCCAGCGATCTGCATATAGGCTACCATAACCGCAAGGCTGAACTGGGCCGATGGATAGACCTTATGAACGCTGAGAATCCGGACCTGGTGCTGATAGGCGGCGATATAGTGGATCGCAGCGTAAGGACCGTCTTGGAATGCGGTTTTGCCGATGAATTCAAACGGTTAAAGGCACCAGTCTTTACCATTCTGGGTAATCATGAGTATTACAGTGATGTGGATGGCTCACGCAAGTTCCTGAGTGATGCCGGAATCACTCTGCTCCGTGACAGTGTTGCAAAGTTTGGAAATTTACAGATAGTTGGTCGCGATGACCGCACAAACCATAGGCGCAAGCCATTGAGCGCATTGGTTAAGGATACTGATGCATTCACCATCCTGCTGGATCACCAACCGTATCACCTTGAGGAGGCAGAGAAAGCAGGCATTGATTTCCAGTTCAGCGGCCATACCCATCGCGGCCAGTTCTGGCCATTATCATGGATAACCGATGCTATGTATGAGAAATCATGGGGCCATCACACTCGCAGCAACACCCGCTACTACATCAGCTCAGGCTTAGGCATCTGGGGCCCCAAGATCCGCATCGGTACCCGCTCTGAGTACCTGGTCCTACACATCCCCAATCGGTAAATAATGGCACAGTAGGGACAGTCCCCCTGTCCATTATGAGATAGTTGTAGCGCAATAGCAACAACATGTTTCTTGACAAGTGTTTTCTGGTATGCTAACTTTGCATCGTCAATCAAAAACAATAACGATGGAGGTTAAAGAAATACTTAAGAATCTGCGTGAGCGTAACAATCTCACACAGGACCAGATGGCAGAACGCATCAATGTAACCCGTCAGGCCGTAAGCCGTTGGGAAACAGGTCAGACTCAACCTAACCCGGAGATGCTTAAGGTCTTGTCTCGTGAGTTTGGAGTATCTATCAATACATTGCTGGGTGCACCCCGTACACTCTATTGCCAGTGCTGCGGAATGCCACTCTCAGACGATTCCATAATTAGCCGTGAGACCGATGGCAGTTTCAACGAGGATTACTGCAAATGGTGCTACACTGACGGCAAGTTTACTTATGACAGCAAGGATGCTCTTCTGGATTTCCTGATTGCGCATATGCCCAATCCTGATAATCAGTCAGACAGCGAGCGCAGGACTCTCTACGATACTCATCTCTCCCAGCTCAAACACTGGAAGTGATAAAAACAAAGCGTCGGTAAACCTTCAAAGCTTACCGGCGTTCATTTTTTATGCCATAGTTACTTTCTCTCAATACAGGAACCCGAACTGGCTCCCTCGGGCATCATTCCTGGAACGAGTACCCGAAACCTGCCCTAGTGGTCAGGTAATCGGCGTAGGGTTCAATTTTCTTGCGGATACGGGTGATGTTTACGTCAACCGTGCGGGTGTTTACTATCACATCGTCTGGCCAGATTGCCTGGAGCAATTCTTCACGTGAATAGACTATACCGCGGTTCATCATGAACAACTTTAGCAGTTCATATTCAGTTTTGGTAAATGATACGGGGTTTCCATCCACAGTCACTGTCTTACTGTCAGTATCAATTAGTATACCTTTGAATCTGATGCCGTTGCGGGTTGCACCCAGACGTGCCTCAACTACGTTGATGATATAATCGCCGTTTTTCTCACATTCACTTATAAGGTCTGAGAATACGGTTCCGCTGCCGTATCCGTATGAATGCTGGTCCAGATTGTTAATGTTCTGCTGTCTAAGCCTGTTGCGGCAGGCGTTGATGCTGTTCTCAATCTCCTCTGATAAGGTTATGTCATACTCCTCACGGCGTCCGGCCAGCAACTCGTTCATACGTGTCAGAGCCTTGTCTATAAGGCCGAACATCTGCTGTACGCCCTGTTCCTGTTCCTCATTGAACGTAATCTTGTTTTCCTGTTTACGGCGCATGATACGTGCCATACCAAAGCAACTGTCGCCAATAGACTCCAGCTCACCTATCTGGCGGAGCATGGCGCGTATTTTCTCCTTGGTGTCATCCGATAGGTGTGCATCACCTACATCACCCAGATACTTACCAATCTCCTGTTCCATACGGTCGCTGCCGTCCTCAGTCTTCTCTATACGCTCAAATAGTTTCTTGAATGCCTGCTCTTCGGTAGTGGTATAAAGTTCCTTTACAAGCTGAAACATGTGAAGCATTTTCTCTCCGAATATCACAATCTCTTTCTGAGCCTGCAAGACCGATATTTCAGGAGTCTTCATTATACCTCCGCGAATGAACTGCAGACGGAACTCATCCTCTTCATCACTCTTGCGGGGTGTGATAATTTTGCAAACCAGTTTTTCCAGTTGTGGTATGAAACCTATCAGCAGGGAGGTGTTTATCACGTTGAATGCGGTATGGAAGGTTGCCAGAGCAAATGTCAGGCGGGCGGGATCAATGGTATCGGCCGTTACATCAATGCCTACTACACGGCATACGGTACGTACAAACGGGAAGAAAATGATAAGCACCCAGATAACGCCGAACACGTTGAACAGAAGGTGTGCCATAGCTGCGCGACGGGCCTGAGTGTTGGCCGATAAGGCTGCCAGGTTTGCAGTAAGCGTGGTGCCTATGTTCTCACCCATAACCAGCGCAATACCCTGGAATATTGATATCGCTCCGGTAGAACAGAGTACCATTGTGATGGCCATCAGGGCGGCCGATGACTGAGCTATACATGTCAGTATGGCTCCTATAAACAGGAACAGCAAGATAGTCCAGTAACTGCCGGAATCAAATGATGCAAAGAAATCCACTACAGCCGGATTGCTGGCCAGATCCATCTCACGGCCGGTCTGGTTAAGCATACCCAGCGCAAACAGCAGGAAACTTATACCGAACAGGAAATCGCCGATATAACGGTGCTTACCTATCTGAATCAGAATGATACCTATAAGGAAGGCCGGCCAGACCAGATTGGCAATGTTGAATGAGAATCCTGCCGACATAATCCAGGCACTAAGAGTGGTGCCTATATTGGCGCCCATGATGACCGATATGGCCTGGCTAAGAGTAAGAAGTGCCGCATTTACGAAAGACACCGTCATCACGGTGGTTGCTGCCGATGACTGCACGGCTACTGTTACAAGTGCTCCTGTTGCAACCCCAGAGAAACGGTTAGTGGTCATTGCGCCCAACAGGTGACGCAGTTGCGGGCCTGCCATCTTCTGCAACGCCTCGCTCATGACCTTCATACCGTAAATGAGCAGGGCGATAGAG
>CACYHN010000066.1 GCA_902774275.1 uncultured Bacteroidales bacterium
AATAGGTACTTCACACGGTGCTTACAAGTTCAAGCCCGAGCAGTGCACACGTGACCCCAAGACCGGCAAGCTGGTTCCTCCTCCATTGGCATTCGATGTCCTGCATGAGATTGAGAAGAAGCTCCCCGGATTCCCAATCGTTCTGCACGGCTCATCATCAGTTCCTCAGGAAGAGGTTGATACCATCAACGCATACGGCGGCAAGTTGCCGGATGCAGTAGGTATTCCTGAAGAGCAGCTCCGCGAGGCTTCAAAGAGCGCTGTATGCAAGATTAACATTGACTCTGACTCTCGTCTGGCCATGACAGCTGCCGTACGTAAGTATCTGGCTGAGAACCCCAGTCACTTTGATCCCCGTCAGTATCTCAAGCCCGCACGCGAGAACATGAAGAAGATGTACATCCACAAGATTGTTGATGTGCTGGGTTCAAATGACAAGCTTCTGCAGAAGTAAGACACACCATAGACACACATAAAACGGTAATGGAGAGGATGAAACATTCTTCTCCATTATTTTTTTATAATAAATAGGTGGAGCAAAACGTTCTAATTCTGATAAATCATTAAATTTGTAGGATTATTAGCTTGTGTATGAATATCCGGTCGTTATTTTTTGCTCCTCTATTCCTGGTGCTTGCATTGGCGTCATGCACGGAGAAGGAGTATAAGATTCTTGATGACGGTGTCGTGGTCAACATCCGCGAGGCTGCATCAGGAGGGCCGCAAAAGGTACGTCTGACAGTGATGTCTGACCATGTGATAAGAGTGACATCAACACCGGATAAAGCTTTCCGTAACAGAAACAGCCTGATTGTACTTCCTGGTGCTGCCCAGGCAGCCGGCTTTGCCGTGCGTGACGGTAAGGAGGAAGTGGAACTGCAGACAGCCGGACTGAGTGCGTTCGTGAATAAGGCTGATGGCCGGGTGCGTTTTACTGATGCAGGTGGAAACCGCATTACCAATGAGTCAGAGCCGGCATCATTCACTCCGATTACCGTTGACGGTACTCACGGATATTCAACGGTAAACCGCTTTGACACTTCCGATGATGAAGCCCTTTATGGCTTAGGGCAGCATCAGTCTGACCAATGGAACTACAAGGGTCAGAATGAAGAACTGTATCAGTACAACACCAAGATCAGCATTCCGTTTGTGATTTCATCGGCCGGATACGGTATTCTGTGGGATTCATACTCACAGGGCCGGTTCGGTAACACGGAACCGTACCAGCAGCTTAACCGTCTGTTCAAACTCTATGACAAGGACGGCAAGCAGGGCAGTCTGACCGGAACATATTACAACGGTATGCGCGGCCGTGCCCAGGTAAGGCAGGAGGATTCAATATATTTTGTTGATTCAGAGACGGTAAAGAACCTTCCGCGTCTGGGGCAGAGGGTGCTCTATGAGGGTGCTCTTGAGGCTCCGGAGTCAGGAACATACAGTTTTATTCTCTATTATGCCGGATATGTCAAGGTGTTCCTGGGAGGTGAAGAGGTTGTAAAGGAGCGCTGGCGCACGGCCTGGAATCCCAATTCATACAAGTTCAGCTTTGACATGAAGCAGGGACAGAAATATGACCTGCGTATAGAGTGGCGTCCTGATGGCGGTACATCATACTGCGGCTTAAGAGCTTACGCTCCGGTAAGCAAAGAACAGCAGGATAAGATTACCATGTGGAACGAGATGGTTCCGGAATCGGATTACTACTTTATTGCCGGCGATGATATGGATGGCGTAATACAGGGCCTGCACGGTCTTGTGGGCGGAGCCAATATGCTGCCCAAGTGGGCAATGGGTTTCTGGCAGAGCCGTGAACACTATCAGAACCAGAATGAAGTGATACAGACCGTAAGGGAGTTCCGCAGGCGCGGCATAGGCTTGGACAATATAGTACAGGACTGGAACTACTGGAAGGAGGATGCATGGGGCTCTCATGAGTTTGATGAGACGCGCTATCCCAATCCTCAATCCATGATGGACAGGGTACACAACATGAATGCCCATCTGATGATATCCGTATGGCCTAAGTTCTATACATCTACTGAGCACTATAAGGAATTTGATTCACATGGCTGGATGTACACCCGTGCCGTTGAGGACAGCATACGTGATTGGGTAGGGCCGGGTTATATAGGTTCTTTCTATGATGCCTATTCTGCCGGTGCCCGTGAACTGTTCTGGAACCAGCTTAAGGATCATCTGTACGGCTACGGCATTGATGCATGGTGGATGGATGCCAGTGAACCTAACATACGTGACTGCGTGCCGATGGACTATTGGAAAGCGCTTTGCGGACCTACGGAGCTGGGCTCATCGACAGAGTACCTCACAGCCTATTCACTTATGAATGCCCAGGCTATTTATGAAGGTTTGCTCAAGGAGGATTCAAGCAAGCGTGTATTCCAGCTTACGCGTTCAGGTACAGCCGGCTTGCAGCGTTACTCTACGGCATCATGGAGCGGTGACATAGGCACCCGTTGGGAGGATATGCGTTCACAGATAACCGCAGGCATGAACTACTCTCTGTGCGGTAATCCTTACTGGACAATGGATATAGGAGGTTTTTGTGTGGAAAACCGTTATGCAAATGCGCAAAGGTTCTATGACCGTACACATGTGGAGAATGCCGATCTCAAGGAGTGGCGTGAGCTCCAGACACGCTGGTACCAGTTCGGAACGTTTGCACCATTGTACAGGGCTCATGGACAGTATCCTCTGCGTGAGGTCTGGAATATTGCTCCGGCAGACCATCCGGCATATAAGTCAATTGTATATTATAACCGCATGAGGTATAGACTCATGCCTTACATCTATTCTCTGGCTGGCCAGGCATGGCTTGAAGACAGGATCATCATGCGCGGTCTTGTGATGGATTTTACTGATGATGAGGTGGCACGTGAAGTGTCGGACCAGTATATGTTCGGCCCGTCGCTTATGGTCTGCCCGGTATATGAATATGGTGCAACTTCAAGGAGCGTATATCTGCCCAAGGGTAAGTTCTGGTATGACTATTATACTGACTCCGTATTTGTTGGCGGTCAAATGATAGAGGCCGATGCACCATATGAGCGTATTCCTCTGTTTGTTCCGTCCGGCGCGATATTGGTATCGGGCAATGACGTGAATTATGTTGATGAGCATGCAACCGATGTACTTACAGTAGATATGTACGCCGGATCAGACGGGCGTTTCTTCCTTTATGAGGACGACGGCACCACAAATGCATATCAGGATGGTGCGTTCTCGCTGATTCCTATAATGTTTACGGAGGATGAACACGGTGTGGTGTTCACTATCGGCCAGTGTAGGGGAAACTACATGGGATTTCGCGGTACCCGTAAATTCAAGATACGCTATCATACTCCCGGTAGGGTATTGGAAGCCGAAATAGATTATACCGGTGACAGAATTATGAGTTACAATATGGTTTTGAGATAATAACTTTAAAAAAATAATCTTATGAAGAAGTATCTGTTAGGTTATGACATAGGCAGCTCTTCAGTGAAGGCCAGCCTGGTATCAATTGAGACAGGAAAGAGTGTGGCATCAGCTTTCTACCCTGATTCAGAGGCCCCCATCAAGGCTCTCAATCCGGGTTGGGCAGAGCAGGAACCCGATGACTGGTGGACGTACCTCAAGAACGTGACCGCCAAGGTAATGCAGATGTCGGGGGCAAAAGGTTCTGACATTGAGGCAATAGGTATCTCATATCAGATGCACGGCCTGGTGTGCGTTGACAAGAACGGCAAGGCATTACGCCCGGCAATTATCTGGTGCGATTCACGTGCCGTGCCATACGGTGACAAGGCTTTCCGTGAGATAGGTAAGGGCCAGTGCCTGACCAATCTGCTTAACTCACCTGGTAACTTTACTGCAGCCAAGCTTGCATGGGTAAAAGAGAATGAACCCAAGATATATGAGAAGATTGACAAGATAATGCTGCCGGGTGATTACATCGCCATGCGTCTTACCGGAACTACCAGCACAACCGTATCAGGTCTGTCTGAAGGTATGATGTGGGACTTCAAGGAGAAGGATGTTGCAGATTTCCTGCTTGATTACTATGGTTTCAGCAAGTCACTCATTCCAGAGATAAGACCTACTTTCTCGGAGCAGGGCCGTGTATCGCTTGCTACAGCCAAGGAACTGGGGCTGGAGGCCGGTATCCCTGTGACATACCGTGCAGGTGACCAGCCTAACAACGCTCTCTCACTGAATGTCTTCGAGCCGGGTGAGATTGCCGCTACTGCCGGTACATCGGGTGTGGTTTACGGCGTTAACGGTGCCGTGAACTTTGACCCGCAGTCAAGGGTAAACACTTTCGCTCACGTGAACCATACCAACAAGCAGACCCGTTTAGGAGTGCTGCTCTGTATCAACGGTACAGGTATCCTGAATGCATGGACACGCCGTAACATCATGCTTGAGGGTCTGTCATACGGTGATATGAACAAGATTGCACAGAGCATTCCGGTAGGTTGCGACGGCGTATCGGTACTGCCGTTCGGTAACGGTGCTGAGCGTGTGCTGGGCAACCGCAACGTAGGCTGCAGCATACACGGATTCAACTTCAACATACATAACCGCAACCATCTGGCACGTGCCGTGCAGGAGGGTATAGTATTCTCATTCAAGTACGGTATGGACGTAATGGTGGAGATGGGTATGGAGATTTCCAAGATTCATGCCGGAAATGCCAATATGTTCCTGAACCCTGTTTTCCGCGACACTCTGGCCGGTATAACAGGTGCTACTATCGAGCTGTATGATACTGACGGCTCTGTTGGTGCTGCCAAGGGTGCCGGTATCGGTGCCGGTGTTTACAAGGATCATAACGAGGCATTCGCAACACTTGAGAAACTCAATGTCATTGAGCCTGACAAGAAACTTGTGCCGCAGTATGAGGAGGCATACGCCCGCTGGAAACGCATTCTTAACATGTACTTAAATGAGTTCTAAAAAATAATCATCCAAGAGTTGATTATTTGAATTATAAATGTAACTTTGCCTTTCGCGCCGTGAAAGGCGTAAAACAAGATTAATTATTCACATTTTATTAATAACAAATCAATTATGGCAAAAGAGTATTTTCCCGGTTTGAAGAAAGTCAAATTCGAGGGTAAGGACAGCAAGAATCCGTTTGCTTTCCATTACTATGATGAGAACAAGGTTATCATGGGCAAGACCATGAAGGATTGGCTGCGCTTTGCAATGGCATGGTGGCACACACTGTGCGCAGAGGGTGCAGATCAGTTCGGT
>CACYHN010000067.1 GCA_902774275.1 uncultured Bacteroidales bacterium
GCGTATGCTGGGTGCCGAGGTGATGCCCGTCTATAGCGGTAACAAGACCCTCAAGGACGCCACAAACGAGGCCATACGCGACTGGTGCTGTCATCCTGCAGATACATTCTATATCATTGGAAGTACCGTAGGTCCTCATCCTTATCCCGATATGGTGGCCCGTCTGCAGAGTGTGATATCGGCCGAGATTAAGGAGCAGCTTATGGAGAAAGAGGGACGTGACTATCCCGACTATCTGATGGCTTGCGTAGGCGGAGGCAGCAACGCTGCAGGAACAATCTATCATTATATTGATGATGAGCGCGTTAAGTTGGTTCTGGGCGAGGCCGGAGGCATGGGAATAGATACCCCTCAAACGGCCGCATCGATGGAGATTGGAACTCCCGGAATACTGCACGGCAGCCGTATCATGGTGATGCAGACTCCTGACGGTCAGATTATTGAGCCCTATTCAATATCGGCAGGCCTGGATTATGATGCAGACTCCTGACGGTCAGATTATTGAGCCCTATTCAATATCGGCAGGCCTGGATTATCCCGGCACGGGACCTATACATTGCAACCTTTACAAGACCGGCCGCGCACAGGTTATGGCAGTGAACGACAGTGAGGCACTCCAGGCTGCTTTTGAGCTTACAAGGCTTGAGGGTATCATCCCGGCTTTGGAAAGCAGCCACGCACTTGCAATGCTGCCCAAGATGAAGTTCCGTAAAGATGATGTGGTTGTGCTCACCGTAAGCGGACGCGGCGACAAAGACCTGAATACATACCTCAAACATAAAGATGAGATAGACTATGAAGCAATTTAAATACCTTACAATAAGCCGCAAGACTCCCGGAGATTTGCTAACTCCGGTAACGGCATACCTTAACGTACGTGACCTCTACTCACAGAGCGTACTTATGGAGAGCTCCGATTATCATGGCGGCGAGAACTCCAAGTCATTCATTGCCATCAATCCCATTGCCACAGTAAGCATTGCACACGGAATCGGCACCATGCTGTTTCCAGACGGAACCACTCAGGAGCACGTCATTGACGGCAATTATGACGCTGCACAACTTATAAATGATTTTCTGAGCCGTTTCAGCATTGAGGGCGAGGGCAGCAACTACTGCGGACTATATGGATTCACCACATTCAATGCCGTACGCTACTTTGAGAACATAAGCATAAAGGATGAGACTCAGGCGGAGAACGATGCTGCTGATATGCAGTACACACTGTTCAAGAGCATTGCCGTATTTGACCATTTCTGTAACGAGCTTACGCTGATAGAGTTGCTTAGAGAAGGCGAGCAGAGCTCTCTTGACAAGTTTGAGCACAACCTGAACTCTCACACATTCCACACCTTTGAATTCCATGCCACAGGTGACTGCACAAGCACCCTGACCGATGATGAGCACCGCGAGAACATACGCCGCGGCATAGCTCACTGTAAGCGCGGTGATGTGTTCCAAATTGTACTGTCACGCCGTTTCAAGCAGTCATACACAGGTGATGATTTCCAACTGTACCGTGCTCTGCGCAGCATAAATCCCAGCCCGTATCTGTTCTACTTTGATTTTGGCGGATTCCGCATATTCGGTTCCAGCCCCGAGACTCACTGCCGCATACAGGGCCGTCAGGCATACATTGATCCCATTGCAGGTACCACCAAGCGGACCGGTAATGCCGAGCAGGACCGTGAGAACGCCCTGTACCTTAAGAATGACCCAAAGGAGAATGCCGAGCACGTGATGCTGGTGGATCTGGCCCGCAACGACCTGAGCCGGAACTGCCATAACGTACACATTGACTTTTACAAAGACATGCAGTACTACAGTCATGTGATTCATCTGGTAAGCCGTGTATCGGGTGAACTTGATGATAATGCTGACCCGATACGTGCGTTTATTGACACCTTCCCCGCAGGTACGCTTAGCGGTGCCCCAAAGGTACGTGCCATGCAGCTTATCAGCGAGTATGAACCACATAACCGCGGTGCCTACGGCGGTTGCATCGGCTTTATAGGATTCAAAGGTGACCTGAACCAGGCTATCACAATACGTACATTTGTGAGCCGTAACGGTGAGCTATGGTTCCAGGCCGGCGGCGGCATTGTGGCCAAGAGCGATGTGGAGTATGAATTACAGGAAGTTAACAACAAGCTGGGCGCCCTGCGCAAGGCAATCCAAATGGCAGAAAAGTTATGATAAAGACCGTAATAATAGACAATTATGACTCATTCACATACAACCTGAGCCACCTGCTTAAGGAGCTCGGGGCCGATGTGACCGTAGTGCGTAACGACAGATTCCGCCTTGAGGATCTGGAGCAGTATGACAGGATTGTACTCTCTCCGGGTCCCGGAATACCCAGTGAGGCAGGACTTATGCCTCAGGTTATCAAGGCGTATGCAGGACTCAAGCCCATCTTAGGCATCTGTCTGGGACATCAGGCCATTGGCGAGGCATTCGGTGCCAAGTTGCTTAATATAGGTAATGTGGTTCACGGAGTGGCTACTCCGGCACATATCACGGTGCAGGATTATCTGTTCAAGGGTCTGCCTAAGGATATTGAGGTGGGGCGCTACCACTCGTGGGTGGTCGATGACAAGGAACTGCCTGAGTGCCTGGAGGTTACCAGCCGCAGCGATGACGGATACATAATGTCCTTGAGACACCGCGAGTTTGACATACGCGGAATCCAGTTCCATCCCGAGAGCGTACTGACTCCCCAAGGTAAGATAATAATTAATAATTGGTTGAATAATAAATAAATAACATTGCTATATGAAACAGTATCTTTTAAAACTCATTGACGGCGCCTCACTGACTCAGGAGGAGACACACAGCATCATGCTGAACATTATTGACGGTAAGTACAACGACCAGCAGATAGCAGCTCTGCTTATGGCCATACAGGCCCGCGGAGTGACTGTAGATGAGCTTCTTGGCCTGCGCCAGGGCCTGCTGGAGACCGGTAAGCACATAGACCTGGATCAGGAAAACACGCTTGACATAGTTGGTACGGGCGGTGACGGCAAGAACACATTCAATATAAGCACCTGCTCAGCATTTGTGATTGCCGGTGCAGGATATAAGGTTACCAAGCACGGAAACGGCGGCAGTAGCAGCGTAAGCGGTGCCAGCAACGTGCTGCAGGAGCACGGAGTAAAGTTCACCGACAATCCTGACATACTGCGCCGTTCACTCGATGAGGCTGGTGTATGCTACTTCCACGCACCGCTGTTTGCATACGGAATGAAGTTTGTAGGACCCACCCGCAAGGCTCTGGCCATACCCACATGCTTCAACCTGCTGGGACCGCTTGTAAATCCCTGCCATCCCAAGAACTCACTGCACGGTACCGCCACACAGGCTCAACTGCGTCTGTACGTGAACATCCATCAGCGCATAGGCGACAACTTTGGCGTCATTACCAGTTATGACGGATATGATGAGATTTCGCTTACCAGCGGATTCAAGGTGGTTACAAACTACTACGAGAAGGTTTATACCCCCAAGGATATGGGTCTGGATTACATTTCGCCCGAGGAGATTTTCGGCGGCGCAAGCATATCGGACGCATCGGCCATATTTGACAGCGTGCTGAACGGCACATCAACTACCGCACAGAAGAACGTGATCATAGCCAACGCAGCCTGCGGAATAGGTATCATGGACCGCAACATGAGCATTGAGGACAGCGTGGCCATGGCTCGCGAATCACTGGATAGCGGCCGCGCCCTGCAGGCATTCCGTAAATTCGTAGAAATCAATCAGTAATGGCCGATATACTGCAGGAGATAGTAGCCCATAAGCGGGTAGAGTTGGAGCAGCAGAAACAGTTGGTTCCGCCCCGTCAGCTCTACGCCCGTGTGGAGCGCCTTATGGCCGACGGCATAGCAGAATGCAGCATGAGCCGCGCTCTGGCCTCCAGCCCCTACGGGATAATTGCGGAGTTCAAGCGCAAGAGCCCGTCAAAAGGCTGGATCCATGAGGATGCCAAGCCCATGGATGTGATACCCAAGTATGCAGCCGGCGGGGCATCGGCCCTGAGCATACTCACTGACAGAGAGTATTTTGGCGGAACACTGGATTTTATCCCGCAGGTGCGTGCATCGGTCCATATTCCTATACTGCGCAAGGAGTTCATTGTTGATGAGTATCAGCTGTTTGAGGCGCGTTTGGTTGGTGCCGATGCGGTATTGCTTATTGCCGCAGATTTGAGTCTTGATGAGTGCCGCACGCTTACACGCACTGCACACGAACTTAAACTTGAGGTGCTGCTTGAGATGCACAGCGAGCAGGAACTTGACTATCTGGAGTGTGATCCGGATATGGCGGGCATAAACAACCGCAATCTGGGTACTTTCCATACTGATGTGGCTAACTCATTCCGTCTGGCGGAGAAAATGGCTACAGAGGCCGTTAAAGTGAGCGAGAGCGGCATAAGCAACCCGGATACCGTACGTTTGCTGCGTGAGGCAGGATTCCGCGGATTCCTTATGGGAGAGTGCTTTATGAAAGAGAAGGACCCAGGTCTGGCACTTAAACAATTCATTGAAAGGATATGAAAATAAAGGTATGCGGAATGCGTGACAGTCTCAATATCAGGGATGTGGAGAATCTACATCCTGATATGATGGGATTCATGTTATGGCCGGGGAGCAAGCGCTATGTGAGCTGTAAGCCGGATTATCTGCCTGACTTGCAGAGAGTAGGGGTCTTTGTCAATCCCGAGCCCGAGTATGTACAGGTCAAGGCTGCCGAGTACAGGCTTAACCGCATACAGCTTCATGGCAATGAATCAGCCCAGCTATGCCATATCATCCACCTTATTACCGGACTGCCTGTTATTAAGGCCATATCGGTGGATACGGCCGCGGATTTTGAGCAATGCGCAGAGTATGAGCAGGAGGACGCAGTTGACATGCTGCTGTTTGACACCAAATGCAGTGGGTGGGGCGGTAGCGGCCGGGAATTTGACTGGAGCCTACTGCAGAGCTACCACGGAAGCAAGCAGTTCCTGCTGGCCGGAGGTATCGGCCCCGATATGGAAGATAGGATCATGTCAATACGCCACCCTCAATTTGCCGGCATTGACCTGAACAGCCGCTTTGAGACCGAACCTGCACTTAAGGATATTACAAAACTGAGTATATTTATCAATAACATGCGCAACTATGAACAGAATAAATAATTTGTTTGCCAGCAAGAAGAATGGCATACTTTCACTCTATTTCTGCGCCGGACACCCCACGCTTGACAGCACAGCGCAGATAATCCGCACCCTTGAACAGAAGGGAGTTGATATGATTGAAGTGGGAATCCCGTTCAGCGATCCCATGGCCGACGGCCCCGTAATCCAGGAC
>CACYHN010000068.1 GCA_902774275.1 uncultured Bacteroidales bacterium
AGCATCTGCGCTGCGTCCCAACTGTACCAGAGCCTCAGCTTTGATAAGCAGGACCTCGGCGTAACGGATCTCAATACGGTCAACTGAGTTCTTCTTGATCTCAAGATTCTCAGCATCATCATAGCTCTGGTCAACACCTTTTCCGTTGATAGGTGTATATACAGGTGAGTAGTAGTGATATACCTGATGATCCTCAGGGTTTACGATCTCTGTGAAATAGGTTGCTGCCAGACGCTTGTCATTAGGCTGCTCTGCAAACCAGTCATCATAAAGGTCATCATCGGCAACCTCAGTATGATTCTGCTTGTACTGCTTTCCGTTCTCTCCGTTCTGGAAGGGGAATGTCCATGAGCAATGGGTCTGATGGTTACCCTGTGCATCAATCTTATCTCCGTCATGAGCTATGGTAAACAGATGCTCGTTGGTGCCGCGCTTGTTGCTCTCATATTCACGTCCCCAAAGCTTGAATTCAGGATCAAGAGCCAGTTTGCCGCTGTTGATCACACGGTTTGCATACTCGATAGCCTTCTCCAGACGGCTTGGAGTGATAGTAAACTCCGGGTCAGTCTGGGTGTCGGCAATAGCCTCAACCTGTTCTGCGGTAAGAGGATTGTCACCCCAAACCAGATAGGTACGTGCCAACAGTCCCTGGGCGGCCTGCTTTGAAGGGATACGGGGATCACCGTTGTAATCCTTAAGCAGAGATTCAGCTGCAAGGAAATCATTTACTATCTGAGTGAATACGGTGTTCAAATCCTGGCGCTCGGTAGCGCTGCCACCAGCCTCGGTGACTATAGGTACCTCGCCCCACAACTGAGCCAGTTTGAGATATGCCAGAGCACGCAGGAACTTAGCCTTACCTACGGCTGCGTTGTAGCCTTCCTGAGTAACCTTACCATTATTGAAAGCTTTATTAATGGCTGTAATAGCCTCATTGGCCTCAACTATACCAAGGAAAAGATGGTTGAATACCTTAATCTGATACCATGTGTCGGGCTGCTGCTCAAAACGGCTGTTGAGCGGGCCTTCTTTCTCCTCGGCACCCTCAAATGAGATAAGCTTGTTTGAGTTGAGCTCAATTATGAATGAGAATGATGATGAAAGCGGCTGCCAATGGCTGTATACGCCATTTACGAGCGACAGGGCACTGGCGTCATCAAAAACCACATTATCATCTGTAACCTGATTGTTTATACTGTCATCGTTATCATTTGTGCATGATACCAGACCGATTGATAGTATTGCTGACAAAGCAGCACTCAAAATAACGTTCACTTTTCCGTAATTGGAATGATTAGCAATGTTCTTTTTCATAGCTTTTCTCTTTTATTTATATGTTAATTAAAATGATATGTTTGTTCCGAACAATATTGTGCGTGCCGATGGATATGCGCCGGAATCCGTACCGCTGCTCACCTCCGGATCATAACCCTTGTAAGGAGTGATGGTAAGCAGGTTCTGGCCAGTGACATATATGCGGACACTGAAATCATACTCTTTAGGCAGAGGCAACCTGTAGCCGACGGTAATGTTGCGCAGCTTGAGATACGACGCATCCTGGACATAGCGGTCATCTATCAATGAGACTGGACGCGCTTTGGATGCCAGAGGCAGAGTGTTGCCTCCATTCTCAGGTGTCCATGAGTCAAGCACCGTTGTCAGTGTATTGTAAGAGTCACCTGTAAGTTCCAGACGGCGGCCCAGTGCATTATAGACCTTGTTGCCATAGCTTCCGGCAAATGATGCCGACACATCAAATCCCCGCCATGTAAACTGTGTGGAGAAACCGTATATGAACTTGGGCTGGATGCTGCCAAGTATTTGACAGTCATTACCATCTATGCGTCCGTTATGGTCAGCATCTTCATACTTGATATCACCCGGTTGCGGTACCTGTCCGTTTACGGTAGGGAGCTGGCTTACATTCTCACCCTGCTGTACTATTCCCTTGAACCTGAGTCCGTAGAATGAACCCAGCGACTCGCCACGGCGTAGTATCTGCTGCTTGTCACTTCCCTGGATCACGTTATTGGTCTTACCCATATCGGATATAATGTTCCTGTTATAGGCTATATTGGCCGATACGTTCCAGCTACTGCGCCTGCTTTTAAGAAGAGTTCCGTTCACGGCAATCTCAAATCCGCTGTTCTCTATGTTACCCACATTCTGCAACTGTGTGGATACTCCCGATGAGAATCCCACCGGCACAATAAGCAGAAGGTCACTTGTCTTCTTGTAATATACATCGGCCACTACACTCAGGCGGTCATTCCACAAGCCCAGGTCAAAACCCACGTTATAGCTGGCGGTAGTCTCCCATTTAAGGTTGCCGTTGGCTGTATTGCTCTTGGAGTAGCTGCTGCTGCCACCGTATGAGCCGGTTGAGTATGATGTATTGAATGCGTAGTCGCTAATCTCCTGGTTTCCCACCAGGCCTGCACTCACGCGGACTTTCAGATAATCAACACTCTTGACTCCGCTTAAGAAACTCTCCTGGTCCACGTTCCATGACAAGCCCAGTGACGGGAAATAGCCCCAACGGTGACCTTTTGAGAAACGGCTGCTATTATCGGCACGGAAGGTAGCCGTAGCATTGTATCTGTCAAACAGAGAGTAGCTGACACGGGCCAGGAGTGAGTTCAGTTCTGACTTACTGATACCTGTCTGAGGTGTGTATATCTCTGAACCGTCACCCAGATTATACTGTTTGAGCGCCTCATTGGTAAAGTGGTTGGTACGTATTGATGAATAGGTTGACGTCTGTGACTGACGTGTAAAGCCCACCAATACATCTATAAACTGGTTTGCAGTTATGTCATTGCTGTAGTTGACAGTATACTCCTGCTGCCATACATCAGTCTCACGGTTACCAGTTCCGCCAATACCCTGTGTAGCCAGTCCAAGTGATGTGTATGCACCTGAGAAATAGTTCTGTGTGAGTTTCTCGCTATTAAGTCCAAGTGAAGCCTTAAATGTGAAATCACCCAGTTTGTAACTTGTCCAGACATTGCTCAACAGATAGTTGTTGATATTGTCGGCCACACTCTCCTCCAGGTCATAAACGGGATTTGATGAATGGTCACCGATGGCAAAATATGCATACTCATACGGATTCCTGAAATTATACTCTCCGTTTTCATCATATACCGGGATAACCGGAGGCATGAGCAGGGCATAGACAAAGCTGCTGGTGATTCCGTCTGAGAAAGGTGATGAATTGAAAACCTTCTCCTCTGTCGTGGTGAGTCCGCTCTGCTTGGAACGGCCGTAAGTCACGTTGACACCGAACTTGAGGTCTTTCTTGAGTTCCCACTCCGCATTTGTGTGGAAGTTATAACGTTCAAAACCTGTGTTCAGCAGGATACCGTCTTGATTCGTGTAGTTGGCTGAGAAAGCGTAACGGCTCTTCTGTGTACCACCGTTTATGCTAAGCTCATGTGACTGCTGCAGGGCATCGCGTAAGACGGCATCCTGCCAATCCGTTCCGCGGCCAAGTGTTGCAATATCAGAATCAGTATATCCGCCCTTATTGGCAAAATAGTCTTTCTGCAGCTGTGCCCACTGTGATGCGCCCAGCAGATCCAGTTTCTTGCTGATACGGCTCACTCCTATACTGTAACCATAGTTGATGGCGGTTTTTTCCTGTCCCTGCTTACCCTTTTTTGTGGTAATAAGTATTACGCCGTTGGCACCGCGTGAACCATATATAGCGGTGGCCGATACGTCTTTGAGCACCTCTATGCTCTCAATATCATTGGGATTGATGGTTGCCAGAGGGTTCAGGCTACCCTCTATGGCACCCAAGCCTGTACTGTTAGTGGCTGCATCCTTAAAGTAGATGAATCCGTCAACTACATACAAAGGCTCGTTTGATGCATTCACGGAGTTACCGCCGCGAATGCGGATATGGCTGTCTGCACCGGGCTGTCCGCTGCTGGCTGTCACAGCCAGACCGGCCACCTGTCCGCTAAGCGCTCCGTCCAGAGTGGCTTGCCTGCTGGTCTCCAGAATATCAGCCTTGATTGTGGTTACGCTTCCGGTCAGTTTGGTACGGCTCTGTGTACCATAACCCACAATCACTACCTCAGACAGTGTCTCTGCATCCTCTGACAACTTGATGTCAATAGACTTGGAATCATCAGCGACATTTACCTCCTGCTGGCTGTAGCCCAGATACTCAACTATAAGAGTCTGTGGCAGCTCCTCATCAATAGTAAGGCTGAAATTGCCATCCAGATCCGTAGCTGCACCCACACCGCTTGCATCCTTTAGCACCACATGTGCACCTATCAGAGGTTCTCCGGTGGCAGCGTCAATTACACGGCCATTAACGGTGGAGTTGGAAAAAGCTACGTTTGATGTTGCCAGAAGCAGTATATATGTGAACAATCTCTTATTCATAAGTATAGTTTGTGCATAGAACAGACCATAAATAGCCCGTTCAAAAATTAGAAAATCAATGTATACGGTGAATTAATGTAATGTACAGACAGCCTCTGTCAGTTGGTCGAGAGCCTTACACAAGAGTGCTCTGGGGGTGCCTACGTTGAGTCGCATGAATCCCTCGCCTCCCAGTCCGAACATCTCGCCGTCATTGAGAGCCAGATGGGCTTTGTTTACGAAAAGGTCTACAAGTCTTTCATGGTCAAGTCCCAGCCCGCTGCAATCCAGCCATACC
>CACYHN010000069.1 GCA_902774275.1 uncultured Bacteroidales bacterium
GGCTTTACAGAAAGTGTTCAATGAGGAAACGGCCAGCGAGTTTGAACTTGACGGCTACGACTATATCATCGATGCGATAGATTCTCTTAAGGATAAGGCGTTGCTCATACTGATGGCTACCAGAACTAATGCAAAGTTCTTCTCATCAATGGGCGCCGCACTCAAACTTGATCCTACACGTATCAAAATCACGGAATTCTGGAAGGTAAAGGGTGATCCTCTGGCGCGTGCACTCAGAAAGAAATTCAAACATTTGGGAGAGTATCCCAAACACAAGTTCCAGTGTGTTTACAGCGATGAGCTGATATCGGGAGGTAAGGATGAAACCGTTTGCGGAACGGTTGTTCACATAACCGCAATATTCGGCTTCATGCTGGCCAGCCTGGTCATTCAGGATAACGCCTGAGAGCCCTAAAGGTAGAAGGCTTTGATGAGGCGTTTTATGTATACGCCAAAGAACATCTTCTCCAGAAGGCTGCATTTCTGGAATTCATATCTCAGTATCATATCAAAGCAGGCAAACCTACCGGCCTGACTGTCAAACAAACCTACCGGCCTGACTGTCAAACTCACTGTGGTCATCCTGTCCGGTGTATGCTTTTGCGAATGCATCCCAGAACAGACCAAGTTGCTGCTCTGTCATGTGAAATATTTCCTGAACCTGTTTCATGGGTGCATATACATTACATATCTGGTAAAGATGACCGATATCAAACATGGGGTCTCCGTAGCCAAAGCGGTCCAGGTCTATCCATACCGGCTGGTCACCTGAAAGTACCAGGTTGCCCATATTGAAATCACCGTGACTGCAGGTCTTTATGTCTTGTATGGTCTGGGCAAAATCTTTAAGTATCCGGCGGTTCTTATGGCTTATGAACTGTGCCTTGTCCAGGGCTCTCATCAGTTGCTCTTTGCGACTTGGAAAGAAATCAGTGTTGCATGGGGTGCTGAAAAGTATCTTACCGTTACGGCACATCAGCTGCGCCATCTCTTCTATGCGCTGTGTCTCATCATGACATATGCGTGAAAGGGATTTCTTATCCTTTATGCGGTCCGATATGGTTGCGTACAGGTCTCCCACACGTACTATCTCATGCATCTTTGGTGTTGGTAGGCCCAGATTCTCCACAGCCTTGGAAACATCAAACTCATGCTTTACAAACTCCAGTGTGTTTATCTGTTTTTTATCGACTTTCAGAATTAAATCCGGCTGAGACGGATTCTCATACGTGGTTCCGTTGCCGCCTTGCCCAACTTGAGTCCAGGCGCTCATATCAATGACTCTATACTCACTCATAAATGTCCTTTTTACAATGAAGAGAATGTAACTATCGGTAAAAGTAACAAAAGTAGACAAATAGTACCTTCCTATTACGTGATAATTTTAAAGGAGGCAGATTGAGTTCAGTTCCTCAGTTAAAGATTGGACACCACGCTGAATTCTTTCCAGTTGTCTCTTCCTGGGTTTGTGCAAACCTGCGGCGTAGTGCCACAACTGACGTTCGTTGATGCCTGTGATTCGGCTCAAGGCTGCTTTAGTAAAGATATTGCTGTAGTAATTTATAAATGTTGTGCCATTTTTCCAATCAGTTCCTTTGTCGTGATATCCCTCATCAGGGTGAAAGCGAACCATTTCTTTCCCAAATCCTTTATTGAGGCGCCAATGTGGTAAACCTCATCATCGATGAGTAGGAAACGGTCGTGTGCTCTGTTGAATTGAAAAACATTTATAGGTACGTATTGCGCGTTGTGCTTATCCAGATCCAGCTGCAGCTGCTGGCTTATGCGCTGAGTATATATGGTGGCCGATACCCCTTCGCTGCGCTTATCAAGAATGGTTAGTACAGTGTCATCAACGTAGTTGTCAATAAGCACAATTGCTTTTTGCGCTTTGCGTATCAGATCACTTACAAACTGATATGCGTCAAATACCTGACCGTCATAGAAGATGCCCTGCTGGGGTGGGAGTGATGTGCGTACAAAGAAATCTATTTTCTCCTCGGTCTTGGTTACTCTCTCTTCCAGATTCTCTATGCGATTGTTTATAGAATATCCCTTTAATAGATGATCCTTTAGGACTGTAGTGGCCCATTGACGGAAACGCGTTCCATGTATTGATTTAACACGGTAACCAACTGAAATAATAACATCCAGATTATATTGTTTTTGTTTTCTTCTGACAATTCTGCCTCCTTCTTTTTGAACCTGTAAGTAATCCTTACAAGTTGAAAGCTTATCCAGTTCGCCCTCCTTATACAAATTGCGTATGTGTATGGTTACGTTCTGAGGTGTGGTCTGAAATAATACCGCCATTTGGGCTTGTGTTAGCCATACCGTTTCATCATAAAGGCGCACTTCAAGTCTGATTGTTTCATCTGGCTGATAAAGGACTATCTCGCCATTGTTATTCTCCGGCATACCGGTAATGTCATTTTGTTCCATAGTACAATAAATATTAGGTTATTAAAAGTATAATCTGCAAACAACAAGGGGCATCCCAATCTGACACATGTATGCCTAGTTGGAATACCCCTTGGTATCAGATACCGCGAAGATACGCAAGAATTCTTAAACAGCAAAATGGCACAGTAGGGACTGTCCCCTTTGGGTCATTTTGAAAAAATTTCCTTTTACAAAGGACGCATTTTCTATATAGATCAGTTTAGATAGTAAACTATCTATAGCATTATGAGAAAAAGAGTCTTTTTGCTTGCGTTGACATCCGTGATGATGTCACTCTACATTCCTGCATTTGCCCAGCAGCCACAGAGTGATTCCACTGTGGCCCTTAGAGACGTTACGGCCGAACTTATTGAAAAGGTCAAGTCTTATGATATGACCCATGAGGAAGCGATTGAATTTCATAAGAAGTTAGTAGAATCTGAGTATGTCATTGAGATAGGTAAGATATCCAAAAAAACAAAGGCGACATCTCAGGAGTATAAAAACTACAGCAACAAGAAGACCTATAAAGTATCGGAGGGGATATCATTGAAAGAACTGATCTCCAGACTGCCAGGCGTGAAAACAGATAAGGACGGTAAGTTGATCACGTCCCAAAGAAAAGATACTGTTGAAATAATTAATTTCAATAATCATCTGGCGGATACTGAATATTGGGGGCTTCCATTAGATGTGTTTGGTACAGATAGGCAACCTGTTTATACCTTGGATTCTAAAATCAGGAATGGAACTGCTTTTGTAAAAATAGTAAACAACTCATCGCCGGTAAGAAACTCCAACCATGCAAATATTGTAATAGATTATTATCAGAATGTGGCGTATGACGCAATAGGTGGTAACTCTGAGTATGTTGACCTGGGCTTGAGTGTAAAGTGGGCCTCACGTAACGTAGGTGCAGCCGGGCCGGAAGAGATGGGAGATTTATATATTCGGGATGACGTTGATGACGTCAATTTGGGTGACAGTTGGCGTATGCCCACAACAGATGAGATAAATGAACTGATAGAAAACTGCACCTGGACCCGGGCTTCAGTGAACGGGCAGATAGGTTTCCTTATAACAAGTAATAAACCCGGTTATACTGACCGCTCCATTTTCCTTCCTTATTTCTTCTTTGGTACTTCAGGCGACATGGGGTACTGGGCCGATTCGTTTGATCCCGGTTCTTCCAATAGAAGTGCCACTCTCTGGATCAATGTGTATGAAGACTACTTTAATCCAGGTTACTGCTACCGCCACTGGCAGCTGCCTGTCCGTCCCGTCTGCCCGTAATTAAACAGGTGTAAGCGAGTGTGGAGTTAAAAAATACTAATTATGGAAAGTTTTCTCTCAAAACGTTTGTGTGTTGTATCAAAAAGATTTTGATTTGCATCAACATCAATTTGTTTTGCTTATGAGACAGCTCACTAAAAAGGAAAAAATCATCATGGAGCAGTTCTGGACCTATGGTCCCATGTTTGTAAGGGAACTGCAGGAGCATTATGAGGAACCCAGACCTAATTTCAACACTCTCTCCAATCAGGTACATACACTTATGGAAGATGGGTTCCTGGAGCGCAAGGCCTATGGAAGCAACTACCAGTACATCCCTGTAGTGTCACGCAAGGCATACAGTTTGGACGGTTTCCACGGGCTGGTAAACGAATATTTTGACAGCTCTTACTCAAGTGTAGTCCTTGGACTGGTTGAGGAGGAGCGTCTGTCAGTTGATGACCTCAAGCGTATTATTGACAAAATTGAAAAAAGAAAATGAATACTCAAGTCCTTTTATTCCTTGGAAAGGCGGCGTTGCTAACCTTCGTTTTTGTACTTATGTACCGCCTTTTGTTGCGTCGTGAAACATTCCACGGCCTTAAACGCGGAGCTTTGATGCTCTCGCTGGTTCTCTCTTATGTACTGCCCTTGACCGTGATTACGGTGCATCGTGATATCAGCAAGAGCCCGGTTGCCCAGACCGCAGTGTCCGCTCAGCCCGCTGCTACTCCTGTAAATCAGATCCAACCTTTCTCTCCTGTTGCACAAACAAGCGCTCCTGCACCATCCGTATCGGCCGCAGAGAGCGCAGCTGTTCAGGCACCTGCAGTACAAAAGGATAAAACCGCGGTACTGCTCCAGATCCTACTGGCTGCATATCTGGCCGGTCTCATTGTAATGCTCCTGCTCAGGGTACGCAGCATCCTTAAGGTTTCTGCCATAGTAAGAGGTGGAGAGACAGTTGAACGCGGTGACGGCTACAGGATTGTTGTTACCGATAAGAACGTAAGCCCGTTCAGCTGGCTTGGAACCATA
>CACYHN010000070.1 GCA_902774275.1 uncultured Bacteroidales bacterium
TCAGGCCTCATATCCTGACCGCAAGACCGGATACCGCGTGGGCATTTACAACACCACCGTTAACGATATGTATGAGCCCTACCTCATCCCGCAGGATTATGGCCTCAGGACCGATAACCGCTGGGTTCGCCTGACCGACAACTCAGGCAAGGGTCTGGAGTTCTCAATGGATCAGTACTTCAACTTCAACGCATATGACTGCACTACCGATAACCTGACCAAGGCCATCTATCAGTATCAGTTGCAGCGTGGAGGTGATATTACCCTGAACCTTGACTACGCCACATCGGGTGTAGGCTGCACAGCCCGCGGCATCTTCAACCAGTACCGCGTCCTGCCCGAGCCCTACCAGCGCACCATCACCATCCGCCCGCTGCGCTGAGGTTTCCATCCCGCCGCAAAAAAACAGGTGTCCCAATCGGGGCACCTGTTTTTTTGACCGGCCTGGAAGGCCTATCAACTCTCCTCGTTAAAGTAGAGTTTGTAGAACTTGCCGTGCTCGTCTTCACCCTGCTCTATGAGCTGACGGCTGCCGTGCACGTATATGTGGAAGTTCTTGTCCAGTTTTATGACGCTCTTGTAGAGGCGGTTCTGTTTCTTCACGGCGCCCTCACTTACGTCAAACTGGTCCTGCAGTTGTATCTGACGCTCCTGCTCGTAACGGTTGCGGTAATCATCGAACATACCCACCACCTCGGGCTGGGATATTACCTGCTGCTCAAACGACGGCATATCGAACTTGGGGTTGTTCTTGAAGAATCCCATGGTGCGGCTCAAAAGGTCGGCCTGATCAGCACGGTTCACGTTGAACTGCTTGGGCAGCTCCTGCGCCACAAAGTTGCGGGTCAGCTCCATCACGTTCTGAGTCTGGAAATATGAGTCCTGACGGCGCATCAGGTGCAGGTAGTCATCTATCCAATAGCTGGCACCCTGGGTGTTGGTCTTATCGACCACAGCCACCATATAGCCTTTCTCATGCTCGTAGTTCATTATGAGCGCACCCTTGTCAAGACGGCGCAGGTTCACGCCATCTACGGGCGATATGTCAAAGCCATCCTCATCGTGCTCTACGGTAAGGAAAGTCTCCTTGTTCTCAATCTTGAACAGGCCGATAGCCTCGTTTATGTCGCGCCCCATTCCCAGGCCTGTAATATGAGCCACTATGAAATCGCCGCCCTTGATCTTGGGGTGCTGGCAGTTCTCATAAAGATGTGTAGCCAGGTCTACCGAGAAGTCATAGAGCATATCAGGATTGTCGAATATATCGCTCACCAGACGGTATACGCGGTTATTCTCAAGTCCCATGTCATCATGGAATATGAAACGCTCCTCACTCTTGAACGCCCCCACAAAATACTCTGTGAGCAGGGTGTTCATATCCTCGCTCAGCGTATAGAGTTTCTTGGAGCAGACAAACGGCTCCTCATTAGCCTGGTTGCCAACATAGTGCAGCGCCAGGCTCTTTATCTTCATCTCAGACATATTATAATGACCGCGATACGGTCAGCTATTGGCTGTTAGCTATTGGCCTTTTTCAATTCTCAATTTTCAATTCTCAATTTATTGGATTTGGCTTCCCCCAGCCAAATCCAATATTTCATTGGTGATGGCCTGCTGGCGCAGTTTGTTGTATTGGAGTGTAAGCTCGCCTATCAGGTTGTCGGCATTCTCGGTTGCGGCCTGCATGGCAATCACGCGGGCAGCCTGCTCGCTGGCAAATGAATCCAGGACGGCACTGTACAGCTTGGTCTTGATTACCTTGGGCAGCAGGCCCGATATAAGATCCGTGGCCGACGGCTCCATAATATAATCTGCAGCCGATTCAGTTACATCGGCCTCTGGAACGCTTACCGGAAGCAGCACCTCATCGACAATCTTCTGTGATCCGGCACTGCGGAAATGGGTATATGTGATAATCACCTTGTCCAGGTGGCCGTTACGGAACAGGTCCATAAGGTCATCGGCCAGTTCTGCGGCCTTGCTGTAATCACGGGTGGCCATCAGACCTGAGAATGCGCGGTTAATGTTGTAACCCTCCTTGGCCAGGGCATCGGTTATTTTCTGGCCGATGGGATAGATATGAGGCTCGTCATCAACCTTGCGCCACTCATCAATAAGAGCCTTGGCGTGACGTATCATGTTGGCATTGAATCCACCGCAAAGGCTTGAGTCCGATGACAGGCATACAATGGCCACGTTCTTTACCTCACGCTCTACCACAAGCGGTGATACGCTCTGGGCCTGAGGCATGGATGAAAGACTGGAGAGTATATGGTTCAGCTGGTCCACGTAAGGCAATGCATACTGGATGCTCTGCTGTGCCTTACGCAGTTTCACGCTCGACACCATCTTCATTGCCGATGTGGTCTTGCGTGTGTTGCTGACCGACTGGATGCGGGTCTTTATCTCCTTGAGTGACATTACTTATCAGATACCTAATTCCTGAATGGTCTTGTCGGCAGCCTCCTCAATGAGTTTGCCTACCTCATCATTCATCACGCCCTTGGACAGCACATCAAGTATGCTCTCCTTGTACTTGCCGCGTACAATCTCCACAAAACGATCCTCAAAATCGATGACACGGTCCAGCGGGACCTTGCTCAGAAGACCGTGTATGCCGCAGTAAAGAACTGCTATCTGCTCGCCCACCTGCATAGGTGAATACTGCGGCTGAATGAGCAGACGGTTGTTCTTACGTCCCTTGTCAAGCACCATGGCGGTAACAGGATCCATATCACTGCTGAACTTGGAGAATGCCTCCAACTCACGGTACTGCGCCTGGTCTATCTTAAGGGTACCGGCCACCTTCTTCATGGACTTGATCTGTGCGTTACCGCCCACACGTGATACCGATATACCCACGTTGATGGCCGGACGGAATCCTTGGTTGAAGAGGCTTGACTCCAAGTAGATCTGACCATCCGTGATAGAGATTACATTGGTAGGAATATATGCCGATACGTCACCGGCCTGAGTCTCGATGATAGGCAGAGCTGTGAGTGAACCACCACCCTTTACCTGGCCCTTTAATGAAGGCGGCAGGTCATTCATCTTCTCAGCCACCTCCTGCTGGCTGATTATCTTGGCTGCACGCTCCAGAAGACGTGAATGCAGGTAGAAAATATCACCTGGATATGCCTCACGGCCTGACGGACGCTTTAGGATAAGTGATACCTCACGATAGGCCACAGCCTGCTTGGAGAGGTCATCATATACCACAAGCGCATGACGGCCGGTATCACGGAAATACTCACCTATTGCGGCACCTGCCAGCGGAGCATAATACTGCAGTGCGGCAGGATCAGCTGCTGTTGCGGCAACCACGATAGTGTAATCCAATGCACCGTGCTGACGCAGTGTGTTCACGATAGTGGCTACAGTTGAGCCTTTCTGACCAACAGCCACATATATGCAATAGACAGGGTCACCTGCCTCATAGTTGGCACGCTGGTTTATTATGGTGTCAATGGCTATGGCGGTCTTTCCGGTCTGACGGTCACCGATAATAAGCTCACGCTGACCGCGTCCTATGGGAATCATGGCATCAATAGCCCTCAAGCCTGTCTGTAGCGGCTGATGCACGGGCTCACGGAATACCACACCGGGAGCTTTACGCTCCAGGGGCATCTCAAAGAAGGGCCCTTCTATATCCTTAAGACCATCCAGCGGCTTACCCAGCGGGTTAACCACGCGGCCCACCATATTCTCGCTCACGTTTATGGAGGCAATGCGTCCTGTGCGGTGCACAATCATATCCTCCTTGATCTGGTCTGTGGGACCCAGCAGGATGGCACCTACGTTATCCTCCTCCAGATTCATAACTATGGCCTGGATGCCATTGTCAAACTCTATCAGCTCATCGGCCTCGGCATTCTTGAGTCCGTAAATGCGGACCACACCGTCACTCACCTGGAGCACGGTTCCCACCTCCTGGAAGCGGGCGCTTGTATCTATGCCCTTAAGCTGTTCCAGAAGTACCTCCGATACCTCACTTGCCTTTATTCCGTTTGCCATTATATGATACGGTTATTCTTTTCAAT
>CACYHN010000071.1 GCA_902774275.1 uncultured Bacteroidales bacterium
AAGAGGGGCACAAAAAGAACCGTCCCCTTTGTGCCCCTATTTTTCATTTTTTTTGAAAAAAATCCGGTAATTTTGAAAGGAATCTGAGAAATCGTAGTCTAAATGTACAAACGATTGATTTCCGAACAGATGAAAGATTTAGAACTAGAATTCACTAAAATGGTCAGAGAGTACCGCAGTACCATATACTCGGTATGCTATTTCTTCTCTGACAATCCGACAGAAGTCGATGACCTTTTCCAAGAGGTGTTGGTTAATCTATGGAAGGGATTTCCCGATTTCAGAAACGAGAGCAGTTTAAAGACGTGGATATGGCGTATCAGCCTTAACACCTGCTGCTCCATCCAGAAAAGGGAAAGACGGAATGTACCAACCGTCCCACTGCTTATCGACAAGGATCTGTTCAGTGAGTCCGAGCAGGCAGGCCGCCAGGTAAAGATGCTGTATGACAGGATCAACAAGCTGGAGGTGTTTGACCGCGCAATCATTCTTCTGTGGCTGGAAAGCATGAGTTATGATGAGATTGGGGCTATTGTGGGTATATCCACATCGGCCGTAACAAGCAGACTGTTCCGCATCAAGGAGCAGCTCAAATCAATGAACAATTAAAACATTATGACTATGAAAGAAGAAATGATAAACCTGAGCGAACTTGAGCAACTCAAGGAGAGCTATCAGATAATGAATGAGAAGCTGGAGAGTCAGGAGATAATCACCCCTGATCAGATTCGCGCCGCAACAGAGCAGAAAGTAGAGTATCTTGAGACAGAGCTTAAGACTATCCTGATATGGGGCTTTATTATTGCCTTCCCGCTCCTGACCCTGTTCTTCCATATTACCCGTGGTCTCTCAACATGTGCCTTGATAACATCCGGCACATACTGCCTGGTGAACGCAGCGGTAAGCGCATTCATACTGCGCAGGGTAAGACGCAAGGACCTGGTTAAGCTAGACCTGAACACCCTTATGGCAAGGGAGAAAAAGTACAGAAAGACTTACCTCATCATGCTGCTTTTATCAGAGGTGTTCTGGATTGCATTTGCGTTCATTTTCATGACAAACTCCATGGGTATCATCCTGTTGGTTATCCTTGTGCTGATGACTATACCCAGATACTACCACAGCTTTGTCAAAGCCTATAAGGAAGGACTGCAGGGTAAGATTGAGGAACAACCCTCACTGCTGGGCCGCATAGGAAAGATTGTAGGATTTACAGTACTGGGCATCATGATACTGGCATTGGTAGCCTTCTCAGTGCTTTATATCATTGCGTTCTTCAAGACATATCAGGAGATAGGTTTCAAGGACTATGCATGGGTTAACTACCTGTACGGTATCATCGCATTAGGATTTACAGTATCCCTCATAACCATTCTGTTTGAGACCACCGGAAAGAACAAGGGACACAGGCCAAGCACCTTTACAAAAGTACTGTTCTCTGTAAGTATTGCCCTGTACGTTGCAACATACCTGCTTGATTATATCAGGACCGGTGCCTTTGACAAGAGCGGCATATTCATGATAGTGGTATCAATAATTATCATCTCAAACTTTATAAAAAGAAAAGAATGATGCACAATTGAGTAAAAATATATATCTTTGCTATCGCAAACAAGGAAAGCGGAGCCCTAGTTGTGAAACTGGGACTCCGCGTTATTTTTACGTTAAGGACCGCATTATTTCTCAAGCGCCTTATCTATCTCAGTCTGAATCTTTTCCAGGCCGCCCCAGCCCACCTGCTTGTATGACAGCTTGCCGTTCTTATCGTAGATGGCGTACTTGGGAACTGATTCGGTGCCCCATACCTGCTTTGACAGATGTCTGTTCTGTTCCTCAGTAAGATAGAAGTGTATGCCCGATACGCTGTTGGTATATTGTATCCATTCATCAAACGGTGAACTGGGTGAAGCGATATTGAGGAACACCACATCCTTGTACTTGACATCCTCTTTCATAGGTGCCATCTCCTGATGTCCCTTCATGCACCATCCGCACCATGTCTCTGACATGTCAATCACTATGGTCTTGCCCTTATATCTGTCAACGATAGCCCTAAGAATATCCCGTGGAGCAACGGTTCCCATATCAAGGTAATGCACATTGGCATTAAAGGCACGTTGCATGTTCTTACGCATCTGCTCCGCTATATTGCCCGATACCCGGTCATACAGGTTTGACAGGTATGGATCTCCTATATACGGTTTCTCAACCTGCTTTCCGCTACCAGACTGCTCAAGGCCATAAAAGTAACGGCACATATCCGGCCCGATACCTTCCACATCAGTATCGGCAAACAGATGGGAGACGAACCCATATTCTAAATTAGGTATAATATCGTCACCAAAGAAACAGGCGGGACGCGTACGCAGTATATAATCCAGGAACTCCTGGCTGCGGAACAGTGAATCCTGACGTTCAGCAACCAGACCGAAATACCTCAGTTCATAGTCAAAGAAATGCCGGGCCTCCCTATCAGAATAACCCACCTTGTCATTGTATGCCTTGAATGATTTCATTACAGAATCATGACCGGCAATAATATCAGATACTGTCTTGGCGTTCTTAGTTGTCCATAATGCCAGCGATGTCTCAGAATCATCAGAACAATACATCAGGTTATTCATGTATTTCTGATCCTGCATGGATGTCTTGGCCATATAACCCTTTAGGCCCACAAAGCAGTCATGGATGGAATCAGGGTCCACATTCATGTCAATGAGTATTGTCAGTTCCTCACCGGGAGCCATCACGGGGTATATGAATGATGCAAATCCCGGCTGTGCCGGAGGCAGAGCCACACTGAGCTGCTGAGGGTAATATATCTTGGTGGTGTAATCATAATTGCCGCTGGCATTAAGGATAACCCTGTCATGCTTTCCGTGGGACATAGGATCCATGACATCAAAATATGATATCTCCAGGCGTGGCCTCATTCCACTCTTGTAATTCAGGGTCTTGAAATGGATGGTTATGGGTTCCTCACTATACTTCATCTCAGGCCAGATGTCCTTTTCAGGGTATCTTGCCCTATACTCAGAAGGTACTTTTGCCACAGAAAGCTTCACGCCACGCTGACGCACATTGAATAAGTTATACGCATTGTCAAAAAAGCCCTCTATCACGTCAAACACCTTGGTACTAAGCGGCAACGGCTCAAAAGTAAGGGTAAAATCCATTGACCATGTATCAGGGTCAGTATGGACATAATCGCCCAACTCAAATTTGTCACAACCCCTTATGAGATACTGTTTATTCCAAGCAGAAATGAATGTCTTCTTACCGAATGTGAAGGTACCCGATGCCGGATAATCTATGTGCATATAAAGCGTGGTCTCCTCTTTTGTTATAACCACCTTCTTTACGCTGATGTAATCAAACTGGGTATTACCGATTATTGGATCATCCCATACTTTCTCACTCTCTCGACAGGACAACAAGGCAACTATTGCCACGAAAAGGATCATTGAGCGTTTCATAACAAGGTTTGAATTAGGTTTGTTGATGGCAAATATAAACAATAAACTTATTAAAGGGGCACAAAGGGGACGGTTCTTTTTGTGCCCCTGTGATTCATTAAAGTCTGTCCCCAATGCCTTATTTTTAGGGCACAAAAAGAACCGTCCCCTTTGCGTCAATCATAAGTCCTTTTGAACCGGGATTTGCTTCACGGCCTTGGAGGTCATAATAATGCGGTATTTCATAACCGCCTTCAACTGAGAATGACACCACGGTAGGATCATTGTCAGCAACTATTTCATACGCGCTCCATACATCATCGGCCTTGTAATCACTGAGAGCTGATTCCTTGACATGAATGGTACAACCGTCAGGGATAGAGCCTTGGGGCATTGAGGGAGGAGTATCGGCATCAATAAAGACATCTGTTAGTTGACCGCATTCGCTAAAAGCCCTCTCTCCTATACTGCTTATGCCACCGCCCATATATACGATTTCAAGATTGGAACAATTGGCAAATGCATCATCCTCAATCTGACTGATACAATCCGGCAGTCTGACTATGGTCACCTGAACAAGACGTCCGGTACTTGTCTCAATAATAACATTACTACCTTCGGGAGAGTAAAAGAACGTGTTTTTTTCACTTACAGTTATCTTTTTAAGACTGTTTGCCTTACCAAAAGCCCCATATTCTATTTTCTTTACGGATGCCGGGATGTATATGTCTGACAAACACTGGCAACCATAGAAAGCCGCAGAACCTATAGTTTCAACTGTTTCAGGAATAGTTAAGCCACTACAGAATTTGTCATTCATACAAAAGGCTTCGTCAGCTATCTTTTTTACAGGATATACAACACCGTCAA
>CACYHN010000072.1 GCA_902774275.1 uncultured Bacteroidales bacterium
GCGAACCGGACCAAGATTGTGGCGACTGCCACAATTAAAACGAGGCGTGGAACACGATTACCATATCTATACCTGGAATAGTGCTTGCACCATGGAAGGCATAGATATGGCAATGGTGTGGAACTCCTTATTGAATGATACGAGCGGAGGGGTGAAGTGCGCAGGATGTTGCTACTTGCAGGATGGTGGAGGACACTTGGGAGTTTGAGGCGGCTGCTATCTGCAGACGGTTTCACGGGAGAGAACAGACAGGGACTGGAACCACTGCGGCTGCCTGGCGGCTGGCGGGCGGGCGCATAGTGACGCTATGATGCAGCCGGGTGTGTGTGATGCGGGTGATGTACGATGCCAAGGCTTAGGCTGCACATAGGGGCACCATGTGGCCGGCTGACGGACGACAACCACCTGAGGCTTGCTTCCAGGCCCTGGCTGTTCTGGGTTAAACAAGCCAGACAGTGGCGATTGGGCGGGTTGCTGATACTTCATACTGGCTCTTCGCTTGATGCGGGAGGCGGAGGTTGCTATATGAGGGCCACTGACTGCTACCTCTATAGGGAGGGGCCGTAAGTAAATCCCTGCTGCTACTTGCAGTAAAGGTTGATGATACGCACATCACTGCCCGCGATACTTGATCATCGGAAGCGGATGCATCGGAAGAAAGCATCGGACGATTTCTTTTGCTATCTTTGCTGGGAATATTCATCGGCATTGTCACACTATCATATGGAAGAGTTCAGACCCATGAGGAGATACAAACAGCAGGCATCGGATGAGGCTTGCGTAAGGTTATTGGAATCTGCAGCAAGAGGTATCCTTGCTGTACATGGAGAGAACGGATATCCGTATGCCATTCCTATCAACTTCATCTATCGTGCCGGTAGGATCTGGTTCCACTGTGCTAAGGAAGGTCATAAACTTGATGCTATCCGTAAAGATGATAAGGTGTGCTTCACTGTATTGTCAGAGCCTACGAAGAATCCCGGTGAATGGTGGAACAACATCCTGAGCGTGGTTGTTTTCGGACGTATAAGGGAGGTCACTGACAAGGCTGAGACTGATACTATTCTCCGCGCCCTTGGTGAGAAGTACTTTCCTGAGGGATATGACATTGAGCATGACATGCAGAAGAACGGGCCGCGGGCATTGGTGCTTGAGCTTTGCATCGAGCATATCACCGGGAAGCATGTGAAGGAGAAGTAAGGGCCGCTGGCTGCTACCTCTATAGGGAGGGGCCGTAAGTAAAACTCTGCTGCTACTTGCAGAAAGGTTGATGGTACGCAGATACCTATTTGATTTCCTTCTTGAACTGGTCTACCTCAGCCTGCCAGTATTCGTCCTTTATTCCATTGTATTCATGACCGTTCCAAGCCCGGAAATGAGCAGCCTTAGAGGGAGTGACAGCAAAGGCCATATCACCGTCATAACGCATACCTATTTCAAGTGATCCGCCAAAGACCTCTGTAAAAACGGGATTGTTTATGTCAAATTCAATCTTGGAGATTCGGGTGTTGACCGATGCCTCCAGGATGGTTGCCTGATCAGACTTTATCTCCCTTTTCTCTACTTTATCGGCTTCCTTATAAACTAGGCTGTATTGGTTATTCTCCTTTACAAGGAATATCCCCCATAGGTTCTTTCTCCATGCATTACGCATAATATATCCACAAACAAGACCTTGGGGTGCATATTCAAGCAACTGAGCCAAATAATTATCATTCGTGACAAGCCCACGGTCTTTTGGACTAATGGCGCGAGTTTCTTTCTTCAATTCCTGACCGTCCACCATGAGGACCCCGCTATCACTTAATTCTGCACCAAGTTTACGTGCAACATCCTCTAACGACGCACCTTGCTGTGCATAGGCTGGAATGCAGAGTGACATCAGCAAAGATGTCAATGCAAACAGTTGAACTATAGTTCTCATAATGCAATGATTGTTTGTTATCTAAACTGATTTATATAAAAAATGCGTCTTGTGTTAAAGGCGCATTTTCATAATAATGCTTAAATGATACCGGGCGGGGCCGTAAGTAAAACTCGGCTGCTACTTGCAGAAAAGGTTGAAGGTACGCAGAGAACAGCCCGCGGGATATGGTTACTTGATTCCGGAGCGCAGAGTTATCTCCATTATAACCGGATTGTCATCATCTTTTACGCCCGGTATTGTTCCGACCAAGTAAGAAGCATCTATCGGGATGATTATTACATTATCTCTCCGATTGAGATAGTTTACGTTTCGTTGTACTGAAAAACCGTCAACGGATATCAATATAGGATTAATGCCATATGGAAATGTATTCAGGAACAAGAGTTGCCCGCTATCCCTACTCCATATACCGGAATAATATTCGCCTCCGTATTGGTATTCTATGAATACGTAATCCCTTGACAGTTGGAAATACTGCACATATATCATCTGCTGTTTACGTGATGCTGGATCAGTCTCAGATTGTTTAATGGTAGGTTTAAGCTTATCCGGGATATCCAGTATAATAGCAGGAACCATCTGCTCATCGGCATCGACCGTAAACACCGTATCTCCATCGGCATACCTGTATGTTACGCCGTCACCCGATTCATAGACATCTGTTGTAAGGCGGGGAGGTTCGGTGGTTTCCAGATCCCTCCATGGCTTGGCTCCATCGCCCACTGTTCCGGTTATATTGAAATCGGAGTCATAGAACATAAGATGCGGCAGGCTGTCATATGTCTCAGTTATAGTTGGACCAAGAACGGCTCTATTGTTATCAGGCTTGGCAACGTAATGTCCTTTACCAAGAGGGAAAGGGCGATTTATTTCAAAATTCTCATTATAAACTGTCCTGTAGGTAAGGCTGTCAATATTGAAAATAACAAATTTTGAGTCAAGGACTGAACTAGCAATGATTTCCCTTCCTATGGCATTTATTATAAATAATGAAAGAATTGATATTTCGTTACTAGCCCGGCCTATATGGAAGACATCTCTGATATATCTGCCATTGGCATCAAACAATTTGAGCATACTGCTTTGCAAATCACTTGTGACACAGTAAATATCATCAATTTTCCTCACCCTTTGTGCATCAATGATTGATGAGTCAGATGTCTCTAACGGGATGTATCGAACAGACTCAATCAGGTTGTTCAGAGTAAGCGTGTCATACATCGGAACAATCTTATCATCGATATGGATTGTTACAGGGTTGCGATAGACATCGGCCTCAACGATGCAACTATCGGCATCCGCATTATTGGATGGTCCGGATGACTTCTGGCCACCTTTACAGGATATCACCAAGAAGATTATCACAAGGAGGAAAGGACTCTGTCTCATAAGCTGTTGCCAATTATTTTTCCAACACAACGGCAAGATAGATTAAATACGTCCTCTTTTCCAAAAAACTTGTCATAAATAAGTATAAATCAGCCCTTATTTGGGATAATCGGTTAACTTTGTATCAGTATTAGAAATATCGGTTACGGAGTCATATTTTAACCGACACCTATATGGTGGGGATGAGCAGGCAGAGTGGCCTGCTCATTCTTTTTTGCGCTGGTTGTGAAACCGGGCCCCTTCAATTTCAATTATTGGAAAAGGACTGGAAAGGCTGGTAGCGATACCAGCTTTTTCTATTGTGTGGGTGGAGGTCTGAGTTTTTCAGTATATTTGTTCCTGCAACAAGCGATATATCATCATGAAGAAGATAACAAACAGGCCCGACCCGAATGCAGCTTTTCCGAATCCTAAGATTCCGAGCCTCTGCTTCATCAAGAATGTAGTGAAGAATCCGCGTATCATCATCGGAGATTATACTTACTACGACGATGTGGATGGTGCAGACCAATTCGAGAAGCATGTAACGCACTTCTATGATTTCATCGGCGACCGGTTGATCATCGGTAAGTTCTGTGCCATTGCCAAAGGTGTAGAGTTTGTGATGAATGGTGCCAATCACAGGATGGATGGCGTGACTACCTATCCATTCTATGTTATAGGCGGTGATTGGGGTTCTGCTATTGCACCGGTAAAGAATGAGCTTCCCCTGAAGGGTGATACTGTTGTGGGTAATGATGTCTGGATTGGCCAGAATGTAACTATCATGCCTGGTGTTCATATTGGCGACGGTGCCATTATAGGTACCAACTCTGTTGTGGCGAAGGATATTCCTCCTTATTCAGTTGCCGTAGGCAATCCTTGCCGGGTTGTAAGGAAGCGTTTTGATGATGAGTTCATTGCTTATCTTCTGGACCTGAAATGGTGGGATTGGGACATCGAGAAGATTGAAGCAAACTTTAAGGCCCTGTCAAGCGGCGACCTCTCGCTTATCAGAAAGATTGATAAATAGATTCTTTTTAGGGTGTATAGAAAAGGTGCATCGGCTATCATCGGACGGCCAGATGCACCTTCTTTTTGGCCGCCCCGTAATTATCGGCTTTCTTGAAAGGCGATGATTACGGGACGGAACCGGTGCGAAGCATCGGATGTTACGCAGGTGCTTGGGTCAGCTGCTTGCGCAGATCCTGGACTTCGGTTTTGAGTTGGGCGTTCTCCTTGCAGAGTTGGTCTACTGAGTACTTGAGTTCGCCATTCTCCTTCCTTAGCGCTACTACCTCTCGATTCACTGTGGTCAGGTCTTCTATGAGGCGTTTGTTCTCCATGCTCAGGATGTCGATGGAGTCTTGCATCGACTTGAGGGCATCGTTGCGGCGCTTGCGCTTGCCGGCCAACCATCCTACGACAGCAGTGATGGTTGGTATTAGGCAATCGGTGATGATGGTTGTGATTTGTGCATCCATGGTAGTGATTTTTTTATGAGTAATACAATTTAATTTCTTGCTCTCTCCTCTTGATCAATCCGGGGAGCTTCTTGTCACCGGCATAGACCCAGCGGCGGAACTCATCGGCTATCTTTGGGTCATTGGGGTTACGCTCTACGAGCTTGCGGAGTGTTGAGACCTTGAAGGCCTGAACGCCTACGTTGAAGACGAAGCTGACAAGAGCATCGAACTGTTCTTGAGTGAGGTCTGCATCGATGTCATTCACTGCCCGCTCAGCGTGCTTGATGTCTTGCTTGAGGAAGGCATCAGCTGTCTTTTCCGTGATGAGCATGCCGCGGTTGACGCCGTCGGTGTGGCCGTAGCCGATTGTCCATTTACCTGCGGAGCAAAGGTATGAGTTGAGGCGTAGCTGCTCGAAACTCTTGATGAGCAGGATTGCATAGTTTGTTGATTTCATAGTATTCGTGTTTTTGGTTTATGATTTGAACGGTGTGTCATTGGCGGGCTCTTGCCTTCAGAAGTATTATGATGAAGGCGGCCGCCAGAAAGATGTAGAAGATCTTGTCCAAGATGGGTGATGCTCTTGGCGGGTTTGAGGTGGTTTGTTCCTGATTAGTCTTTTGTATGGTGGTTGTGTCTTGCTGCGATATTTGCGTTGTGGTGGTTGTCTGATCTTGCTGCAGCTGCTCATCCTCTTGGATGATGATGGTGCCTCCACCCTGCTCTATTAGCTGGGTGATGAGGTCCTGAACCGGTGCGGGGGCATCGGGTGACGGTATCGGAGGAAGGCCGGGTGTTTGCATCGGAAGTACGGTTATACTGGTGGTCTTGTGATGCGTGGACATCAGGCGTTGGGTGGCGCTGTCTATGGCGGTGGCGGTGATGATGGTGGATGTGGTCTGTGAGCTGCTGGTCTGCCTGGTGCTGCGGCAGCTGAGCATCATCGGAAGAAATATGCCGATGGCTACGATGAGGGTGATGTTCGTGTTCTTCATAATGGTATTGTTTGATAGCAAAGGTAACAAAAATGGAGAAAGTGTGCAATAGGAATTTGATGGTTGAAAAATAGATTCTGGCGGTGATTGGCATTATTATTTCCTTTTACCTATATTTGCAGCGTAATCATCGGCCTTGTTTGGTGATTTTAGTGAGACAGAATAGTTTTGAATTTCGCTTTTCGCATGTGAGTTTCGAAATCGGCAAATTAAAAGACTCCAACACTACGCGATTAGGGAAAGGACGCCCCCGTAATGTGGGCGTGTTTCTCTGTAGTGCTATGGACAGTGTTTGCCGATACTGGAAACTCACACAGAGCGCGCCCACATTATTTTTATTTACCATATGACAGATCAAAGTTCTTACCAAGTCCTCCCTGAGATGGAGATTTTTGCAGAGACTTACAAGAAGGGTAATGAGGCTCCTATGAAGTATCTGTATCACTCTGACAACATGGATGACATCAAGGAGACGATTGCCAAGATGGCCTTTGTTTGCATTCTTCAGAATGAACCCAAGATTGACCCCGACAATGTAATGCAACTGGCTACGGCCACAATGCTTGACGTTATGTGTCCTGTGCTGAAGCGTTACTCGGCTTTCACAGCCTGGATCAATCCCAACTACAGCGAGAAGGATTATTATACCATTTACATGGAGTCTTTCAAATACTACTTCAACCATGCCAAGAACTTTATGGAGGAGTTTGCGGAGGATGGTGAGATGTGGAAGACCGGGTTTAAAGGGACTCTTTTCATTGACTAAGCTCTAAGTACTGCTTTATGGCCTGGGCGTGAACGCTGGCCAGCTTTAGGATACCACTGCTATGGCGGAGGAGGTCTGCGTTTTGGCGGTTGTCTATGTAGAGGTTGGTGGTGAGTACCGTTGGGGCTTTGGCTATGTCCAGGAGGCGGGCTGAGGAGTGTTCCCTTTGGCTGATTGGAGTTGAACCGTTGGTGATTGCTGCAGAGCCCAGGATCTTTAAGGCATGAGTGATGAGGAAGTCTGCTAGTTGGTTGGATTGTGGATTGCCTGGTTGGCTGGTGACTGTCCATCCTGATGCTGTGTGCCAACGGTCATCTTGAGCGGAGGCACCGAACTGGAGGACTATGTTCAGGTTGGCGAATGCGGGCTGTGCCCTACTCTGCCTGGCGAGCTTACGCATCAGGTCTTCTATGTAGGCTGTCATTATTGATACTGATGTGAACGGTGTGTCTTTGGCGGGTTGCTGCAGCTGGGCCTTTATCTGGGTTGCTAGGTCAGATAGGAGTTGACAGGCTTTGATGTATGTGCCGGGGATGTGGCGATCCAATGGGGATGGGATACGGGGGTAGATTAAGTTGATGTTCATGGCTTGTGTGTTTTTCAGTGTTTACACAAAGATACTGAAAAGAACAATGGCCTAATCTGTTAATGGAAAAATCTTTATCTTTGCAGATGATATGGTTCCCAAAAGGGACGTATTAAATTTGTCCGAGGGCCCTAAGTTCATATTTGAGCTTAGGGCTCTTTCTCATACCTTCTCAAATACCTAGGCAACATTTAGGCAACTTTAAAAATGAAAACCGCGTCAGAAGTATCTCTAACGCGGTTTTGAGCGGTGCGTATGGGACTCGAACCCATGACCTCCGCCGTGACAGGGCGGCATTCTAACCAGCTGAACTAACGCACCTCGCTGTTTTGCGGTGACAAAGGT
>CACYHN010000073.1 GCA_902774275.1 uncultured Bacteroidales bacterium
CATAGGCCTGATTGAGCAGTACGGTGCCGATGGCGTACGTATGGGTCTTATGCTCTCAGCTCCTGCAGGTAATGACATACCGTTTGATGAGGCCATCTGTGAGCAGGGCCGTAACTTCAACAACAAGATATGGAATGCGTTCCGTCTTACACAGACATGGACCGTAGCCGATATAGATCAGCCTGAGAGCGCAAAGGTTGCAGTAGAGTGGTTCCGCAGCAAGTTGAACAGCACTGCCGCTGAGATGGATGACCTGATGTCAAAGTACCGCATCAGTGAGGCCCTGATGGCTGTTTATAAGTTGTTCTGGGATGAATTCGCAAGCTGGTATCTAGAGATAATCAAGCCGGTTTACGGACAGCCCATCGACAGCAAGACATACGCTGCCACACTTGATATGTTTGAGCAGCTGCTTATGCTGCTTCACCCGTTCATGCCGTTCATCACTGAGGAACTTTGGCATGCAGTACGCGAGCGCAAGGACGGTGAGAGCATCATGAACCAGACTATCGTTGATCTTGTAAAGGGTAAGGCCGATTCTGCTCTGCTTGATCAGTTTGAGCAGGCCAAGCAGGTGGTAACTGAGATCCGCTCAGTGCGCAAGGCCAAGAACATCGGCCCGCGTGAGCCGCTTACTGTTGAGGCTGTAGGCAGCAACCCGCTTGAGGCAATGAACAGCGTGATACTCAAGATGGCCGGACTGGATGAGATTGTTGTAGTAGCTGCCAAGAGTGAGGGTACAGCTGCGTTCATGGTGGGAACCCAGGAGTATGCTGTACGTCTGGGCGGACTCATTGACGTGGAGGCTGAGCTTAAGAAGATGGAGGCTGAGCTGGAGCACCTGGAGGGATTCCTCAAGGGTGTCAATGCCAAGCTTTCTAATGAGAACTTTGTGGCACACGCTCCTGCTGCCGTCGTTGAGAACGAGCGCAAGAAACAGGCTGATGCCACTCAGAAGATAGCAACCATAAAGGAGAGCATGGCTGCTCTTAAGAAATAATGGAAGAAGAAAAGAAATCAGGTAAAGCTGGTCTTGTCATTGCCATTCTGGCAATTGTATTGCTTGCCGGTGCTGTAGTCTATCTCTTCAAGGACGGACAGGATAAGAATCGTGAGATAGAGGAGATGACCCAACTCTTTGAGATTGAAAAGGAGGAGATGGAGAATGAGTACTCCGGATTCGCCATGCAATATGATGAGATGAAGGTCCATATCTCAAATGATTCACTTATCCGTCAGTTGGACAAGGAGAAACAGCGTACACAGCAACTCTTGGAGGAACTGCGCCAGACCAAGGCTACCAATGCAGCTGAGATAACCCGACTCAAGAAGGAGTTGGCTACCGTGCGTGAAGTTATGCGCACATATATCATTCAGATAGACTCATTGGACCAGATTAACAAGCAGCTTGCCAGGGAGAATACCCGTGTGCGTCAGCAGTATCAGGAGCAGACCAAGGTTGTGGAGCAGCTTACTGTTGATAAGGAGAAGGCAGAGGAGAAAGTGGCTCTTGCTTCACAGCTTGATGCTGCAGCCATTACCGTAACACCCCGTAACAAGCGCGGTAAGGAGGAGAAGAAGGTCAAAAACGTGACACAGTTTATGGTAAACTTTACCATTGTCAAGAATATTACCGTCAAGACGGGTGAGAAGATTGTATATCTGCGCCTCACCAAGCCTGATGGTGAACCTCTGGTCAAGGATGCAGGCAATACGTTCCAATATGAGAACGTGGCATTGGAGTACTCGGCCAAGAAGTACATTGAATACACCGGCGAGCAGCAGGAGGTTACAATGTACTGGGATGTGGAGGAGTATCTGAGTGCCGGTACATACACCGCTTACCTGTTCGTGGACGGTGTGATGATAGGCGAGCAGAGCGTTACACTTAACTGATAAACCCCAAGAATGAGTTCATTCCGCGAGCTTGGTGTATCTGAGAGGATACTCAAGGCAATTGAGGAACTTGGATTTGAGCAGCCCATGCCGGTCCAGGAGGCTGTCATACCATACCTTTTGGAGGAGGGCAGCGGTGATGTAGTGGCATTGGCCCAGACCGGAACAGGCAAGACTGCCGCATACGGTATTCCGGTAATCCAGCAGACTGATGTAGATAGTTCAGAGGCTCAGTTCCTTATACTTAGCCCTACGCGTGAGCTGTGTGTGCAGATAGCCAGTGACCTGGCTGATTTCTCCCACTATATAGAGGGCTTGCACGTAATCCCCATGTACGGCGGCTCATCGATAGAAAACCAGATACGTAATTTCAAGCGCGGAGCACACGTGATTGTAGCCACTCCGGGCCGACTCATAGACCTTATGGAGCGTGGTGTGGTGAGTCTTGACACAATCCGCACCGTAATCCTTGATGAGGCCGATGAGATGCTCAACATGGGCTTCTCTGAGGATCTGGAGAAGATTCTGTCATCGGTTCCCGTAGAGCGTAAGATGCTTATGTTCTCGGCTACCATGAGCAAAGAGATTCAGGCCATATCGCAGAAGTACCTGAATCATGCCCGCGAGATTGTCATCGGCACACGTAATGAGGGTGCTGAGAACGTGGAGCATGTCTATTATATGGTACATGCCAAGGACAAGTACCTGGCTCTGAAACGTATTGTTGACTATTACCCATCCATATACGCAATCATTTTCTGCCGTACCCGTCTGGAGACGCAGGAGATTGCCGATAAGCTGATGCAGGACGGCTATAATGCAGATTCACTGCACGGTGACCTGTCACAGGCACAGCGTGACCTCACCATGAACAAGTTCCGCAAGCATCAGCTGCAGCTTCTGGTTGCAACCGATGTGGCTGCACGCGGTCTTGATGTGGACAATCTGACTCATGTTATAAACTTTGGATTGCCTGATGATATTGAAAACTATACCCATCGTAGCGGCCGTACAGGCAGAGCAGGTAAGAAGGGTGTATCCATATCAATCGTCAATCTGCGTGAGAAAGGCAAGATCCGTTTCATAGAGAAGGCCATCGGCAAGACATTCGTGCAGGGAACGATGCCTACCGGTACCCAGATATGTGAGAAGCAGCTCTACAAAGTTATTGATGACCTGGAGCGCATTCAGGTTAATGAGGAGCAGATTGAGAAGTTCCTGCCTGAGATTTTCCGCCGTCTGGACTGGATGGACAAGAACGATATCATAAAGCGTATCGTGACCCGTGAGTTCGGCCGCTTTGTGCGCTATTATCAGGATGCGCCGGAACTAGAGGAGGTTACCCGCAATGATGTTGAAGGCGAGAAACGCAAGAAGAAGGACCGCCACCGTGCGCAGAAGGGTTATACCCGTTTCTTTATCAATATAGGTAAGAAGGATCACGTACAGCCAGTCCATATCATTGAGATGCTCAACCGTAATGTAGCCGGGCGCGTGGATGTGGGCCGTATTGACCTGATGCAGAACTTCTCATTCTTTGAGTGCCCTGAGGAGTACACCGAGGAGATTATTGAAGGTATGAACGGTGTGAACTACAAGGGCCGTGAGGTAAATGTAGAGGTTGCCGAGACACGCTCGGAGGATGGAACCCAACGGGAAGAGAAACCGGCACGTGAACGCAAACCCCGCAAAGAGAAACCTGTTCGGGAAGAGAAAGTTTATCGTGAGGATAAACCCCGTAGGGAGGCTAAACCTCATAAGGAGAGTAAGCCAACCCGTGAGGAGAGAGCTTACCGCGAGGAAAAGACATCCCGCACTCCCAAACGTGCCCCTAAGGTGCAGGTAGCCCAGGATGATGATTTCTGGCGCGATTTTGAAAACGGTGACTGGCGTCAGTTTTTCCGAAATGGCACAAAGGGGACAGTCCCTACTGTGCCATCCAAACGCAAGGAGAAGAAGTCATCGGGCCGTAAAGAAAAAGTGAACGGACGCAAAGCA
>CACYHN010000074.1 GCA_902774275.1 uncultured Bacteroidales bacterium
ATGGAGCCGCTGTCATGGGGTAAGGTTCACCCGGACGTTATCACCATCCAGGCAATGCTTAAGGATGCCGGATTCCTGGTTAAGGATATCAACATGAAGGCTTACATGGAGGCACGCTCACTGACTCAGAGCTTCATGGATGACTTCCTGGGTTACTGGATTGACCCCAAGAACTCACTCATGAGTTCACTGCTGGTAGGCTGCGGTCTGCCCGGCGGTATGATGGGATCACTTATGGCTGACCTTAAGGGTATGCACGCCGCCATCAATGCCAACCTCAAGAAGAAGGGTGAGAAGGAGCTCTCAGAGGATGAGCTGCTGGTTGAACTCTTTGACGAGGTACAGCGCATATGGCCTATGCTTGGTACTCCCTGCCTGGTTACCCCGTTCAGCCAGTACGTAAAGAACGCCGCCCTTATGAACCTCTACTCCAAGTCAATGGATGAGAAGCCTTTCACCCGTATGGATCCTGCCATGTGGGGTATGGTTCTTGGCAAGTCAGGTAAGCTGCCCGGCCAGTTGGCTCCTGAGATTGTTGAGATTGCCAAGGAGAAAGGCTTTGAATTCTATACCGATGATCCTCAGGTTCTCTACCCCAACGAGCTCCCGCGCTTTGAGAAGGAGATGAAGGAGAACGGTTGGGACCGCGGTCAGGATGATGAGGAGCTCTTTGAGTTCGCCATGCATGAGAAACAGTACCGCGAGTACAAGAGCGGTCAGGCCAAGGATCAGTTCAACAAGGATCTGCTGGAGCGCATGGAGAAGAAGCATAACGGCGGCGCAGCAGGCGCACCCGTCAAGCACTTCACCGCAGCTGATAAGCGTGCCATCCTGCATCCCGATGCAGAGCCTATTGAGGCAGCTGTCAGCGGCCGCGTAATCTGGGATCTGGACTACGTTGACCAGTCAACCAATCCTCCCTTCGGCAAACAGTACAAGAAGGGTGACTGGATGGTTGGCGTTCAAGCTAACGGCAACACCTTCATCGACAATGCCACCGCACCTTATGACTGCCACCTGGTTGCAGTTGAGAAGGAGCACGGCTCACTTGTCAGCAAGGGTGAAGTCATCGGCTGGATTGAAAAGTAACAGCATATCAGCAAAAAGAATTCGGTCGGAAAAAATCCGACCGAATTCTTTTTATCTTTGTAATCACAAAACCAATTAATGCAATAATATGTACAGTAACGATAAAGGACTATATGTAGCCCATGGGCCGGAAGGTCCCATTTCAATATGCGGTAAGATGGCCAACCGTCATGGTCTGATAGCAGGTGCCACAGGTACAGGTAAAACCGTAACCCTACAGGTGCTGGCCGAGACATTCAGCCAGGCAGGTGTACCCTGTTTCATGGCCGATATGAAGGGTGATCTGAGCGGCATAAGCCAGCCGGGTGCCATGAACGGATTCATTGAGAAACGCTGTACAGAATTTGGTATTGAGAACCCTCAGTTTGACAAATGCCCGGTACGTTTCTTTGACGTGTTCGGGGAGCAGGGGCATCCCATGCGCACTACAATATCAAATATGGGCCCCCAGTTGCTTTCACGTCTGCTGGGATTGAGCGATGTCCAGGAGGGAGTGCTGAACATTGTGTTCCGTGTAGCCGACGAACGAGGCCTGCTGCTCATTGATATGAAAGATCTTCGCTCCATGCTTAACTACGTGGCTCAGCATGCATCGGAACTGACATCTACATATGGAAATGTGAGTTCGGCTAGCATAGGTGCCATTCAGCGTGCATTGCTTACACTGGAGAACCAGGGGGGCGAGATATTCTTTGCCGAGCCGTCATTTGACATATTTGACCTTATGCAGACTGAGGGTGGCCGTGGAGTGATGAACGTGCTTGCCGCGGACCGCCTGATGCTTACACCCAAGCTCTATTCCACATTTCTGCTCTGGTTGTTATCTGACCTGTATGCACAGCTTCCTGAGGTGGGCGATTTGGAACTGCCCCGTCTGGTGTTCTTCTTTGATGAAGCTCATACACTGTTTGAAGATACATCTAAGGCTCTGGTTGACAAGATAGAGCAAGTGGTACGCCTTATCCGCAGTAAGGGTGTTGGAGTCTATTTTGTGACACAGAGTCCTACCGATATCCCTGAGAACATACTTGGTCAGTTGGGTAACCGTGTGCAACATGCATTGCGTGCCTATACACCAAAGGACCAGAAGGCGGTCCGTACGGCAGCACAGACATTCCGTGCCAATCCTGCATTCAAGACAGAGGATGCCATTATGGAGATGGGGACTGGTGAGGCTCTTGTATCGTTCCTTGATGAAAAGGGTGTGCCCGGGATGGTTCAGCGCGCCAGAATACTGTTCCCGTTAAGCCAGATAGGTGCCATAAGTGAATCACAACGCAAACAGTGCATCAATGCTTCAAGATTGTACGGTAAATATGACCGCGTGATAGACCGCGAGAGTGCATTCGAGGTTCTTCTGGCTCAATCAGAAAAAGAGCAGGCAGAAATACAGGCTGCTGCTAAAGAGGAGGAACGTGAACAGTGCAAGGCCAAGGAAGCCAAAGCCGAGAAACCGGCCAAAGAGAAAAAAACAAAAGGTTTGGGCTCCAAAATATTTGCCGCTGCTGTTGGCGCTGCGATAGCATCGGTAAGCCGCAGTGTAGGCACATCGGTAGCCAATAAGATAACAGGCAAGAAGACCAAGACCAAGACTGACGGCAAGAGCATTGCCAACAAGGCCATAGGTAATGCGACCTCCACTGCCACACGCACGCTTACGCGCTCAATCCTGGGGAACCTGCTCAAATAGACCCAATGGTATCAAGGTAGTCCTTGATGGCAAGAGCGGCGCTGCGGGCATCGTTGATGGAGTCCGATACGCTCATGGGGCGCTTGCAGGTGCCGGCGGCAAACAGACCGGGCTTGCCGGTCTCGTTGTCGTAAAGGTGAGGATTGACGGACTTGATGAATCCGTAGTCTCCGCTTATGTCACAAGCCTTGCCCAATGCCTTGGTGCCGCATGATGCCTCCATACCCACCATAAGTACAAGAAGGTCAGTAGTCATCTTGAGCGGCAGACCCATCAGGGTATCCTCACTCTTAAGCTGAACACGACTGTCAAATGTTCCGGCAGCCTCCGATATACGGCCGCGTACAAAACTTACACCGTACTTCTCCTGGGCGGTACGGTACATCTCCTCAAATCCCTGGCCCCACATTCGCAGGTCCATATAGAAGACCGATGCCTCACACTTGGGCAACTGTTTGCGAACCTCAATAGCCTGCTTAACGGCTGTCACGCAGCAAATCTTGGAGCAGTAGTGGTTACCGCTCTTCTCATCACGTGAGCCCACGCACTGCAGGAAAGTAACGCGCTTAGGCTCATCACCATTAGCGTTGAGTATCTTGCCGTGCTTTATCATCTGCTCCATATCAAGAGAGGTGATTACGCCCTTATATATACCGTAACCCAACTCCTCCTTACGGTGTGCGTCAAACACCTGATAACCGGTGGCAATGAGTACTGCATCGGCCACATAAGTCTGTTCCTTGGAATCAACAAGTTTCCATTCTGCACCCTGCCACTTGACATCAACGATATCAATGCCAAATGCCGATGTTACACCGTCAGTAAGCAGTTTGCCGCTCAGGTCATCAACAATCTCCTGCGCAGCCTGGAAGTTGGGGAACAGGAATGCCTTGTCCTGAAGGTTCTTGAGCGGGGTCTCTGATTTCTCAAAAAGAGTAACCTCAACACCGTTCTTGGCCAGTATTGATGCGGCCTCTATACCGGCGGGGCCGGCTCCTATGATTGCAACTTTCTTCATATCACAC
>CACYHN010000075.1 GCA_902774275.1 uncultured Bacteroidales bacterium
AACTTTTCCATAGATTTACCAACACTTCCTGGAAAAGGTCATCGACTTCTGTCGGATTGTCCGAGAAAAAGTAGCATACCGTATATATTGTCTTACGGTACTCACGGACCATTTTTGTGAATTCTAACTCTAAATTATCCATCTGTTTTTGAAGTTCGTTCATACAATTAGTATCCCAAACCTCGAATTCCTTTCGCAAAGAAACTATTTTTTTTCATCTTTTTGAAAAATAACGCAGGGGGACGGTTCTGTTCGCGAACAGAACCGTCCCCTTTGCGTTAGGTTTCCTCTCTCGGATTCCTGTCCACAACTGTTTTCCGGCCATACTTGCAGCCATACACCCTGTAGCTCACATTTCAAGCAAGTACGGCATCATTTTGCCCCTTTTTCCCTGTTTTTCCTGCCATACTTGCAAAAAATCGCTTAAACAAGCTATTGTCTCTGCAAGTACGGCTACATTTATGTGCACCGCCGGATATTCAGTTTTGGGAGACAACGTTCCTGGCTACTGCGTGTTCATTAACAAGTCCTATTTGTTTTATTTGATTTTTTGACTTTCTTTGCAATGATAATCAACAACAAAAGTTATGAATAAACTTCAATATCTTTTATTTGCCGCAATAGCTTTTGTTGCTGTTGCCTGCAATAATGATGACAAGAAAGATCAGGAGGATGAAAAAACCATCGAGATAACTGAGGCTTTCTTAAATGGGACATGGGAAGGAGGTGTAGAAGCCGATTTCGCTCAAGGTTATCCTCAAAACTGGCGTATCAAATTTGAAGGGAATGAGTATACTACGTGGCATACACACCAGACGGTAGGTACTATCAATGATGATGTCCAAGGTCTAAAGACCGTAGGCAACAAAGAAAAGGGTACGTGGACATATGCCGATGGCATTCTCACACTAACGCCACAACAACAATGGGCCTCCTATGCTATTACCAGTATGACCCCACAGAAGTATTCCTACTATGAATATAATACTGAGACTATGGAAGCCGTGCAATGGTATGAAACTTCTGCAGCTCTGATTGAAATGGGCATAGAAAGTGACCTTCAGAATGATACAGACTTTTATATAAAAAAATTGAAGGTTGTTTCCTGTACAAATAATTCAATATCAATCAAAATCAATATGGATACTTTCAAGTTGGATAAGAAATAACAAACCTATTACTAAACGCATTGGGGACGGTTCTGTTCGCGAACAGAACCGTCCCCAACGCGTTTAGAACCGTCCCCTTTGCGTTACTTTCTCATCTTGAAGAAAGAATGCGCCAGGCTGGCGGTGCAGACAGTGGAGAGAATGTTGCCGGTTGAGTAGGTTATTCCTATGGTCGTGAGCTTGGCGAGTGCCACCATTCCGATGCAAAGGATTATTGATATTGCTACAAGGGCGTATATCAGCTTTGATGAGACGGTTATTTTCTTCTTAAAGTGCAGTATTGCCAGAATAAGGGCTACGGCCGATATGATTATTGGAAGGTAATTAAAGAAGTTGACGTAGGCGGCCAGATCGTTATTCTGGATTATAGGCATTACACTCCCTATAAGCAAACATATAAGGCAGAATCCTAAAATGCCAAAGAATATATACTTGAGCCACTTGACTTCAAGGATACGCGGTTTGCCGGTCTCGGGGTTGATGGTCTGACCGTTGAATTTAGTCCTGATTATCACCTTGCGGAGGAATAAACTCATGATAGCAAGCAGAATCATTGCCAGCAGGAAAGCTGCGCCGCTCTTACCTTTGCCCAGACACCACTGTACGGTATACACGAACCAGAACACAACCATTACCATGGTAGCTCTTGTCATGTTTTTGTTATAATGTGTTTCCTTATCGGTCAGAGTCTTAAGGTCATATGATCCGAAATCCTCCTTACCGGTCTTTTTCAGGATGAATATCTTGAAAAGAAGGGAAGCCATCCAATAAACGCACAGCAGGATGAGACTTAACATGTTCAGTTCTCCTGTGGTATGCCAATGCCATACAAACAAGGGTATCAACACCAGGTTGCTCCAGATCAGACCTTCCTTGAGGCTTCTGCGCATATCGGTAAACTTACCGCACATGGTCTCGCGGAGTTGCTCATCGGATACTATCTCCTGGCCGTCCAGACGCTCATCAATCTTATTGTATGTTGCCTTGAGCTGCTCCAGTTCAAGGAGTTCATTATTGTTCTGTGTCATAGTTTTAAAGTATTAATTGTTAGACATTGATTTGAGTTGTTCCTTGATGCGGAACAGTCTGCTTGTTACTGCCGATGTGGATATACCCACAATTGCGGCAATGTCATCATAACTCATACTCTCCAACCACAGAAGGATAATGGCGCGGTCAAACATTTCAAGCTTGTTGATACGGTTGTACAGCATCTTGATTTGCTGACCTACTTCATCGGAATCATTCATCACATCCTTGTCAATCGCAAGTGGGATAGTCGCAACACGCCTTTTATTGTTGCGGTCTATGTTACAGCAGGTATTAAGGCTCACCTGCCATATCCACCGTCTTGGGGCTGCAGTCCCCGCGAAACTTGGCAAAACTTTTCCACAGGCTGATCAATACTTCTTGGAAAAGGTCATCTACCTCAGTAGGATTGTCCGAGAAAAAGTAGCATACCGTATATATTGTCTTACGGTACTCACGGACCATTTTTGTGAATTCTAATTCTTGTTTATCCATCTGTTTTGGAGTTTGTTCATACAATTAGTACCCAAACTCTCGGATTCCTTTCGGGAAAAATCAAAAAAATATCATAATCTTGAAGAATTGTCTGCCAGGACGTCGTGAACAAGGGTTGTAACCATCTGCTTCAGGTCATCCATGAACTGTGCGGGCTGGTATTTGCCGCGCTCAATCTCGCGAAGGTGTTTCTCCCAGATGCCGGTCAGTTCGGCGCTCTTGAGGAGTTCCTCATGAATAAGGTCTATCAGTCCCGTACCCGTCGGTGTGGGGTAGAGGTTCTTCTTCTCCTTACGCATGTACCCGCGTTTATATAAGGTCTCAATTATGGCGGCACGGGTTGAAGGACGGCCGATGCCATTCTCCTTCATGGCGTCGCGCAGTTCCTCATCGTTCACCAGTTTGCCGGCGGTTTCCATTGCTCGCAGTAGGGTGGCCTCGGTGTAAGGTTTGGGCGGGGTGGTCCACTTTTCCTGGAGTTCAGGCAGGTGGGGCCCGCTTTCATCGACTGTGAACTGGGGCAGAATGCGCTCGTCGTCATCGGCCTTATCGTCCGATTTCTCCTTTTCAAAGAGTACGCGCCAGCCCGGTTTCAGGATTTCGCGACCGGTGGTCTTGAACTCGGCGCGGCCGGCCTTGCCCAGGACGGTTGTCTGGGCGTAGAGGCAGTCGGGGTAGAACACCGCGATGAATCGGCGTGCTATCAGGTCAAACACCGCGCGCTCCTGCTGGCTCAGGTTGTTTGGATAGACTCCGGTGGGGATGATGGCATGGTGATCGGTTACCTTGCTGTTGTCAAACACCTTCTTGGACTTGGGCAGTTTCTGTCCCTCCAGCGGGGCGGTGAACTGGGCGTAATCTTTGAGTCCTTTCAATATTCCAGGACATTTTGGGTAAATGTCATCGCTCAGGAATGTGGTATCCACACGTGGATAGGTGGTTATCTTCTTCTCATAGAGTGACTGGATGGTCTTTAGAGTATCATCGGCAGAATATCCGTATTTGCGGTTACACTCCACCTGCAGCGATGTGAGGTCAAAAAGGCGTGGGGCAAAATCCTTGCCCTCCTTGCGGGTTACATCGGTTATGACAAAATTGAGGATTGAGGGGGCGGATCTCTTCCAGCAACTGCTGGCCGTCCTCTATCTTGGTGAACTTACCCTTTGTATATGAGAATGTGGTGTCGCGATATACGGTCTTGAGCTCCCAGTACTGCTCGGGCTTAAAGTTATCTATCTCTTTCTGACGGTTTACGACCAGTGCCAGGGTGGGGGTCTGTACTCGGCCTATTGAGAGCACACCGCGGTTATTGCCGTTGCGGTATTTTATGGTGTACAGGCGGGTGGCGTTCATACCAAGCAGCCAGTCACCTATGGCGCGGCACAGTCCGGCTTCATAAAGTGACTTGAACGCATCCTGATCCTGCAGGTGGCTGAATCCCTCACGTATGGACTCCTCAGTCAGTGAAGATATCCACAGACGCTTTACAGGACACTTGGCGCCGGCTTTCTGCATCACCCAGCGCTGAATTAGTTCACCCTCCTGTCCGGCATCACCGCAGTTGATAATGCCGTCGGCATTCTGCATGAGTGACTCGATTATCTTGAACTGCTTCTCTATCCCCTTATCCTCAATCAGCTTGATACCGAACCGGGGCGGTATCATGGGCAGGCTGCCCAGGCTCCAGTTTTTCCAGTTCTGTGTGTAGTCATGGGGTTCTTTCAGGGTGCACAAATGACCGAAGGTCCAGGTTACCTGATAACCGTTACCCTCAATGTACCCGTCGTGTTTTGTCTTGGCGCCCAGCACATCGGCAATATCCTTTGCTACGCTGGGCTTCTCAGCTATACATACTATCATAGTAAATGCAAAGATAATTTATGCTGTGCACCTTTTTCTCAGAAAAAATGAAAAAAAGTGGTTTCTTCACGAAAGGAATTCCAGGTTTTGGTGTCTAATTATATGAACGAACTTCAAAAAAACAGATGAATTGTTTAGATTTTAAAAGTCCAATTTAAATATAATTTGAAATGAAAAGAATCAGTTTGATTGTTTGTGCGGTACTGGGTATCGCAGGATGTGGTAAATCAGTTCCAACAGATGTTGTAGTTATTGATGATGACGATGCCGTAGAGGTGGCGTTTGAGGATGTGGCGACGGATATCAGAATCGTGCCTCTGATATCGGACGAACCCATTGGAGGTTGCAGTGAGTTGCATTGTTACGGAAATGAAGTGTTCATGTCCGATAAGAGCACTGAATACCTCTACTATTTTGTTGACGGAAAGTTGGTGTCAACACTTCATGCCGTAGGTCGTGGTCCCGGAGAGTATATCGGAATCACCCACTTCTTCTATTCGCCCGCCAAGAAACAACTGTATATCAGTGCTATAGGAGCAGTAGATGCCACTACGTCATCGCTCTACATAATGAAGTACTCTGTTCCTGATATGAAATATATAGGCAAAGTTGCTTTTGAAGGTAATCTAATGGGTATGGCATGCCACGATGGTGACAAGATAATATCATACGCGGTTCCTCCTATGGATATTAATGCGATAATTGCAGGAACAGCTACCGATACTTGCAGGATTCAGATTTCAGATGTAGAGACAGGCCAGACCATCAAAAGGCTCAGAGACATATCATATTATGATTATCTTCAAGGAGACCTGCTCCTGACAAGTTGCGATGACATGAGCAACAGTTTCTGCGTCTGCGATGATGTAAATAAGGTGTTCCACTATGAAGGTGACAAGCTTGAAGAGGCTTTTGCCTTTACATTTGGCAAGAAGAATATCCCACAATCGCATCTGGATCCATATAAAGGCACTCAGGGCCTGACAAACCTCTTTGAGTTTATGATGTCAGATCAGGCAAAAGATGTTCTGGAAGGCGGTTTCTATCCGATTGTTGACGGCGACAGATGCTCATTCTGGTATCACAAGGCTTTGAATAATCCCTATGACCATTACTACCGTTATGAAAACGGCAACATAGTAAACTACTGCGGCTTCCGTCCCAAAGGAATGAATATGCCCATCCTGCCCAAAAGCGTATCCGGCAACGGTTACGTAGCCATCATTGAGGGTACCACCGATTTAAAGTTCAAAGATTCTGGCGAGCGCAGCGACTTCTCTGCCCAACTGGAGAAAACCATGAACGCCCAGAATCTGAACAACCCCGTCCTGGTCTATTACAACATCAAATAACGCAAATAGGACTTGTTAATGAACACGCAGTAGCCCGGAACTTTTAGAATGGCCGTACTTGCAGAGAGAATAGCGTGTATGGGCGATTTTTTGCAAGTATGGCAGGAAAAACGGGGAAAATGGGGCGAAATGATGCCGTACTTGCTTGAAATGTGGGCTACAGGGCTTGGGGCTGCAAGTACGGCCGGAAAACAGTTGTGGCCAGGAATCCGGGAGGGAAACCTGACCACAACAAATGTTTAAATGGATCACTTACTCGGCAAGGAGGAGTTCCATTACCTGCACAGCGGCCTTGGCAACGCTGGTGCCGGGGCCGAAGATGGCGGCTGCGCCAGCCTTGTAGAGGAAATCGTAGTCCTGGGCGGGGATTACACCGCCTACTACTACCATGATATCCTCACGGCCCAGTTTCTTGAGTTCCTCGATTACCTGCGGAACCAGGGTCTTATGGCCGGCGGCAAGTGATGAGACGCCCAGTACGTGGACATCGTTCTCGACTGCCTCGCGGGCCGATTCGGCCGGAGTCTGGAAGAGCGGACCCATATCGACGTCGAAACCGCAGTCGGCGTAACCGGTTGCTACAACCTTGGCGCCGCGGTCGTGACCGTCCTGACCCATCTTGGCAATCATGATACGGGGCTGACGGCCCTCCTTCTTTGCGAACTCTGCTGTAAGC
>CACYHN010000076.1 GCA_902774275.1 uncultured Bacteroidales bacterium
CGGTCCGTTCAACATCCAGTATCTGGCCCGTGAGAACGATATCAAGGTAATTGAGTGTAACCTGCGTGCTTCACGTTCATTCCCGTTCGTAAGCAAGGTGCTTAAGATCAACCTTATTGAGATAGCAACCAAGATCATGCTTGGCATACCTGTAGAAGCACCTGAGAAGAGCCTGTTCGATATCGACTACGTTGGTATCAAGGCTTCACAGTTCTCATTCAACCGTCTGCAGAAGGCTGATCCTGTACTGGGCGTGGATATGGCATCTACCGGTGAGGTAGGTTGCTTAGGGGATGACCAGCGCTATGCTATCCTGGAGTCAATGCTCTCAGTAGGTTACCGTATTCCGCAGAAGAACATACTGCTTTCAACCGGTACCGCAAAGCAGAAAGCCGCAATGCTTGATGCTGCCAAGATGCTGGTTTCAAAGGGATTCAACCTGTACGCAACCGGTGGTACTTCAAAGTATCTTGAGGAGAACGGTATTGCCAATACACGCGTATACTGGCCCAGTGAGGAGGGACAGCAGCCGCAGGCTCTTGAAATGCTGCACAACAAGCAGATAGATATGGTAGTGAACATACCTAAGGATCTGACTCAGCATGAGCTCACCAACGGTTACAAGATCCGTCGTGCAGCCATTGACCTGAACATCCCGCTGATTACCAACGCAAGACTGGCAAGTTCATTTATTAACGCGTTCTGTACCGTCGATATAAATGACATACCTATCAAGAGCTGGGACAGCTTTAAGTAAATTGAGAATTGAAAATTGAAAATTATAAAAATGGCTCGGAGATTTCCGGGCCATTTTTAATGTCGCGGGTATTACGCACCGCATGGCAATTTTCAATTTTCAATTTTCAATTTTCAATTTGAGTACCACTCCAGATTGTGCAGGGACAGTGACGCGCATGGGGGAGTCAGGACGTAGATTGGTCTGGAAAGTTTGCCCGGAGAGCAGATCCGTAACCTTAACACCATCCCGGGCCTTGAGTTCCATGTAGTCAAAAGCGTGCTGCGGGATGTTGACGGCAGTATAGAGCGGCTGGTCAGTGAAGTTTGTCACTACCAGTATTGCGTCGTGGTCGTCGGAGCGCAGGAAAGCGTATTGGCGATGCGGATTGAAATCCGATGACTGCGGATTTACGTACATCAGGTCAAAGAACTTGCCAGCCTTGATACAATTCTCTTTGTTACAGATACCAAGCAGAGTGGAGTAGAAGTGCCTCAACTCACGCTCCTGTGCAGTTAGGCGAGTATCGTCCCACTTGCCGTCATTATAAAGGCGGGTAAGGGTATCGGGAGCCCAGTAATCAAATATGGTGGTGCGGCCGTCCAGTCCACTGAATCCCTCCTGGTCCATACCGGGTTCACCAACTTCCTGGCCTGAGTAAACCATCACCGGACAACTGTCCATAAGCGCTGAGACTATCATGGCTGGACGCCCCTTGACGGCGTTTCCGGCAAAGAATCGGGATGCAATGCGTTGCTCATCATGATTCTCCATAAAGTGGAGCATGTGAGGACCGTTGTAACCGTTCTGCTGCCAGCAACGGGTTATGGCTGTGGCCGATTCACGTGACTCTACAACGGCGCGGAGCGTGTCATATAGCCCCACTTTGTCATATATATAGTCAAACCCGCCGTATTCTATGTATGAGCCGTATGAACCGGGGTTGTAAATCTCAGCTATGAACTGTATATCATTATGTGCTTTTTTGACCTGCGGAACAGCCCAATGCCAGAAACTGGCCGGTACCATCTCTGCCATGTCACAGCGGAAAGCATCGACCCCTTTTCCGGCCCAGTAAAGCAGTATCCGGAGCATCTTCTTCCAAGTATCGGGAACAGGATCAAAACAATGCCTGCCACCACCTGAGTAATCAACTCCGTAATTGAGTTTTACGGTTTCATACCAATCTGAGTATGAAGGAGTTGCTGAGAATTGGTCATTACCTGTGGCTTTTGCCGGGAACTCCTTGTATTCTCCCCAGTCTATCTGTCCGCCAAGCATCTGGCCGGGCATGTAATAGAAGTTATTCTTGGGTGAGAAATGGAGGTTTACGTCATCGTCTTTTCCAAGGTCTTTTACGCCTCTGGGTTTCATGACGGAACGGTATTCACGGGCCACATGGTTCGGCACAAAATCCATGATGAATTTCATACCTGCCGCATGGACGCGGTCAACGAGAGCCTGGAACTCTGCCATACGGTCTGGAACAGACTCCGCCAGATCCGGGTCTATGTCATAATAGTCACGGATTGCATACGGCGAACCGGCACGTCCTTTTACGGTTTCAGGGTGTGAGACAGGTATTCCAAACTCTTTATAGCTGGTGCAGGATGCATGGGCAATAAGCCCTGTGAACCATATATGAGTAACTCCCATCGACTTGATATTATCAAGTACGACAGGAGTATAACTGTTCAGTTTGCCTGAGCCGTTTGTTCTGATGTCGCCGCCTGGTATATTCTGCCCGCCGCTGTTGCAGCAGACACGTGTGAATATCTGGTAGATGACGGCTTTTTCCATAAGGCTCAACCTCTGATTCTCTTGATGAGACCTGTCAGGACTGCGCCGGGACCGCACTCTGTGAACTCCTCTGCACCATCGGCTATCATGTTGAGCACGCTCTGTGTCCAACGGACCGGTGAGTTGAGCTGGGTTACCAGATTTGCCTTGATTTCATCGGGATTTACGTGCGGTTTGGCATCGACATTCTGGTAGATGGGGCAAACCGGAGTGTTGAACTGTGTCTCGCTGATAGCAAGGGCAAGCTCATCCTTGGCAGGAGTCATAAGGGGTGAGTGGAATGCGCCGCCTACGGTAAGGGGCAGGGCACGCTTGGCACCGGCCTCAGTCATGAGCGGGCATGCGGCTGCAATAGCCTCTTTTGAGCCTGAAATAACCACCTGGCCGGGGCTGTTGTAGTTAGCGGGAACAACCACCATGCCTTTTGCGTTCAGTCCTGCGCATATCTCTTCAATTTTGGCATCAGGAAGGCCGATGATAGCGGCCATTGTACCCGGAACCTTCTCGCAGCACTTCTGCATGGCATTTGCACGTTTTGAAACCAGCTTGAGGCCGCTCTCAAATGAGAGGGCGCCGCAGGCTACAAGTGCTGAAAATTCACCCAGAGAGTGTCCTGCCACCATGTCAGGCTTGAAATCAGCTCCGTGTGACTTGGCTACAGCCACAGAGTGGATGAATACAGCGGGTTGGGTTATATCAGTACGGCGCAGGTCTTCATCGCTGCCGCTGAACATAATGTCTGAAATCTTGAATCCAAGAATTGAGTCTGCTTCTGCAAATAACTCTTTTGCCCAGTCAAACTGGTCATACAGGTCCTTACCCATGCCCGAGAACTGGGCACCCTGTCCGGGAAATACATATGCTTTCATATCAAAAAAAGTAGAATCAATGTAAAATAGTTTTAACTTTGCGGGTCCTTTTGATAAAAAGTGTGCGCATTTTGTAATAACATGTGCAAAAGTAGTCATCATTTCATATGCCCGTTAAGAGGTCCTCTGTTTTTTTCGATGTGATTACACAATTATTGCATTATGTGCGCGTTAATAAAAATAAAAACAACGATAGATGTTGAACTACAGTATAGACAGTTACCGTGAGTCCCGCTACATGGAACATCGTGATGCGATGGGCGGTTTCCAGCATTTTCTGAAGCGTTCGTT
>CACYHN010000077.1 GCA_902774275.1 uncultured Bacteroidales bacterium
GGGATCATAAGGGATGCCAATCTTGTCAAGCAAACGTTCTGACTGAACCTGATGTATCTGTAGTCCCAGTTCCCAGGGATCATAGCCAAGCAGCAGGCCGGCCATCTCCTCGTACGTAAGTACCGGAATGCCGTAGCCTTCACGGTCATATGTCTTGTGCTCCATCTCGGCAATGGTATACTGCCAACGGTCCAGGAACATGGAGCATCCGGGGCAGTTGGATACTATAAAGTCCGGCTCATACGGCTCCATGGACTCCAGTTTCTTTTTGGTGTTTGAAACAGAGTATCCGCGGTTTTCCTGAACAAGATACTGGCGGAAACCGAATCCGCAGCAATGGCGGCGCTCCGGATAATCCACCACATGACCTCCCCATGCCTCAATCATACCGGCCAGAACATACGGGAACTCAGCCTTACCCACACCCTTATCCGGGAAGAGCTTGGCATAGTGACAACCTATATGCTCCACCACATTAAGCGGTTTACCGGTAAAACGGTTCACCAGGCGGTATTTCATCTTCTCTCCCAATTCAAAACGATACTTGAAAATAAGGTCCGACGGATGTGCTATGTTCTTAGGCATGTCAAACTCACGTTTGCAAGCCTTGTAGAGGTTCTCACGGGTCTGTTCCAAAAGTTCAGGATGCTCCTGCCACATATGGCACATCTCTGTGAATACGCCGAACGATGTGATGCACGATGGAACCAGATTCTCATAACCGCGCTCTGTCATAAGTGAGAATATACGTGCCACCACGGTCATAGTGGTCTCAAGCGGAACCACATCGGTATGATAGCCTATTCCCGTGCATGTATGCAGACGGAAATCATCAAATACATCCTTACCCAGTTCCTCCTGCATCATCCTGAGGAAAGCTGTCTCAGAACCAGGGAAGAAGGTCTGGCGTATGCAGCTGCGCTCATAGTAATAATGATCGTCAGCTATTGTCTTCTGATACTCGTTCCAATAACGGTTTGCCATAATTTCAGTTCAATTAATAAGGTTCTCAGCCACCACTTCGGCTATATCACGTACAGGATACTCATTAGTAGCGTGCTGGAACGCTTTCTTACACATGGGGCATGCTGTCACAATTGAATCCACCGGTTTGCTGGTGAGATTTCGGAGTGATGCATTCCTTATTGCGGTCTGTTCTTCAATGCTGAGCTTTGTATTGCCCAAGTTGAATCCGCAGCACACACTCTTCTCGCGCTGGAACTTGGTCTTCTGCAGATTGGTCACCGCACTGAGCACATTACGAGGCTCATCATAGATACCGCAACCGCGTCCAAGTTCGCAGGGATCATGATATGAAACCTTACGGTCATCATGACGCACCTTTATCCTACCCTGCTTTATGAGCATGTCTATGTACTCGGTATGATGCATGATAGGAATATCCAGATTATACTCTTTCTTGAATGACTGATAGCAGATAGGACATGATGTAACAAGCATGGTGGAACCAGACTTGACAATCATATCTGTATTCTTTTTCCTGAGTTCTGCCGCCTGGTTCTGGAATCCCTGCTGCAAGAGCGGACGTCCGCAGCAGATGGTATTCTGCTTGTCCATATACCAGTATTTCTGGCCGGCAGCATTGAATATCTTCTCCATTGACTCCGTAATACCCGGTGTAAGATGTGACATACAACCGCCGAAATATGCCACACGTCCTATGGCATTGAATGGAATCTGTCTCTTGGACAGGTACTTGTAATTACCGGTAGTATCAAGCTTGCCCTTGTCACGGGTCATACGGCGCAATGCGCTCAGGTCAATGCCTACCGGGCAGTCAACCGTGCATCGGTCACACATAAGGCAGTTGTCAGCTATCATCTTAAGACGGCTGCCACGCTCCTGGTTACGCAGACTGCGGATAAGATATACAGACTGAATCTCATGGTTCTCCAGGACCTTGTCCATAGGGCAGCCCGATATGCAGACGCCGCAACGCGAGCATGCGTTCAGCTCAATGTATGTGTAACCCGTCTTGCGAGGTCCTTCAGTTACACCTATCTTACGGAACCAGATAAGCAGAAGCTCCGTAAAGATATGCATGTAACGGGTAAACGGCATGGTTATAAAGAATACGCCAAGCATAAGGGAGTAGAACATCCAGAGCGATGTCTCCATGCCGCGTACAATCATGGGGTCGAACAGGTTACCCACAGCCTGGGTAAAGAAACCTCCGTTACCGTACAGACATGCCGTAACAGACTCAGCCAGCAGACGCAGAGGGAATATCATCCACAGCGAGAACTTGGCAAAACGGTCAACCAGGGTATGCTTGGTGGTACGGCGCATTCCCAGGATCTTGGACCAGAATATCTTGACCATAGCCATTGTAAGACCCAGGAATATATATAGCAGCAGGCCATCCATGAGGTCTGAGTAGGCCTTGTGCTTGCGGAAAGATGCCGGAGCCTTATGAACGAAATAGCGATAGAATATACCTACATAGAAAGGACGGTTATAATCTATGCGGGCTATGCCATCCTCTGTCTCAACGCGATAACGGCGCTGGTTCAGGAATTCAGGATTTTTGTCCTCACCGGTAGTACGTATGTGCCATCCGTTCTGCTGTTCAAGTTCATGAAGGTAATCAATAGACTGCTCATGCTGCATGGTATAGAAAGCGTCACGGCTCTCTATTGCACCCACCACAATAAGCAGGAACCAGCCCAAAGCAAATGCCTGATGCATTATGCCAAGCAGGACATTCTTCTTTATGATACGTACGTGAATAAGACCCTCACGCAGCATCTCCCATATTGCAGGGAATATCTTCCATGAGTACCAGTTGTGTCTTATTACCTCTCTCTGCTCATCACTGAACCGTCTGATCCATTTTACATACTTGAATATGATAATGGAGAACAGGAGTATGGTTCCAATCAGGAACGGGATGACAAAATCATTATATGGATATGCGTGTATCTTCATCTCTTTCCTGTTTTCTTGGGTTCATCAAGTATCTCACGCATATTCATAATGAGCGCACGCAGGTTCACTCCACGCGGACATACCAGCGTACATTTGCCGCAGAGCATGCATTTGCGCAACTCATCAGCAAGGCCGTCATACTCTCCCCTGCGGAAAGAGGTGTGTACACGGCGTATGCTGAAATCAGTAAACTGACGTGCCGAGCATGTGGCACTGCAGTTTCCGCACTGGAAACAACGCTTGAATGACGGCACCAGTTCCTGCAGCCTGTAGAATTTCTCAAGCGAGGTCTTGTCAAGATTCTCCTGCCTGGTCTCTTTTAAGGCGAATCCAAAATCAATCATCCTTCTTACCGTTTAAGATGGCATCATGAAAATCCATTCCGCCCGTAACCTTGAATATGTTGCGGAGTTCCTCCATAGTCTCAGGGCAAATCTCACGCAAGGCACCGGCCCCTTTACCATGATAGTTGGCACCGAATTTTGGAGCTACCTCCTTGATATTCTTTATGTACCACTCCCATGCAGGTCCCTGCTCCGGATGCATCTGGGGAGGTACCTTATCGGGGTGTACGCAATAACCTATCTCCAGGATATTGTTTCCGATACCTGCCATAAGGGCTGTCTGCTGACGTCCCATGCGGCTCTCCTTGTAGTAGCCCATCTCCTGTGACACCTTACGCAGGATATTTATGACTGCACCCGGCACATTGCCACGCGGACAACGGGGCTTGCATGACGGAGCAGTTTCTCCACCTGTTCCTCATCACCACGCTGGACGGTATCACAGATACGGCGCGGGTCATAGTCATAAAACTCGGCAGCAGGACAAATGGCGGTGCATATGCCGCAGTTCATGCAGGCTTTGAGCGAGTCCTCATACCGGGCATCGGACTTTATCAGATCTATGAGATTTCCCATAAGCTAAAATTCTCTTTTGTAAAGATAAAGGCTATAGTATTACAAACAGAACCGGCAAATAAAGTATTGACGAATTGTTACAAAATAGCCTGCGTTTTTTTACGCTTGGCTTATCGGTCAAACTTTTTGCGGTTCATCTTCATAGCACGGAAAAGCAGTCTGGAGAGCGGCTTTTCACGGTTACGCTTAAGAAGACTTATGTACCAGTTCAGCTTCTTGGCTACCGATATGCGATATGTCTCAACGAACTCTATCAATGTACCGTCAGGATCCTCAATATAGGTGAAACGGCCCGATGCATCACCCATGTTGAACACCTTGCCGTCAGGGCAGCTGTCAACAGTGAAAGGATGACCGTTCTCTGCACACCATTTGGCCAGTTCATCCATACCTGTCACGTCATAGCATATCTGGATGAATCCGGGATCGCCCCAATAGCGGCCCTCATATATCTTACGCGGCTCACGGTCCAAGCTCTGGACCAGCTCAATGTAACCGGTGGGGAATATGGGAGCAAACGCGCCCTTGTTGGGCTCATTCCATTTGAGCATCACGCGACGGAACTCACCACTACCACCAGCCAGAGGTGCCAGGTCATCAAACTTACCCTTTACATCAAATACCTTGACCTTATAGCCCAGTATATCAGAATAGACCTTCAGAGCCTTGTCTATATCGGAAACGCCAATCATGGCACCAATCATTCCACCAAAATCCTTACCCTCATCCAGAAGCAGGTAGTCATCCTGGACTGCCTGGAACCAGTTGCCGGCAGGGTCTGTGATATAGAATGTCTTGGAACCGTCTGGAGCGGTGAGAATAGGACTGACCTTATCCCACTTGGCGCTTACATAAGCGTGTGACTTCTGCACATTACGGCATTTGACCTTGGCACAGAATATACCCAGATCTCCTACCTGTATCTGGAAACCCACAGGCTGGGGCTTACGGTCAGAATACTGCCATATCTCGAATCCGCCGCCGCCCTGAAGGTTCATGGCAATTGCGGCATGGCGCTTTTGAGGCTGACCGCCTGTATAAGGGAGCATACGCTCAGCTACCGTATCATCCTCAAGTATGCGGATATCAACTCCAAATATATCTATGTACCATTTCCATGCGTCATAGACCGATGTGGTACCTACTCCTATCTGCTGTATTCCGGTAATAAAGAAATTGCCTTTATCCATGTAATTGATGTTATTTTTATTAAGGTGC
>CACYHN010000078.1 GCA_902774275.1 uncultured Bacteroidales bacterium
GCAACTGGACATTTTCTGATCCGGTGCAAATCAGTTTTATGGGCTCCATAAGTTTGAGCGCCTGCCCCAGACTGAGTACCTCACGGGGATTGATTCGGCATACTGCTGCCTTGGATATGAGTCGTTCCACATCGCCCATACGCTCAAGGGATTCGGTCAGCGCATCGCCTGTATCAGGATAACGGAACAGGTGGTCCACCACATCAAGACGGCGGTTTATGGCCGATGTATCCTTGAGCGGGAAGAGCATCCAGCGGCGCAACAGACGGGCGCCCATAGGAGAGCAGGTATGGTCTATCACATCAAGCAAAGAAGTACCGTCCTCACTGTTTGCCGATATCAGCTCAAGGTTACGTACGGTGAATTTATCCAGACGCACGTAACGCTCCTCATCTATCATGCGGATTGATGAGATATGACTTATGTTGTTGTGGAGAGTCTCTGCAAGATATTCAAGTATGGCTAAGTATGGCTCCGGCAGCCACTTTGCCGTTCTTTAGGTGGTCAACACCAAAACCTTTCAGGTTGCGTACCTTGAAATGGCGGTTAAGCTGCTCACGGGCAAAATCATCGGTAAAGACCCAGTCTTCAAGCTCACGCAGGCAGTATCGGGTTCCGAATGACTGGCCGAACTGCTGTCGGCGACCGCGTTCTATAAGCACCTCCTTAGGAGCAAAATTGGCAAGCAGCTTGTCAATATGGTCTGAAGGACCCTCGGCAATCAGGTATTCACCGGTCGAAATGTCCAGGAACGAAAGTCCCAAGGCTCCCTTGCCAAAGTGTACTGCTGCCAGAAAGTTGTTCTCCTTGTTCTGCAAAACGTTGTCACTCATGGCAACGCCTGGAGTAACTAGTTCGGTTATGCCACGCTTTACAAGAGTCTTGGTCAGTTTTGGATCCTCCAGCTGGTCGCATATGGCCACACGACGACCGGCACGTATCAGTTTTGGAAGATATGCATCAAGCGCATGATGAGGAAAGCCCGCCATCTCAAGTGCCATAGCCCCGTTCTTGCCGTTGTTGCGGCGGGTAAGGGTTATACCCAGAATCTGGCTGGCCTCAACGGCGTCCTGTGCGTATGTCTCATAAAAGTCACCGCATCGGAACAGAAGCACGGCATCGGGATGTTTTTCCTTGAGGCTGTAAAACTGCCTCATCATGGGGGTATCTTCAGATTTGTTCTGTGCCATCTTGAGCGCTCCTGTTATTTACGTTTACGGAAAAGGAACAAGGTTGCCACTACAAACAGCGTTGAGAGAATTCCCAGTGTTATCAATGTAGCGTTTAGGCTCTTGGGTGCAAAGCCTAGCAGCAACAGGACCGGGAATCCCATCACCATAGCCGGAATGTTCTGCAGCACCAGGTTGTTGGCGGCAGGAGTCTCATAACGGGGGTCTATCTCACGCAGCAGGATCATGCCGTTGCTGGCGGTACCGGTAAGCATTCCGAACATGGAGAAGAAACCCTCATATCCGTAACCGGGATAGATGTGCAGTGACACCCATCTCACATAGAAGAATGTCACGACGGCACCCAGTACGCAGACGATGGTAAGCGGCATCCATATGGACCTGAGGTTCTCAAAGCTGATGGCAGCTGTTCCGGCCACGATCATCACATCAAAACTGATACCGCTCACACGGTTCAGCAGGAACTCGTTGAGATATTCACGCGACATCCAGCCCTTCTTGCGCAGACCACGTATGACAATCTTGACAAGTGAACCGAAAAGAATACCCCAGAAGAAATTGAATCCGTACACCAGCGGCTTAAGGGTCTTTTCACCGAAATTGCCAAGGTCAAGACTGCCGATGAATGTCATGAGCAGGTAAACCAGGAAGTAGGTAAGAAGTACGATGGAAACTACGATAGTAAGTTTGTCAACTGACTCTGAATGAGGCAGGTCATCTTTCTGCTCATAATCCTTGAGAGTATGCTTTGACTCGGCCGCATTCTCATGAATGGAGAGTTTCTTGCGGTTATTAAGTATGTTCATGTATATGACACCCACTACGCTTCCAACCAGGAATCCGATAGTAGCGATGGAGAGTCCAAAGTCTATTCCGTGAAAGTTTATTCCCTGATCGGCAGCACCAAGCTGATAGATGGTACCAAAGTTGAGAGCCTGGCCGGGGCCCTGTCCGTAACCCATGGGAACCAGCAGACCGCTGGAGTAGAATATGTCACGTCCCAAATCGGGGTTTCTCCACCACAGGAACATGGGTACGGTCACGAGCAGACCTATGATACCCTGAACCATATATGTAGCGATGGTAAGCGTACCGGTATCTATCACAGTGCGGGTGTTGGCACGGTCAGTCTCCTTGGACGGGCGTAATGACATGGATATGAATCCCAATGCAAGAGCATGGTAGGTCACGGTCTCCATGAACCTCTTGTCAATGATATCGTTGAATGAAGGCCACAGTTTTATGAGCAGTATAATCAATCCTCCAAGAAGAGCTGTAGGAATAAGACTGCGACGCAACAGTTTTATCTTACGCCTCAAAACGTTACCGGCCAGGACAGCCAGTGCTATAATGAAAACCTGGATAAGAGTAGCCCAAACCTCAGGTGCAGCGAACGACGTCACCGCTATACCGTTTGCAGAAAGTATCATTTCACTATCTTTTCTTTTCTTTACAGAAAGTCAAAGATAGTTCATTTATTTCAGATTAATGGAATAATCACTATTTTGATATGTTGACCATCATAGAATTGATACAAAAGCTATGATTATCCTATTTAAATGCTATATTCGCAAAGTAACCTAATTCTAACAGAACTGACTTATGATGCATATTTATGAAGAGGCTTCACGATGCCTGTTGTGTGAGAACGCTCCCTGTACCAAAGCATGCATTAATGGTGATCCTGCCAGGGCTATACGTGCCATAAGGTTTGACAACGCCGGGAACGCATTGAAATGGGTTGCCCGATGTTCCGATGCGGACCTGGAGCGAGCCGAGCAGGCCTGCATTCACTATGACAGGCCCATACGAATCCGCGAGATGCTGTCTCAATGCGGACCGCAAAGCAATGCCTCAAACCTGCCGTCACTGGCTATCGAGTTCTGCGGCATCAAGTGCGAGAATCCTTTCTTTCTGGCATCATCGGCAGTTGATACCAACTATGAGATGGTGGCAAAAGCTTTGGAGACGGGCTGGGGCGGCGTCTTCTACAAGACCATCTGCAAGCAGGATATCCGTGAGGTATCACCACGTTTTGATGCAGTCAAGGAGGGAACAAACATGATAGGATTCCGCAATATGGAACAGCTCTCCGAGAATACGCATGAGGTGGATTTTGACATACTGAGCCGACTCAAGAAGAAATACCCCCAAAAGGTGATAATCGCCTCCATCATGGGACAGTATGAGGAGGAATGGGGCGAGCTGGCACTTATGGCACAGAACGCAGGCTGTGATGCCGTTGAACTCAATTTCTCATGCCCTCAGATGAGGCTTGCCGGATTAGGCAGTGATGTGGGTCAGGATCCTGAACTTGTAACATTCTACACGGCATACGTAAAGCAGGCTGTCAACATACCGGTCATCCCCAAGATGACACCCAACATCACGCAGATAAACCAGCCTGCCATAGGAGCCTATTTTGCCGGGGCCGATGCCATATCGGCCATAAACACCATCAAGAGCATAACCATGTCGCCTCTTGCCCAGGTTAACGGAAAACAGACCATATCCGGATACTCCGGCCGTGCCATTAAACCAATTGCCCTGCGTTTTATCCAGGAGATGGCCACCAATCCTATCATGCGCAACATACAGTTCAGCGGAATAGGCGGAATAGAGACCTGGCGCGATGCCCTGGAGTTCATCCAACTGGGCTGCCGCAGTGTTCAGGTATGCACTATCGATGACCTGATACTGGGCCTGCAGACCTACATGGCAGAACGCGGGATAGAGCGTCTGGATAAACTGGTTGGCGAGCAACTGCCTTCATTTATCCTGCCCTCCGGCCTGGACCGCGACACTCTGGTCTATCCCAAGATTGACCGTGAAAAGTGCATAGGCTGCGGACGCTGCTACATATCCTGCAGCGACGGCGGACATCAGGCAATCAGCTTCAATGCAGACACCCGCCAGCCCCAGATAATAGGAACCAAATGCGTAGGCTGCCACCTGTGCCGCCTGGTCTGCCCCACCGGTGCAATCGGTGTTACCAAGCGCATAAACAAGAAATGAACACAAATGAGAAAGCATTGGATT
>CACYHN010000079.1 GCA_902774275.1 uncultured Bacteroidales bacterium
CTGATTCCAGATGTCCGGAGCCTTCTGCCACTCGTCTATCAGCCTTGGATTCTCCCCTACCAGCACTGCCTTCGGGTTCATCCTGGCCATAGCAATAGCCTGTTTCGTGTTCAGTTTCACGAAACTCTTCTGGTACAGCATGCACGTAGTAGTCTTGCCGCAGAACTTTGGTCCAGCGACAACGACAGCTCCCGAAGTCTTCAATTTCAGGCCAATTTGCTCTTCTATAAGTCTTTCGTAATACATATCAATTCAAAAATCACGGTGCAATGATACAAAATTCCCAAGATTTTCAATCAGAAATTCCCAAGATTTTCAATTGCGAGGCCGTTTTTTTCTATTATTCTTCCATTATTACATCATCTCCGCTCCGTAAAGTACCGCGCTTCACGTGGTACATTACTCCGCTCCGCACAGAGACCGGCTTCCTATCGGTCGCCCGTCTCTTTTTCCTGCCCTTCTGTAGTGACTTACATATTTGCTCCCTCAACTGGTAAGGGCACCATCAAGAAACCTATTGAGTATATCATGGAAGATATCCGCCAGCGTGACATACCCAACCGCCAGCGTGAGGCGGAGTGGAAGCAGAAGAACCCCGGCGCCAAGCAGAAGAAGGATCCGCGCCCCACAGACATCTGTATCCAGATGCTGATAGACAACCTCACTGATGCCGTATTCAACCAGCGCATAGTAGATGCCCATAACAACGGTGAGCGTTACATCTACACCATAGTTGATGAGATAGAGGCCCTCAAGAAGGTAACCTCAAAAGGCAGTACCGATGAGGTTGGCCTGCTCATACGCAAGGCCTTTGACAACTCTCTGGCCGGTCAGGAGCGTGTAGGAGCAGACTCCGTGAGCGGCATAGCACCGCTGCGCTGGAACTTCAACGCCAGCACCACCCCGCCCAACGCCCGCCGTTTCTTCAGCAAGATGGTCAATGACGGTACGGTGAGCCGTCTGGACATATCCACCATCATCCGCAATGATGACCAGGAAGACTCTGATGACGCCGCACCCATACTGGGCATCTATGACCATCACTTTGCCGCAGAGCTCAAGCCATACATAGACCGTCTGGAGGCAGCCAGCGGACTCATTGAGTGCAGTCAGGCCCGTAAGCTGTCACTGGATATGAAACATGAGAACAGTGATGCCGCCCGCCTGTATGAATCAGAGGCCTACCGGGTATTCAGCTACCGCGCCAACGTGATAGCCTGGCTAAAGGGAATGGTACTCTATGTAGCTCACGGCTACAAGTGGAGCAAGGAGATTGCTGAATTTGTACGCTGGGCGCAGCAGTATAACCTATGGTGCAAGATGCTCTACTTTGGCCAGCAACTGGAGCGTGAACTGAGTGATGAGATTGAGATGCAGAAACAGGTAGCACCCCAGAATCTGCTTAACCTGCTCCCTGATGAGTTTACGCGTGATGAGTACCGCCAGATGCGCCTAAGCCAAGGACGCGGCGGTGACGGCAACGCCACCCTACGCACCTGGACCAACCGACGCTACATAGTCTATGATGATACCGTAGGCCGCTACTGCAAGACAAATGATTACAAAACCAAATACAGCAGCAAGCCATGATACCTATTGACAAGATCCAAGACACTGAGACCTGCTACCTCCAGCTCTGGCTAATGCTGGAGAGTACCAGGCTCAGCCTGCGCGAGCAGTACAAGCGCTACTGCATACGCAACATACTGAAAGAGTGGTTTGATGCCGCCGCCACTGATGATTTTATCTGGGAGGTCTGCATCAAAGCAGAGCAGTTGGGACTTAATGAACTCCCCCTGCCTTATGTTGATCCCCGCCCGCACCGCGAACTGCTGCGTGCCACAGTTGCCGCCACCCTAAAGACAGGAATGAACGGCATAAACCTAATGGCCCTGGACCGCGCCTACCGCATAGCCTACCCTGATGGTATAACCTTAAACGTAAACAAGAAATGAGAAAGATAACAGAGATAATAATCCACTGCAGTGCCACACCCGCCGGCCGCCACTTCACCGTCCATGACCTGGACTGCTGGCACCGAGCCCGAGGTTTTAACTCCATAGGTTACCACTTTGTAATCTATCTGGACAGCACCATCCATCCCGGCCGCCCTGTTGATGACATTGGTGCTCACTGTCTGGGGCACAACGCCCACTCCATTGGCGTGTGCTACATAGGAGGGCTTGATGCTGACACCCTTGAACCCACTGATACCCGCACGCCTGAGCAGCGTATTGCACTCAGGGAACTGATTGCCAAACTGCAGGAGCAGTATCCCGGCGCCACCGTACACGGGCACAATGAGTTTGCTGACAAGGCTTGTCCTTGCTTCCGGGTGCAGACGGAGCTGTAACGGAACGTTACTATTAAATGGAACGCCGCCGGTGAGATATTTTTCACCGACGGCGTTTCGCGTTTCAGCGTTTCACTTAAAAACCCAACCTTGCAAGATTCGTTTACCCCTTTGTCGATGTCCAACTTTTTGGGGCATATCATAGAAGTGGTATCTTATTAGCGCTATACTCACTTCCCCTTTTACACGCTTTTTAATATCAGAACGTGATCTCAATCCTAACGCAAGAGTCCTCCAGCGTAAAGCGGGTAGTGCATTTACCGGTTGAATATACCCCCTCCGATATCTTATTATGACCATCCGGAACCATCTCCACAAGGGCATAGTAAAGGTCTTTCAGACTTAACGAACTGTCATCCACAGTAATAGTGCCGCTTATGCTTGACGGATAATCATCTTTCCAAACCCATCCGTCACTGACAGTATATGTATGCGCGAACCATCCATCGTCTTCAGTCTCCTCATGAGTAACCTCCTTGGTTAATCGGTTCTCATATGTAGAGCTTAACAATACGCTCACTTTACCATCAATACTCATAAATGAGTTAATCTTGAAATCCCACTTGAAATCATTTGCATCAAGAGACTCCCTATTGGCGAGTTGCTTGGCAGTCAGGCCTTTTTCAAACGGAGCTATCGAATTGTATACTTTGACGGCCAAATCTTTTGTATTGACATACTCTGCAGTGGATGAATAGAAAATAGAATAGTCTTCAAACGATGCTATTTCTTTTTGGGACTTATTAACCATTTTAAATGAGTTATCTCTATACAAGATATAGTTATGTCCCAATCTTAAGGACCAAGCATCATACAAAAAGTCAATTATTATATTGTCCTGATTATCAACAACTCCCCATTTGCTATTTTTCAGGACCGAAAACTGTCCCTTGCCGATATTATTTATGTAATCGTATTTTGGTCTTATAACAGTATTTCCCTTGTCATCAACCACGCCGTATTTTCCATCGGCACCTCCAAATGCCAGATACCCGTCAAGGTATGAATCGGTCCCATATCTGGCTTTACTTATCTCAAACAACTCATTACCAGCTTTATCCAGAACAAAGTATACCCCCTCCTTATCATCACACTTGGTAACAATTATCTTGTCTTCACTATACTAAGGCTACCATACTTAGGTGAGATAATAACCTGACCCTTATCATTTATAACTCCATCCTTTCCCTGACTGTCTTTAATTCGGGCCAAGCCATCGGAATTAAAATAATTGCATTCCACTATATCCTCACTCAAGGTTGCAACAGTATTACCATCCTTTGCTATGATCTGAATAGGTTCATCCGGATTAGAAACAACTGCCACTCCATTTTTGAAAGGCGTTGCACAAGTGTATTCCCTATCATTAACCGGAATCTTAGGATTGTCCAGATTATAAAGCTGATACTTTCCGTTTGAATACACCCAATAAACGCCATCAACAATCGATGACAGATGAGTGTCCGAAGGATATTCTTCAAGAACCACAACCCTACCATCCTTGTCAATTATACTCCATGAATCACTGGTATCAAATCGAACAGCCAGATAATCCAGCCCATCAGATTTATTAGACTCCTTACAACCACTCAAAATAACTACAGCAGCCATGAGGATGCTTCCAATTTGCCATTTGATAGGATTTGATTTCATATTACAAAAGAATTTAATCATATACTATTTTACACCACCATTCTCCGGAAAATCCAGAATCTGAACGTTAGAATAAGTAACTACGCCCTGCTCCATAACATCAAACCTGGAAGCATTAATCGGTATCCTTTCAAAAATTATGGAGTATTGTACAACATCCGAGAATGAAACCGTTTTTCTTTCGGGCAGCACCGGAAGTGTTGTAGATATCATCTTGTACATCTTACCGTTATACCGGAGTGACATGTCCGGAGCAATAGCAATCCAAGCTATAAACCCATCATTCCTGAATACGCAGTTCAAAGTCATACGGTCATATTCCAGAACAATGCTTTCAATACTATAGCGGCTGTTATTTTGTGAACCAACCTTGATATTCTTACAGGCAACAGGAATATAGTTAATCTTGTCAATAATATCATTTCCTCGCTTAGAACCCGTATCAGCAGCCTTTCTTGCCCATTCCATTGCGGACCCCTTATCGTTTCTGCCATAATAATACAATGCCAGTTGATTCATAGCCCAAGCGCTTCCGTTGTTAGCCCTTTCTTCAACTGCCGATGTAGTGCTGTATTTTTTGAGCAGATAAGACTGCAACCTACCCAGTTCTTCCCTTTGATCAGCCTGGTAATAGTATTCAGCAAGTTCATCTGCCGATGCCTTATTGTTACTCTTTACCTTATAACTCCAATACTTATCAGCAAACTCCAAATCATCAAGTGATTCCTGAAAAGAATCGTTACCTTCCATTATTTTCCACCCCAAATCCTCATCAACTTGCGTCTTACAGGCTCCCTCCAACAAACATTTAGTCATAATCACGCCAACAACGCCCTTCTTTATATCGGGATATTTATCTGCATACTTTTTGGCAGTGGCATATGTGTCAGGATTCTCTTTCTTAAATAAATGATTCAGCAACAACTCAATTCCTTCAACATTGCCTTGGTCGGCAGCCATTGTTGCATAATTAACACCTTGGGCATCACTTTGAATAACGCCCTTTCCTTCAAAAAACAGTTTTGCCGCCATCAACTGAGCCTCGGCATTACCTCCATCTGCCAATGGACGGAGTTCTTTTGCGGCATTAAGATAATCACCCTGTTCCATGTAGTAGTTAACCCAACTCATTGATTGCGAATAACTCCTACCAACAAAAAAACTAAGCAATGATAGGAAACAAATGAATCTAATCCTTTTCATAAAAAACAATATTAAAGCCGAAACGCAACACATCAGCTACCTCCATCCGCAAATATACAAGATTTCCCCACTTTCTGCCCCATTCCGAGAAAAATGTTCAAAACTCCGGCAACAAAAAAGGAGGCACCCAAGCCCCCTAATCCCGATAGACATCTAAAGCATAAGCCGATATTCTTGTAACCACCCGGTAAACCACGTATTGTAAATCTCGTAATCTCGTTTCCAACTTGGTACAAGTTGCACCAAGTTGTTACAAGTTGTTTGTTGTTGATTGACGATTTCGGAGCATTGCCACCCAGTTCAGGGTGCGGGATTCGGATTATATCACTCGCGAGGCAGCAGATCTGACATATCCTTGCCGTCACGCTCATAGTACGGTATCTGGCGGAGCACATCCTCCATCCACAGGCGCGGTTCCACGCCGGCAGCCTTGCAGGTGCCTATAAGCGAATAGACTATTGCCGCACGGTATGCCGATGCGTCGTTACAGAGAGCTCAGCATACTGTACTGCGTTGTGCACCGACTTGCCTTGTCGGCCTTACGGCCGGTCTTGGCACTGTCAAACGACGGAAACGGGGTCATGCTGCCGTCAGATCCCGTTCTCAGTTGGAGGAAACGGCCTTTATCAAACTCCTTGCGCTCCCGGATGGCATACTTGTATTTTGAGTCATAGAATTTCCACTCTGGAATCCCCAGTTCCGCAAGACGCTCCTTGTAACTGCAACCATGTTCCTTGCAGTAGGATATAACATCTGCAACCTCTTCTTTGCTGAGC
>CACYHN010000080.1 GCA_902774275.1 uncultured Bacteroidales bacterium
GTTGACGTGTCTTATGAGAAAACTGACATCAAAAGAAAAGGTCATTATGGAGCACTATTGGGCTCATGGTCCTATGTTTGTAAGGGAGTTGCAGGAGCTGTATCCTGACCCCAAACCTAGTTTCAGCACACTATCCACACAGGTTCGCACTCTGCAGGCCGACGGTTTCATGGACCACGAGGCTTTTGGCAGCAACTACCGCTATTTTGCGGCAGTAAGCAAGGAGGAGTACCGGGCATCGGGCCTGGGCGGACTGGTGGATGAGTTTTTCAGCAGTTCATACAAGAACGTGGTTATGACTTTCCTTAAGGAGGAGAAACTCTCCGTAGATGAACTTAAGGACATTATCGATCAGATTGAATCAGGCAAATGATTATGGAGGCATTCTTTATATATATATTAAAGGTAGCCGTACTCACAGCCGCCTTTGGAATTCTCTATCACTATCTGCTCAAGAATGAGACATTCCACCGTTTTAACCGCATTGTACTGGCCGTCTCTCTCCTGTTGGCATATATCCTCCCGCTATGCGTAGTAACAATAAGCAAGAGCGGCAAGACGCCCAAGCCCAAGGGATATTATCCCGAGATCTATCAGTTTTCTGCACAATTCATGGGAGGTCCGTCAGTTCCTTCTATAGTTGAATTCTATAGTAAAGATTCCCAAGAACAGAAGACTCAAACAGCCCCTACAGTGGATAATACCACGCAAAACGGTAAAACCAACCATCTCCTTTTAGCAATAGGAATCATATATGCCGCAGGAATGATTTTTGTATTGGGATCACGCGTGATATCAGCCGTAAAGGTAAGAAAGATCATAAAAAGAGGACGCACAGTTGAAAGTACCGATAAGTGTAACGTCATAGTTTCTGATTCGAATGTACAGCCGTTCAGTTGGATGAATGATGTTGTCCTACCTAATGACCCAGCTATTCTGAATGACCCGGTTGTTGTGGAGCATGAGAAAGCCCATATTGCTTTTGGACACTCTTATGAACTGCTCATATTTGACATCATTACGTTCGTACAGTGGTTCAATCCCGCCGTATGGCTGATGCGTCGCGACATGTGTGCCGTACATGAATTCCAGGTCGATGCCGCCGTACTTGAAAAGGGTTATGACCGCAAAGGCTACCAGTACTCTCTCCTGAACCATGCCGTAGGTCTGAAAGCAATTGCCATTGCATGCGGATTCAAGCTCAACAGTCTGCGTGACCGCATAGGAATGATGAACAGGCCTGCATCATCGGTAAAAAAAGTAGCCAAAATCATTTACATCCCACTTATTGCTTTGCTGGTCATACTCATCTGGGCCAGAAAAAACAAGTATGTCGATATGGGTACAGGCGTACTATGGGCAACATGTAATCTGGGGGCAAGCCACCCTGAAGAGGCAGGAAGCTATTATGCGTGGGGAGAGACTGATGAGAAAGATACATACTCCCTGAACAACTATGCATGGAAGGACTCATCGGCCCATATCCCGCTGGAACCTCAGTTTGATGCCGCAAACGTCAAGCTGGGTAAGGGCTGGCGCATACCCACCCATGTTGAATGGGAGGAACTACTCAGGAAATCTTACTTCAAATGGGTAACTATTAAGGGAGTGAAAGGTCTGTTGCTTGAGAGTTCCATTAACGGCAATACCCTATTCCTTCCTGTCACAAACTCTCATATAGATGACAAGACCACCGGCATGCACATGGGTGAATACTGGACAAATACAGCAGTAGATGCTGTCGAGATGTGGTCTTTTGACTATGTTGGAGGCCATAGGATTTGGCATGGCAGCACCATGAGCAGATTAAATGAAAACAAAAATGAGAAGGCCCTGCCTAAGGAAAAGGCCAGCATGGTCTATTTTGACAGCATCAACCTTACCATAGCCAATGACTACCGTCATGCCGGACTTGCCATACGTCCTGTAAAGATCAAAAAGGATAAAACGGACAAAATCAGGAATCTGGAAAACATGAGTGAGAAAAAGAGGAACAAAATACTCACCAGGATTGCTCGTGAGGCCATTCTGCAGGTAGGCCCTGATTACTACAGAGAAGATACCGTACCTGTAATACTGGGACCCGGCACATTCACATGGAAAGGTACGACGGAGTATGGGCGCATAGCATTTGAAGGCCGTAAATTCTATTCCGTATTCTTTCCATATGACAACAGCCGGGAAGAGTTCAGACTTGCTTACAATTATACTGCTCAAGTAAACATCTGGGCCGATAACGGAGAACCTGCCGAGATCTTCTTTGGAAACGGTCAAGGATATACATTTATTAGTAGATCATATTATGAACTGATTATGCCTGATACCGTATTCACCAATAAGAACGGCTTATTACAATCACATAAGAAAATATACATGCCGTTCCAGTATCAGCAGTATCACAGTGGAAAGGTTACCAACGTAGTAACACCTGAAAAAAACAAACAGGGTGCATCAATTATAAGCGGATTTATACGCGATGATGACGGCAACCCTATTCATAAAGCCGTTGTCATGCTTGTAAACCCCACCGGCGGAACAGTCCAAAGCTATTTGACCAACCCCGAAGGTTTCTATGCTTTAGTAAGTGATAATCCCCAAAACAGGATAGGTGTCACATACGCAGGTTACATCTGTGTTGATACCACCCGGATTGAAGGAACAACAATGGATTTTGTCCTGGAACCTTAAAAAAGTGACCCAAAGAGGACTGTCCCTAATGTGCCACTTTTGGGTTACGGAATCAAAAGTGAGGAGTCGCCGTAGCTCAGGAAACGGAAATCGTGTGACAGGGCGTAGCGGTAGATGGTTTTCCAGTCACCGTTCACAAAAGCCGATACAAGCAGCAGCAGGGTGCTCTGCGGCTGATGGAAGTTGGTAACCATCATCTTAACGATGTGGTACTTGTAGCCCGGTGCTATGATTATCTGGGTACTGGTCTTGAGAACATCCAGACTATGGCGGTTCAGGTAATCCAGAATATGCTGCAAGGATTCAACTGAACTCATTGTGGGAGCGGTCTCATACGGAGTCCACTGATTGACATGCATCTCCTCCTCGGTAGCATCAGGATGGGTGCTCAGATATACACCTATATAATAGAGGCTCTCTATTGTGCGGACCGATGTGGTACCCACGGCAATGGTCTCACCGCCATGAGCAATAAGCTTCTCAATGGTACTGCGACGCACAGCAATGAACTCAGTATGCATCTCATGCCCACTGATCTCTTCCGATTTCACCGGCCGGAAAGTACCCGCACCCACATGCAGGGTCAGTTCCTCACGGTCAATCCCATGAGCATCCAGATCACGGAGCACTCGCTCAGTAAAATGCAGTCCGGCAGTTGGAGCCGCCACGCTGCCCTTTATCTTGGAATATACGGTCTGATAAGTAGTCTTGTCACTCTCCTGCGATTCGCGGTTC
>CACYHN010000081.1 GCA_902774275.1 uncultured Bacteroidales bacterium
TCGATGTAATATTCGATGCATTCGCCAAGAGTATGGCATCAATCGGTGGTGTAGTAAGCTCAGAGCCTGAGATCATCGATCACCTCAAGTGCAACATGCGTTCACAGATCTACGCCAAGTCACTGCCGCTGCCTCTGGTTATAGGTAACCAGAAGCGTCTGGACCTGATCAAGGCTCACCCCGAGTACCGCGAGCACCTGTGGGAGGTAGTAAACGCTCTGCAGGGCGGCCTCAAGGCCGAGGGCTTCAACATAGGCGTAACCGAGTCACCTGTAACACCCGTATTCTTTGAGGGTGGCGTGAACGAGGGTACCAACGTTGTTGTTGACCTGCGTGAGAACTACGGAATCTTCTGCTCAATCGTTACATATCCCGTTATCCCCAAGGGCCAGCTCATGCTGCGTATCATCCCGACCGCTTCACACACTCTGGATCATGTTAAGCGCACCATTGAGGTCTTCAAGGATGTCCAGAAGAAGCTCAAGGCCGGTTACTACGAGGGCCCAATCCAGGATATGAACGTATTCAAGCGTGCTCAGATAAAGAGATAATGGGCTACAAGCTTGTCTGCAAGAAGTGTGGCAAGGTAATAGGTGATTTTGCCACTTGGTTCAGTCAGGACCAGCTGTGTGAGTGCGGAAGCAACCACGCAGAGGTGGTATATGATGCCGATTACCGCCTGCTTGATGAACTCTGCAAACCAGGCCAAAAGGTAGATAACCTCTACCACTACCTGCCGTTCCTGCCTCTCACTGAGGCCGATGAGCAGGTAAGTTGCGGTGAAGGTGCAGTACCCATTGAAGAATGGGATTTCCTGAGCCGCTATGCCAAGGACAAATACGGCATAGACTGCAAGGTCGTGGTTGCACGTAATGACCTCAACGAAGGCTCAGGTACATTTAAGGATATTGCTGCATCCCTGGCAGCCACACTGTTCAAGAAACACGGAGTAAAGGAGTATTGCCTGGCATCGACCGGTAATGCAGCCACGGCATACGCCACATATCTGGCCAAAGCAGGCGTAAAGTTTGACGTATTTGCCCCGCACGATATGTACCAGGAGACCCAGCAGGCCATCCGCGCCACAGGTCAGAACCTGCAGGTATCAGAGGGCGGTTACGGACAGGCCAAGGCCGAGGCAGCTGATTTCCACAAGAACCAGAACGTAATGATATCGGCCGGAAACATAGACCCCATCCGCGTAGAGGCCAAGAAGACACTTGTCTTTGAGTGCATGCGCCAGCTGGGCCGTATCCCCGATGTCTATATGCAGGCTGTTGCAGGCGGCACAAGCCCAATAGCTTTCGAGAAAGGAATGCGTGAGATAGCCGATGCCTATCCCGAGTACAAGATGCCCCGCATGCTGCTGGTTCAGCAGGACACCTGTGACCCGATGGTCCAGGCTTGGGAATGGGCAATTGAGAACAATTTCCCGCAGGGCTGGAACAAGCACTTCCCCACCGTGGTTCCTCAGACAAAGATATCAATACTTACCGCCGGCACCCCTGGAATGTATCCGCTGGTAGGCCCCATCGTAAAGAATAGCGGTGGTTCATTCCTGCGTGTAAAGGAGGAGGGGCTGGAGCGTTACGGCCGTATGGTCAAGGATGCACAGGGCATATACATGGGACCTGCATCGGTAGTATGTATAGCCGGATTCTTCAAGGCTCTTGAGGAGAAAAAGCTCAAAGACGGTGACCTTATCCTTCTCAACACCGGTGAGGGCTGCGAGCGTGCCATCTGGTTCAAGCAGGCAATAGACAGTTGTAAATGAACAAGTTCAAAGATAAGGTAGTTTGGATAACCGGTTCGTCATCGGGCATAGGTGAAGCAACCGCATATGAGTTTGCACGTGAAGGCGCAAAACTCATTCTCACTGCACTCGAGGCTGATCTTTTGGAAAAGGTTGCCGCCCGTTGCATTGAGTTGGGTGCTCCCGATGCCAAGCCCCTACCCTTTGACCTCTCCAAGAAGGATGAGGTGGCAGGACTGGCAGAGCAGGCATGGCAGGTTTACGGATACATTGACGTATTCTACAACAATGCCGGCATAAGCCAGCGCGGCACCACCTGTGAGACTGAGATGCGTGTCATAAATAAGGTGATGGACATAAACTGGTTCGCTCCGGTTATCATGACCAAGGTGATATTGCCCAAGATGATTGAGCGCGGAGGCGGTCAGCTTATGGTAACCACCAGCATCAACGGCAGGTTCGGATTCCCGCTTCGATGCGCATACAGCTCATCCAAGCACGCCCTGTACGGATTCTTTGAGACCGTCCAGGCTGAGTACTACAAGGATAACATCCGCGTAACGATAGTATGCCCGGGCCGCGTTCAGACCCGCATATCATTCTATGCCCTTGAAAAAGACGGAAAACAGCATGCCAAGATGGATGCCGGTCAGGCAGGAGGTTGCACTCCTGAGCAGGCCGCGCGCAAGATTGTCCGTGCTGTATATAAGAAAAAACGTGAGGTTCTGGTGGGCCGGAAGGAGTTGCTTATGGTATATATCAAACGTTTCTTCCCGGGATTATGCGCCAGGATTGCACGCTCAATAGACCCAATGTAAACAAGTAATAAAAAACACATAACCACTATGAAGAAAGAGATACAATTCAGTCTTGTGTACCGTGACATGTGGCAGTCATCAGGCAAGTATGTTCCCCGTAAGGACCAGCTGGCCAAGATTGCTCCGGTAATTATCGATATGGGCTGCTTTGACCGCGTTGAGACTAACGGCGGTGCAATGGAGCAGGTTAACCTCCTCTACGGAGAGAACCCCAACCAGGCAGTTCGTACATTCACAAAGCCTTTCAATGAAGTTGGAATCAAGACCCACATGCTTGACCGTGGTCTGAACGCATTGCGCATGAACCCTGTTCCTGCTGATGTACGTCAGCTCATGTATAAGGTTAAGCACGCTCAGGGTGTTGACATAACACGTATATTCTGCGGTCTGAATGACCCGCGTAACATTATCCCCTCAATCAAGTGGGCCAAGGCAGCAGGCATGACCGCTCAGGCAACCATGTGTATCACCTACTCAAAGGTGCACAATGCCGAGTACTACATCAACCTGGCTGAGCAGCTCATCGAGGGTGGCGCACAGGAGATCTGCCTCAAGGATATGGCCGGCATCGGTCGTCCCGCAATGCTTGGCACCATCGTTCGCGCAATCAAGGAAAAACATCCCGATATCATCATACAGTACCACGGCCACAACGGTCCCGGTTTTGCAGTAGCCTCAATGCTTGAGGTTGCCAAGGCTGGCGGTGACGTTCTGGACGTAGCCATGGAGCCGCTGTCATGGGGTAAGGTTCACCCGGACGTTATCACCATCCAGGCAATGCTTAAGGATGCCGGATTCCTGGTTAAGGATATCAACATGAAG
>CACYHN010000082.1 GCA_902774275.1 uncultured Bacteroidales bacterium
TCGGCAAACTGTGCGGCGAAGTCTATAACCTGGGCGTGACCGGTTCATTCACTTCTTCAGGCGTGGCCGATAGCGGTGAAAATGGTTATGTAGAGAGTTGCTGGATAAATACTGACGGCGAACTTAACGGTTCGGTATATGCAGTATTCGGAACAGATGAAAATGATTTAAGCAGGAGACAACTGGTCAACAGTTACTATCCCAAGAATCTCAACTACAAGACCCAGCCTATTAATGAAAACGATAAACGTGGCATAGCAACACCCATGTCTGATCAGTCATTCTATAACGGTGAGGTGACATACAACCTTAACAGTTTCTACCTCAACAAGCGTTACTATGACGGCAAGCAACTGACATCGGGAACCGATTATAAGTACATAGATACTAACAACAAAACTGAGGGATACAAGTACTCAGTTGGCCACTATCCGCCTCTGTCAGACCTGAGCGATTATGCAGAGTTCAGCAACTTAGGATATGTTGAGAAACGTTACGCGGATGGTGATTTCCGTTATGCCGAAGGATACATACCGTCATCGGCCGATCCTCGTTACATAGAGTACACTGTTCAGGTTACCGAGAACAATCAGCCCGTAAACGTTCAAAAGTCTGAGTTTGTCCCCTTGTGGCCCAATGACTATCTGTTCTTTGGTCAGGATCTGACCTATGGATACAACATAGAAAGACCTCATCAGGAGATACCGTCTAACTATGACATAGCCAACCGTGTAATGCGTGCACCTGCATATTTTGGAAGCAAGGAAATGAGTGTGGTTCACTTTAATGCCGATGCCTACCTGACCACCAAGTCAAGTGACGGAAAGCATACCATATATCCGGGCATGACAGCCATTGACCTGGCAGGTCACGGTGATGTAACAGGCAATAAGGCCGATTACAAGCAAGGCCTTGTTGACGGTAAGTTCTTTGCTCCGTTGCTTGATTACACTGACCTTACAAGCATAGTCAACCATGACGAGACTCAGAACCTGCTTGTGTATGCTCCGGGCAATAATCATAGCGCTACCCAGAGCGTGCTCACCACGTACTTTGCCGAGCCTATTTACGTAGAGGACAACACCAGTTACCGCCGTGTTGAACAGGCTGTCACTAACACCATTCACGGACATCTGGTCAACTATAACTTGACGGCAAACAATGACCATCTGCTGGTTGACAAGCAAGACTTTAATGCTCCAATAGGATATGAGTTCGTAAAGAAGAGTAAAGATCACATTGGCAGCCGCATGTGGTACCAGCGCGTACCAGGTCTGTACATGGAGACCAGCAACAGCGGTTGGGAAACCGTAAGTCTGCCGTTCACCGCCGAACTTGTAACCACTCAGCAGAAGGGTGAGATAACCCACTTCTACGAGGGCAACACTGTTGGTCATGAGTACTGGCTGCGTAAACTTGATCAGGTTGAATCAAATAAGGATCCTAATGATGACACCAAGACCATCTACACTGGTATATTCAAGTCGCCCGAATCCGGCAGCAAGACAAAGACAGTAAGCAACACATTCCTGTGGGATTACTACTATAGCAAGAACAATCAAGACGATGCCAATGGTGATGATTATCAGGAATACTACAAAAACAAAAACCGTGATTATAATGGTTATCCGTATTATGCAGCAGGCACACCTTACTTGATTGGATGGCCGGGCAGCCGTTACTACGAGTTTGACCTGAGCGGACAGTTCGTACCTAAGAATACTGCCGCCGATACCCCGGCACGTCTTGACCCGCAGGTAATAACGTTTGCATCGGAAACCGGCATAAGCATTGATGTAACCGATGATGAGTATCTCAATGCAGCATCCAAGGTAACATATGACGGATACGCATACACGTTTGTACCCACATATCAGACCAAGGCTCTAACCGATGATTACCTGATGAACGCAACAGGCAATAAATTTGAGCAACAGGCCACCGCTACTACCGTTCCGTTCCGCCCATACATTACCGTGGCAGCTAGCGTTAACGGCGCACAAAGACGTATGGGAACCCGCGCCAGCGAACTCCTGATAGGCTACAACGGCGAGAGCAACCAGCTTGATGAGACAGCTGCTAACCGCAGCCTGTTCATCTACTCAGAGAATATGAGCATCTGCATAGAGAGCACCCTTGACTATCCCGCCGATGTAACAATCTACAACGTGGCCGGCAAGCTGCTCAAGAGATTCACAATCCAACCCGCCACCAAGGTGACCGTCCCAGTCAACAGCCGCGGCGTATACATCGTGAACCACCGCAAGATTGCAGTAACAAGATAATTAAAACAAAAGTTGAGCTAAAACATAATTTTGAAGACGTTGACAAGCAGAAGATGATGATTATGAAAAGTAACAACTGTATGACACTAAAAATAAAACATATCATATCACATATAAGTACGGGTGTAAACATGTTCAGCCGCACACTTGGCGTTATGTTCATGATCTTAACGCTGGGAGCTGGCAATACGTGGGGACAGGACTATTCGGGAGTATATTATATTGCCAGTAGAGGTTATGTAGAAGCCAATACAACCACTAATTACTACCTGTGTCCGACAGAGGAATGGGCTTATTACCAGTCAAGTGATCCGTATTATTATGTTTATTCTTCAGGCTGTGATACTGACATGCCATTTATGACCACCTACCAGTGCAGAAATGGCGAATATACTGTAAACAATGCCATTTGGATAATTGAAAAGAAATCTGGTGAGAATTACTACTATATTAAGCATGCCACTGACGGTAAATACCTAACTCGTAATAGAAGTATGGGTAATAAGAGTAATGTGGGACGTATGCGTGTTCACCTTGAATCATCACCCGCGGATGATGACGCATTGTTCCAGATTATTTGGATTGATGCAAAAAACAGTTACGATATTAAAACTAAAAATAGTGATGGCACCAGTGGTGATAACGCTAAAAGACAGTTTTTGAATGTTACTGGTGCCGGTGGAGGAACAACCGTATAAAGTGCCGGAGAATTGGTGTTGGGGATATCTTGAAAAAGTATACTCGATCAATCCCAAAAACGATGCTCCAGACGATGTCGAAGCAGCTTTTGTTCCCATGGAGAAAATTTCTGCTTGCATGAACGGAGCATTTGAGTATGAAATACAGCCTTGGATAAAGGCTCGCAAGGGACATACTCAATTTGCTGACGGAGATGTTGCGTTTGCCAAAATATCTCCATGCTTTGAAAACAGAAAATCTTTTATTGCGACAAGACTGCCGAACGGAATTGGCGGAGGAACAACGGAATTGATTATCCTTCGTCAAAACGAAATGCTGCCAAGATTCACGTATTATGTTACGCTCGATCAACGCTTTATTCATGAAGGCGTCGCC
>CACYHN010000083.1 GCA_902774275.1 uncultured Bacteroidales bacterium
AAAGGTTAGCGACCCCGCAATAGACTTGGCTGTAATCAGCGCAATACTTTCCAGCAGTCTGGACATTGCCGTTGACCGCACCGTCTGCATGACGGGTGAGGTGGGCCTGTCGGGCGAGATCCGCCCCGTGAGCCGCATAGAGCAGCGCATATCCGAGGCCGCCAAGCTGGGATTTGAGCGAATCATCATCCCCAAGAGCAACATGCACGGCCTGGAGAACCGCCAGCTGGGCATCGGCCTCATTCCTGTTACCAAGGTTGAGGAGGCATTCAAGCACCTCTTTGGATAATAGTACAATTGATATGAAGAAGGGATTTGTTTTTGCATTATGCCTGTTACTCTTACCGGTTACGGGGGCGTTCGCCCAGCAACGTGGTATGGGTAACCCCAAAGCTGTGTTTATTGAGAAAGGAACACGATCTGCCGGATTATCAATGGGCTGGAATTCGTGGGATGCCAATGGCGAGGATGGCGTGAACCTGCTTGGAATCATAACGGGAATAAAAGGTAATGTAAATCTTTTTGACATTGCTGCCAGTGGTGCATGGTTCGTAAAGGACAATCTTTCAGTAGGCTTCAGGGTGGGTTTTTCCGATGCCCGCGTGGACGTGGATTCCATTCGGTTTCTGGGTAATGAGGAGCGGAACCGCCATCTCATACGCGAGGTGCTTAATGGTGCGGTCACATGCCGTCAGTACTTGCCGCTTTTTGACGGCAGGATAATAGCGCTTTTTTTTGAGGGCCGCCTGACCGGACAGACCGGATTCTACAAGAATTACAACCGTACGACCCAGGGAAAAGAGGGTGCATATACCGGTTTGGGCAGTGTATCGCTTGGATTCTATCCAGGTGTGAGCGTGTTTGCAACAGACCGTATATCGTTCGAGTTCTCCTTGCCTCTACTTGAGGGTGGCTATTTATGGAATGACGAGAGCTCAACAGACTGTGCCGATGCAAGCCTCAATCATGCTTTTGTGCGTTTCAAGCCTTCGCTTATAGGTCTTAATATGGGTTTGGTATTTCATTTCTAAGGTTCATGAGAAAGATATTTCTGTTATTTGCGACCGCTGTTTTGCTATTCTCCTGCGATGAATGGCAGGATGACCTTTACAGGCCCGATGGAAACGGATCTGAAACTCTACCTGCTCCTATTCCGTCCAAGGCCGAGGAGGGTCAGCTCTACAACATGAGTCTTGACGAGTGGAGCAAGAGTGGCTCCGTAGAAAAATGTTATGGGGCCGATGTAAACGATCAGGACCGCACGGTGTGGGGCTCTGCCAATGAGGCTACTGCCATATTGGGCATTCAGAACTGCGTCCCGGAGAGTTCAAAAGTGGCTGTATCAGGTAATGGCAAACGGGCGGCTAAGATTCAGTCCAAATATATCAACGCCGTGTTGGTTAAGAAATTCGCGGCGGGCACGCTGTTTACCGGCCAGATGGGTACAATAAACATACTCAAAGGAAATGCATCGCTCAAGTGGGGCGTGCCATTTACAAAAAGACCAAAATCGCTCGAGGGTTTTGCCTGCTATCAGCCGGTGGCTATATCTCATGTAAAGTCACCTTATGAAAACAAAATGGGTAAGATGGATACCGGAGTGATTTACGTGGTGCTGGGTGACTGGAATGGGCAGGTCACGATTGATCCTGCTGAGTCCATGTTCCTTGACGTAAACAATGACCCGGCCATAATAGGCTATGGCATAGTCTCCTACAACAGCCATATGGATGATTATGATAAGTTTACCATCAACATAGATTACCGTAGCGACAGGACTCCCACACGGGCTATAATCGTAGCCTCGTCAAGTGAGCTTGGTGACTTTTTTACCGGTGGTGACGGTTCTACTCTCTACCTGGACGAGCTCCGTTTCATATACTGATACATTATAATAACGAGCAGAACTTAAGGTATAGGGTATCAAAAACCATCGACGCCCATGTCGTGCGAATGGGAGGGGCCCAACCATAGGTTGGGAGGGGTAGGGCCGAAGGCCCGTAGTTTTGGATACCCTATTCCTTAAGTTCTCCCAAAACAATGCACATAAATTGATATAAAAAGAGTAATTTTGCAGTTTGAAAAATAGTATCGCTGTGAAAGTACTTAAATTCGGTGGCTCGTCTGTTGGATCCAAGGAGAGCATCACCAACCTTAAGGAGATTGTTGAGTCACAACAGGATGATGTGATAGTAGTGGTTTCAGCTCTGGGCGGAATCACTGACAAACTTATTGCTACAGCCCGTATGGCTGCAGGCGGTGACCGTCAGTATGAGACAGAGATGGAGGCCATGCTCACCCGTCATGAGAATATGATAAGTGACGTAATCATCCCGCAGCGCAGAGCCGCGGCGCTTGACGGCGTGCACGGTCTGTTTGGTGAACTTAAGGAGATCATGCAGGGGCTCTACCTTTTGCATGACCTGTCAGAGAAGACCATGGATATCATAGTAAGCTACGGCGAGCGTCTCTCTTCACAGATTGTTGCCCAGCTTATTGATGACATCAGGTTGTTTGATTCACGTGAATTCATAAAGACTGAACATAACACTCATAACCACTCCATAGACAGTGACCTTACTTATCGTCTCATTCGTGAGACCTTCCAGCCTCTGTTTAACGCACCGGATGGAAAGCCAATAGCCAATAGCCAACAGCCAACAGCTAAAGTCAAGGCGCTTGCGCCTGGCTTTATATCGTCCGATGCCCAGACGGGTGAGATAACCAACCTGGGTCGCGGTGGCTCGGACTATACCGCATCACTCCTGGCAGCGGCTCTCGATGCCAGCGTGCTTGAGATATGGACCGATGTGGACGGATTCATGACGGCCGATCCCCGCGTGATTTCATCGGCCTACACCATTGATGAACTGAGTTATGTGGAGGCAATGGAGCTGTGTAACTTTGGCGCCAAGGTGGTCTATCCGCCTACCATCTATCCTGTGTGCCAGAAGAACATTCCCATACTGATAAAGAATACATTCAACCCCACGGCCCGCGGCACCGAGATTGTGAATGAACTCCCTGCCGGAACCAAGGCCATCAAGGGTATATCAAGCATAAGCGATACCGCTCTGATTACCATGCGCGGCTTAGGTATGGTGGGCGTGATAGGTGTGAACTACCGCATATTCAAGACCTTGGCCGAGAACGGAATCAGCGTGTTCCTGGTATCGCAGGCATCGTCTGAGAACAGCACTTCTATCGGTGTGCGCAATGAGGATGCCGCTCCCGCCTGCGACCTGCTGAACCGCGAGTTCAGCAAGGAGATTGCGCTGGGTGCCATATTCCCCATATCGGCCGAGATGGACCTGGCAACCATCGCCATTGTGGGTGAGAACATGAAACGCAGCCCCACAGGGCGCATCCGAGACCAACATATCGTTCGTGGTGCAGAAGAGCTCGCTGCGCAAATCGCTCAACGTAATCCATGACTCGTTCTTCCTGTCAGAGTATCAGGTGCTCAACCTGTTCATCTGCGGTGTGGGCACAGTGGGTAACAGCCTGCTGGAGCAGATACGCGGCCAGCGCGAGAAACTGATGCAGGAACGCGGCCTCAAACTCAACGTGGTAGGTATTGCACGCGGCAGCAAGGCCCTGTTCTGCCGTGAGGGCATTGATTTGGAGAATTACCGCGAGCAGCTTGACAAGGCGCCGGCCAGCAACATACAGAAACTGCATGACGAGGTCATTGGCATGAACATATTCAACTCTGTGTTTGTGGATTGCACCGCAAGTGCCGATGTGGCTGGTCTGTACAAGGATTTCCTGGATCATAACATATCGGTTGTGGCAGCCAACAAGATTGCCGCATCATCGGAGTATGAGAACTACCTTGCCCTTAAGCAGACTGCCCGCCGTCGTGGTGTCAAGTATCTGTTTGAGACCAACGTGGGTGCAGGACTGCCTATCATAAACACCATAAATGACCTGATAAACAGCGGTGACCGCATTCTCAAGATTGAGGCAGTGGTAAGCGGTACGCTAAACTTCATATTCAGCACGTTGAGTGCCGACTGTCCGTTGAGTGAGACCATCCGCCTGGCCAAGGAGAAGGGTTACAGTGAGCCCGATCCGCGCATTGACCTGTGCGGTAAGGATGTGCTGCGCAAGCTGGTCATTCTGGCGCGTGAAAGCGGCTACGCCATTGAGCAGAGCGATGTGGAGAGTTCACTCTTTATCCCGCAGGAGTTGTTTGACGGCACTATTGACGAGTTCTGGGCCAAGCTCCCGCAGTTG
>CACYHN010000084.1 GCA_902774275.1 uncultured Bacteroidales bacterium
GGCTCTGATGGCTGTATATAAGCTGTTCTGGGATGAGTTCGCAAGCTGGTATCTGGAGATCATCAAGCCTGTTTACGGTCAGCCCATTGACTCCAAGACATACGCTGCTACACTGGATATGTTTGAGCAGCTGCTCATGCTGCTTCACCCGTTCATGCCGTTCATCACTGAGGAACTTTGGCACGCAGTACGCGAGCGCAAGGATGGTGAGAGCATCATGAACCAGACTATCGTGGATCTTGTAAAGGGTAAGGCTGATTCGGCTCTGCTTGATCAGTTTGAGCAGGCCAAGCAGGTTGTGACTGAGATCCGTTCAGTACGCAAGGCCAAGAACATCGGCCCGCGTGAGCCGCTTACTGTTGAGGCTGTAGGCAGCAACCCGCTCGCAGCGTTGAGTAGCGTGATACTCAAGATGGCCGGACTGGATGAGATTGTTGTAGTAGCTGCCAAGAGTGAGGGTACAGCTGCATTCATGGTGGGAACCCAGGAGTATGCAGTACGTCTGGGCGGACTCATTGATGTGGAGGCTGAACTTAAGAAGATGGAAGCTGAGTTGCAGCACCTGGAGGGATTCCTCAAGGGTGTCAACGCCAAGCTTTCTAATGAGAACTTTGTGGCACACGCTCCTGCTGCTGTCGTTGAGAACGAGCGCAAGAAACAGGCCGATGCCACTCAGAAGATAGCAACCATAAAGGAGAGCATGGCAGCTCTTAAAAAATAAATGGAGAACGAAAACAAAAAAGGCAACACCGGCCTGGTATTAGCCGTTCTGGCAATAGCTCTGCTTGTTGGAGCAGTGGTGTATCTTTATCTCTCTGTTCAGGATAAGAGTAGGGAGATTGATGATATGACCCAACTCTTTGAAATTGAGAAAGAGGAGATGGAGAACGAATACTCCGGATTTGCCGTACAGTATGACGAGATGCAGAGGCATATCTCCAATGACTCTCTTATTCGTCAGTTGGATAAGGAAAAACAGCGCACGCAGCAGTTGCTGGAGGAACTCCGTCAGACCAAGGCTACCAATGCAGCCGAGATTACCAGACTCAAAAGGGAACTTGCAACCGTACGTGAGGTAATGCGTTCATACGTTATCCAGATAGACTCCCTTGACCAGGTTAACAAACAGCTTGCCAAGGAGAACACCCGCGTCCGTCAGCAATATCAGGAGCAGACAAAGGTTGTGGAACAGCTTACTGTAGCAAAGGAGAAAGCCGAGGAAAAGGTTGCTCTCGCGTCACAGCTTGATGCGGCTGCTATTACTGTATCTGCACGAAACAAGCGCGGAAAAGAGGAAAAGAAAGTAAAGAACGTTACACAGTTCATGATAAACTTTACCATTGTCAAGAATATAACCGTCCAGACCGGCGAGAAAACCGTGTATCTGCGTATCACCAAACCGGACGGCGAGCCTTTGGTAAAGGATGCAAGCAACACGTTCCAGTATGAGAACGTGGCTCTGGAGTACTCTGCCAAGAAGTATATTGAATATACCGGCGAGCAGCAGGAGGTTACCATGTACTGGGATGTTGAGGAATATCTCAGTGCAGGAACATATACCGCATATCTGTTTGTTGACGGCGTAATGATTGGCGAACAGAGTATTACACTTAATTGATTTTCCGTTTTATTTGATGAGCACTTTCCGCGAACTTGGGGTATCGGACCGGATACTCAAGGCTATTGAAGAGTTAGGTTTTGAGAACCCCATGCCCGTTCAGGAGGCGGTAATTCCGTATCTTTTGGAAGAGGGGAGCGGTGATGTTGTGGCGTTGGCACAGACCGGTACCGGTAAGACCGCCGCTTACGGCATACCGGTAATTCAGCGTACCGATGTGGACAGCAAGGATGCCCAGTTCCTTATACTGAGTCCTACACGTGAGCTTTGCGTTCAGATTGCCAGTGACCTGGCTGATTTTTCGCATTATATTGAAGGCCTGCACGTTATCCCTATGTACGGAGGCTCATCCATAGAGAACCAGATACGCAACTTTAAGCGCGGTGCACACGTAATTGTGGCTACTCCGGGCCGACTGATTGACCTTATGGAGCGCGGTGTGGTAAGTCTTGACACCATCCGTACCGTAATCCTCGATGAGGCCGATGAGATGCTCAACATGGGATTCAGCGAGGATCTTGAAAAGATACTTTCATCGGTCCCTGTGGAGCGCAAGATGCTTATGTTCTCGGCCACTATGAGCAAGGAGATTCAGACAATATCGCAGAAATACCTGAACAATGCCCGCGAAATTGTAATAGGTACACGTAACGAAGGGGCCGAGAACGTGAACCACGTCTATTACATGGTTCACGCCAAGGACAAGTACCTGGCGCTTAAGCGCATAGTTGACTACTATCCTTCAATTTACGCTATAATTTTTTGCCGTACCCGACTGGAGACGCAGGAGATTGCCGACAAGCTGATGCAGGACGGCTATAATGCCGATTCACTGCACGGTGACCTTTCACAGGCACAGCGTGACCTGACCATGAACAAGTTCCGCAAGCACCAGCTGCAGCTGCTGGTTGCTACCGATGTGGCAGCGCGTGGACTGGATGTGGACAACCTGACTCACGTAATCAACTTTGGACTGCCCGATGACATTGAGAACTATACCCATCGTAGCGGCCGTACCGGACGTGCAGGCAAGACAGGAACATCCATATCGATTGTAAACCTGCGTGAGAAGGGTAAGATCCGTTTTATTGAGAAGGCTATAGGCAAGCAGTTCGTTCAGGGCGAGATGCCTACCGGAACTCAGATATGTGAAAAGCAGCTCTATAAGGTAATTGACGATCTGGAGCGCATTCAGGTTAACGAGGAACAGATTGAAAAGTTCCTGCCTGAGATTTTCCGCCGTCTGGACTGGATGGATAAGAACGATATCATAAAGCGTATCGTGACCCGTGAATTCGGCCGTTTTGTACGTTACTATCAGGATGCTCCTGAACTTGAGGAGGTTACCCGTAAGGATGCCGATGACGAGAAACGCAAAAAGAAGGACCGTCATCGGGCTCAAAAAGGTTATACCCGTTTCTTTATCAATATAGGTAAGAAGGATCACGTGCAACCTGTCCATATCATTGAGATGCTCAACCGCAATGTAGCCGGACGCGTGGATGTGGGCCGTATTGACCTGATGCAGAACTTCTCATTCTTTGAGTGCCCTGAGGAGTACACTGAGGAGATTATTGAGGGCATGAACGGTGTGAACTATAAGGGTCGCGAGGTAAATGTTGAGGTGGCCGAGACACGCTCATGGAACCCCACGGGAGGAGAAACCGGCACGTGAACGCAAGCCGCGTAAAGAGAAATCAGTTCGGGAAGAGAAAGTTTATCGTGAGGATAAACCCCGTAGGGAGACTAAACCTCAAAAGGAGAGTAAACCAACCCGTGAAGAGAGAGCTTACCACGAGGAAAAGACTTCCCGCACTCCCAAACGTGCTCCTAAAGTCCAGGTAGCGCAGGATGATGATTTCTGGCGCGATTTTGAAAACGGTGACTGGCGTCAGTTCTTCCGAAATGGCACAAAGGGGACAGTCCCTACTGTGCCATCCAAACGCAAGGAGAAGAAGTCATCGGGCCGTAAAGAAAAAGTGAACGGACGCAAAGCA
>CACYHN010000085.1 GCA_902774275.1 uncultured Bacteroidales bacterium
TCTCTCAAGGCTTCTCCTTCGCTCAAGGGTGTTGTAATTGACAAGAAACTGTTCTCACGCGCAATCAAGACCCGCAGTTCAAAACAGGCCGACAAGGCTCGTCTGCCCATGATTGACGTTGAGTTTGAGGATAAGGTTGCCGAACTTAAGGGCATTCTTGTAAAGAAACTCATGACTCTTACAACAAACAAGGTATCACAGGGCGTATTTGACCTGCTCGGTACCGAAGTCATTGCCAAGGGCCAGCGTTTCTCAAAACAGATTCTTGAAGGCGTTGATTACACATCGGTACAGTCTGACCGCTGGACATCCGATGAGCATACCAACGAACTAATTTCAAAACTGATAGTAAACTTCCTGCGCAAGTACAAGGAGTACGATGCCGAGAACAAGCGCAAGAAATTTGCTCTTACAATAGGTGATGAACTGCCTTCGGGTATCATCCAGATGGCTAAGGTCTATGTTGCCAAGAAGCGTAAGATTGGCGTAGGTGACAAGATGGCCGGTCGTCACGGTAACAAGGGTATCGTATCACGCGTTGTAAGACAGGAAGATATGCCGTTCCTTGCTGACGGTACTCCCGTGGATATAGTTCTTAACCCGCTGGGTGTGCCTTCACGTATGAACATAGGTCAGATATTCGAGACCGTACTTGGTCACGCCGGACGTGAGCTTGGCGTCAAGTTTGCTACTCCTATATTTGACGGTGCTTCTATTGATGATTTGAACGAATGGACCGATAAGGCAGGTCTGCCCCGTTACGGTAAGACACAGCTTTATGACGGCGGCACAGGTGAGCCGTTTGACCAGTGCGCAACAGTAGGTGTTACCTACATGCTTAAGCTGGGTCACATGGTTGAGGATAAGATGCACGCCCGTTCAATTGGTCCGTACTCACTTATTACTCAGCAGCCGCTTGGCGGTAAGGCCCAGTTTGGTGGTCAGCGTTTTGGTGAGATGGAGGTTTGGGCTCTTGAGGCATTCGGTGCAAGCCACGTGCTGCAGGAGATCCTGACAATCAAGTCCGATGACGTGACCGGCCGTTCAAAGGCTTATGAGGCTATTGTGAAAGGTGATCCGATGCCTACACCGGGCATCCCCGAATCTCTCAACGTGCTGTTGCATGAGTTGCGCGGTTTGGGTCTTAGCATCAATCTTGAGTAATCACCATTAAAAGTTTAGAAGCTATGCCTTTCAAAAAAGATACAAAGATCAAGAACAATTTCTCAAAGATAACCATCAGTCTTGCCTCACCCGAGGAGATTCTGACTAACTCCAGCGGTGAGGTCCTCAAGCCTGAGACCATCAACTACCGTACATACAAGCCTGAGCGTGACGGTCTGTTCTGCGAGCGCATTTTCGGTCCTGTAAAGGATTACGAGTGCCACTGCGGAAAGTACAAGAGAATCCGTTACAAGGGTATCGTGTGCGAGCGTTGCGGTGTTGAGGTGACCGAAAAGAAAGTGCGTCGTGAGCGTATGGGTCATATCCAGCTTGTAGTTCCGGTAGCACATATCTGGTATTTCCGCTCACTCCCCAACAAGATTGGTTATCTGCTGGGTATTCCTACCAAGCAGCTTGATTCTATCATATATTACGAGCGTTACGTTGTAATCAACCCGGGTGTTTGGGCTGAGCAGGGTACACTTGGCAGCAATAAGCTGGACCTTCTCTCCGAGGAGGAGTATCTGGATATCCTGGACAAACTGCCCAGAGAGAATCAGATGCTCGATGACAGCGATCCCCAAAAGTTTGTTGCCAAGATGGGTGCCGAGGCCATCTATGATTTGCTGAGCCAGCTTGATCTGGACAAGCTTTCATACGAACTCCGTGCACGTGCAAGCCAGGACAACCCCTCAATGCAGCGTAAGACCGAGGCTCTTAAGCGTCTGCAGGTAGTTGAGTCATTCCGTTCATCACGTGAGCTGAACCGTCCCGAGTGGATGATTCTCAAGGTGATTCCGGTTACTCCTCCTGAACTGCGTCCTCTTGTTCCTCTGGATGGCGGACGTTTTGCAACATCAGACCTTAATGACCTGTACCGCCGCGTAATTATCCGTAACAACCGTCTTAAGAGACTTATTGAGATAAAGGCTCCCGAGGTGATCCTGCGTAACGAGAAACGTATGCTGCAGGAGGCCGTTGACAGCCTGTTTGACAACAGCCGCAAGGCCAGTGCCGTAAAGAGCGAGGCCAACCGTCCTCTCAAGTCTCTCTCTGACTCACTTAAGGGTAAACAGGGTCGTTTCCGTCAGAACTTGCTCGGTAAGCGTGTTGACTATTCAGCACGTTCGGTTATCGTTGTAGGTCCTGAGCTTAAGATGGGTGAGTGCGGTATTCCTAAACTGATGGCTGCCGAGCTTTACAAGCCGTTCATTATCCGCAAGCTCATTGAGCGCGGTATTGTAAAGACCGTCAAGTCAGCAAAGAAGATTGTTGACCGCAAGGATCCTATAGTATGGGATATTCTGGAATATGTAATGAAGGGTCACCCCGTTCTGCTGAACCGTGCTCCTACACTGCACCGTCTGGGTATCCAGGCATTCCAGCCCAAGATGATTGAGGGTAAGGCCATTCAGCTGCACCCGCTGGCTTGTACCGCTTTCAACGCCGACTTTGACGGTGACCAGATGGCTGTACACCTCCCGCTCAGCAATGAGGCTATACTTGAGGCTCAGATGCTCATGCTTCAGTCTCACAACATCCTGAACCCTGCCAACGGTGCACCTATCACAGTGCCCGCACAGGATATGGTACTTGGTCTGTACTACATTACCAAGCTCCGTCGTTCAGTTAAGGATGCCGATGGCAACTATATAGAAAAGGTTAAGGGTGAGGGTCTTACATTCTACGGACCCGAGGAGGCTCTGATTGCCTACAATGAGGGTAAGGTTGATATCCACGCCGTTGTCAAGGTTATGGTAAATGACATTGACGAGCAGGGTTCACCTATCACTCATCTGGTAGAGACATCGGTAGGCCGTGTAATCGTTAACGAGCTTGTACCTGATGAGGTTGGTTATATCAACTACATCATATCAAAGAAGACACTGCGTGACCTCATCTCGGATGTAATCAAGAAGGTGGGTGTTGCCCGTGCCTGCGAATTCCTTGACGGAATCAAGAACCTGGGTTACAAGATGGCCTTCCAGGGTGGTCTGTCATTCAACCTGAATGATATCATCATACCTAAGGA
>CACYHN010000086.1 GCA_902774275.1 uncultured Bacteroidales bacterium
AAACCTGTCTGGCGGCAAGCCATAACATCCTGGTGGTCACCGAATATGCACAGAGCGTGAGATGCCAATGTACGTGCAGATACGTCAAACACGCAAGGAATCAGCTCACCGGCAATCTTGTACATGTTAGGGATCATAAGCAGAAGACCCTGAGAAGCGGTGAATGTGGTTGTCAGAGCACCGGCCTGAAGTGAACCGTGCACTGCACCTGCGGCACCTGCCTCAGACTGCATTTCCTGAACTGTGACTGTCTGGCCCCACAGGTTCTTGCGGCCACGGGCAGCCCACTCGTCAACATGCTCCGCCATAGGTGATGACGGGGTGATGGGGTAGATAGCGGCTACCTCCGAGAACATATAGCTCACGTGAGCTGCAGCCTCGTTACCATCACAAGTGATAAATTTCTTTGCCATAGTTGTTTATAGTTGTTGAAAATCTTGTGTATCAATATAACATACCGAACATCCACAACGGAATTACGTTGTCATGTCCTATATCAAGTCCGTCAACAGCATGGAACGAATCCTGCTGCAAACGTGTCTTTCCCTCGGTTGTTGAAACCTTAAAGTTTACACTGCCATCCACCAGGAACGACCATCCCTTGCTGCCCTTGTGAACCACATGGTCCTTCCACATAGAGTTTACAAAGAACGTATCAATCACATCCTGACGGTCCTGACGCGGCGGATAGATTGTGTAAATAAGATTGGAGTTATGCATTAGCACGCGGCACGGTTTTTTCGGGAAACTGTCGCCCTTTGCATAGACTATGTTTATGAGTCTGGCATCGGCCAGATACTTTATATAGTTCATTACCGTGGCACGCGAAGTATCGGTCTCCTTGGCCAGCTGGCTTACATTTGGAGCCGATGTCCCCGATACCGCCATCAAGTAGAACAGTTTCTTGATCTTGGCCAGATACTTAAGGTCTATCTGCTTGATAAGCAGGATATCAACCTCAATCATCATGTTCATAGTCTTGAGCAGGTTCTCGCTAAAATTGCGCTGCTGCAAAAAGAACGGATAGAAACCGTGATGAACGTAATCCTGGAAGAACTCAAGCGGATTGACCTGCTGCAGTACATCTTGAGCAATCTGGACATGATTCTTAAGTATGTCATCCAGACGGTGCGCCTTGAATGCCGTACCGGCCTTAAGGTTCAGGAATTCACGGAACGAAAAACCTCGCAGGTTATATGAGCTGACTATACCGTTAAGCTCCGGGTTCTCCTCCTTAAGACGCATGACCGATGAACCGGTGAATATGATCTTAAGCCCGGGATACATGTCATAGCACTTTCGCAGCTCCTTGCTCCAGTCCGGATGCTTGAACACCTGGTCAATAAGCAACACCTTGCCGCCCAGTTTATGAAACTCTCCGGCAAATTCGGCAATACCATGACCCTGAAAATAGAGATTGTTCATGTTTATGTACAGACATGAACGGTCACGCCCGAATTTTTCCTTGGCATACTGAAGGAGGAAAGTGGTCTTCCCCACCCCGCGCGTACCCTTTATGCCTATCATACGGCTGGACCAGTCAATCTCATCCATGAGATCACGCCTTACAGATGCCTGCAAGTGCTCAATAAGATAGTCATGTGTCCTGAAAAACTGTTCCATATAAAATAGCACGCCCGCGCACTCGTGTACGCGGACTGCAAAGGTAATACAAAAAATCCACATTTTGCAAAGTGGACTTTGCAATTTTAACAAGTTATTGCCGGCGCTTCCAGAAAAGATAGATTGCCAGGAAGGATACTGCCACTACTCCTGCAATGATGTAGGCAATCCATGGAGCAAGGCGGAATCCCTCGGGGGCCATAAAGATGTATGTAACCGTTACTACTGTCATGAACAGAGCCGGTATGAGAGTAAATATGGCCGGTTTTTTATGCTTGGTCAAGTAGACTGTCACTGCCCACAAGGTGAACACAGCAAGAGTCTGGTTGGACCATGCAAAATAACGCCATATTATATTGAATCCCTCCTTGTCACGCAGGCTGTAGAACAGTGCAAAGAAAGTGATTATGAACAGCGGAATGCTTATGGCCAGACGGCTGGCAATTGACTTTTGCTTGATATGGAAGAAATCGGCCACGATAAGACGTGCTGAACGAAGGGCCGTATCGCCCGATGATATTGGAGCCACAACAACGCCGATAACAGCCAGCAGACCGCCAACCTTACCCAGCCAGGTCTTGGAGATATCCAGCACGATAGCAGCGGCACCCTGGTCTGTTCCGTGCTCACCAAAATATGCGGTAGCGGCAGCGGCCCAGATAAGAGCCACGATACCCTCCGAGATCATTGCACCGTAGAACACCATGCGGCCCTTGGTCTCATTGGTCATGCATCGGGCCATAAGGGGTGACTGAGTTGCGTGGAATCCGCTGATGGCACCGCAGGCAATGGATATGAACATCATGGGGAATATGGGGTTCTTGTCATATTTTGTACCGAACCCGTTCCACATCTCGGGCAGCTCAGGACGGTTAATGAACAGGGCAATCATAATGCCTATGGCCATAAACAGAAGCGCTGCACCGAATATGGGATAGAACTTTCCGATAATCTTGTCAATAGGAAACAATGTAGCTATTAGATAATAGATGAATATGATCACTATCCACAGGTTCACACCCATTGATTCAGGGGTAAGGCGAGCCAGGATGTCGGCAGGCTGTGAAACAAACACGGCACCTACAAGGATAAGCAATACCATTGAAAAAATTATAAACACCTTCTGGATAGGACTGCCCAGGTATCTGCCTATAAGCTGCGGCAGGCTTTCGCCACCGTGACGCATGGAAATCATTCCCGAAAGATAGTCGTGCACGCTACCTGCAAAAATGGTACCGAACACAATCCACAAATATGATGCGGTACCGAACTTGGCACCCATGATGGCACCGAATATCGGGCCCAGGCCTGCTATGTTCAGGAACTGGATCATGTAGGCCTTCCATGTGGGCATGGC
>CACYHN010000087.1 GCA_902774275.1 uncultured Bacteroidales bacterium
GGTTTTGAAAAGTACCGCAAACAGCAGGACCTGATACATTCTCTTGACAATACCCGCCCAGTCACTATGGCGCTCTTCCGTCCCAACTCATCGGGAGTATATAAAAACGGGTTTGCTGAGATGATGGATGTGGTGGGGCAGAACTACCGCGTGGATGAACTCAAGGCGTATCACGATGCACATCCTGAGAAAGCCATCATCGGTACGGAGAATACGCATGATGTACAGTCGTGGCTCATGCTCCGTGATGACCCGTCACTTTGCGGACAGTTCCTGTGGGCAGGAATTGACTATCTGGGTGAGGCAGCCTGGCCGCAGGTTATGTGGAGTACCTCACTGCTTGATGTGACAGGCGGAGTCAAGCCTGCCGGGCTGCAGCGTGCCAGTTGGTGGACAAGTGAGCCCATGGTGGCGTATGCCCGTCATGCTGACAATAACGGAGCTGGTCCGCTCATCTCTGACTGGACACCGGCCGATATGGATACGTATGACCAGGCTGTAATAGAGGTCTATTCAAACTGTCAGGAGGTGGAGCTGCTGCTTAACGGTGAATCATTAGGCCGACAGTCAATGCCCAATAACGCTCGCCCTGCATTGTTCACTGTGAACTTTAATCCCGGCAAGCTGGAGATTGTGGGCTATAACAATGATGTTGAAGCAACCCGATGCTTTGCCAGAACTGCCGGTGAGCCTGTACGCATACATATGGAGAGGATTGGAGGTAATCGAGGTTCAGGCTTTGACGATGTGGAGATTCTGTCATTATTCATAGCTGACAGTGAAGGCAATGTCTGTCCCAATAATGACTTCAGGATTGAGTTGAGCGTAACTGGTGCAGAACTGATTGCGGTTGACAATGCCGATGTCCTGGCACACGAGACCAGCCATAAGAGCTCAGTATTCAGTACATATCAAGGTAGGATGGTGGTTTATATCCGCCGCACATCGGATTCAGTTACTGTTACTGCTAGCGGAGATACACTTAGCGGTAAAGCTACTTTTTAAGGGCGCAAGGGGGCTCGCGCCTTTGGCGCTCGGTGGTTTTTGACTTTCTTGGCCCTGAAGGGCCTTGAAAGTCGCTAGCTGGAAACGTATTATTGTATTAGAAGCATTTTACCTTTTTTTAGTTTGGGGCGGCGACGCCCCAAACCCGTTCCGCGGGACATGGTCCCGCTCCACTCTGCCGGCCTTCCAGGCCGGGTAAAACGAAACTCTGACAACGCTTTGCTGTCAGGGTTCCGTTTTACTGGGTGCAGATAGAAACCTTGCTGGTGTGTAGAGCTGGAAGCCTTTGTGCTCCTTGTTTTATTTGAGCTGAGCTTTTACCTCTGTTATCATATTTTTGTGAGATTCATCCTCTTCGGTAAGGGTGGAGGTTAGCTTGATTTCACTGGCCTTGTCTTTGGTTGAGAATGATCCGGTGTAAAGTAAGATGCTGTTAAAATACAGGGTAGCTTCAAAGCATATCTTGTAGTCTCCTGCGGGAACATCCTTGCCGTCTGCATCCTTGAAATCCCAAGTGTAGGTCTGTACACCACTCTGAGAGGGCGTTGCACCTGTTACGGCGTCAATCTGCTCATCGGTCATCTCCTCAGCCTTGGCATTCTTGACCCATGTGGGAACACAGGTGGGGCGGAATGTGTAACCACGGCGACCTCCACGGCCTTTTGATGTGAATGATGTTACCGTAAGAGTGCGGACTACCTTGCCCTCTGAGTTTTCAATCCATACGGCCCACTGGTTGGATCCTGCACCGCTCTGTTTCTGATAGTTAAATGAAAGTTCTACGCTCTTTGCTGCTATTGGCAACACCATCATTGAGGCCAATAAGGCGATGATAATTGTTCTTGTTTTCATATAGATAAGAATAAGGTTAGTTTGAATTCTGGCGTAAAGATAGTCAAAAAGTGTATCTTTGTGCCAATCAATTACACTAATCATGACACTAAAGGATTTTCTGAACAATGGTGACAAGTTCGCCAAATACATAGGTATTCAACTCACTGAGATCAAGCCTGGTACTGCCAAGGCCACAATGACCGTAACAGAGAACCACATGAATGCAGGTAACATCTGTCAGGGTGGCGCATTGTTTACATTGGCCGATCTTGTATTTGCGGCTCTTGTCAATCAGGGTGAGAACATGGCTTTTGCCATAAATTCCACCATCTATTATCACATATCGGCCAAACTTGGTGATGTACTTACTGCCGAGGGCCATTTTACCAGCCGTCATCCCAAGATTCCGGCCGCTCAGGTCGTGGTTACTGACCAGAATGGCAACATCATTGCCACTTTCCACGCCCAAGGCTATACCAAACGTTTGCCGGCTCCGTTCTCAGGTCTGGAATAAAATATTAGGAATATGATTCTGATTGCCGCCGCAATATTGCCCGCCATACTGCTCTGGTTATATACCTGCAGGAAAGATGTCCAGCCTGAGCCTATGTCACAGATGCTTAAGGCATTTCTGTACGGCGCACTGATATGTGTGCCGGTAGTGTATGTTGAGCAGTTTATTGGTGTGTTGTTGTTTGGCCCTGAAGGTACACCTTCTACTCTCACAGGTTCCACCGCCCAGGCCTTTCTTGTAGCAGCCGTGCCTGAGGAGGCGTTCAAACTGTTGGCATTGTGGCTCATACTGCGCAAGAATCCTTTCTTTGACGAACATTATGACGGAATTGTATATGCCGTTTGCGTAGGGTTGGGCTTTGCCACCATTGAAAACCTTGGCTATGTCCTGATGCATGCCGATACTTGGCTTTCAGTTGCCGTGAGCCGCGCTCTGCTTGCCGTCCCGGGACATTATGCATTCGCGGTTTTCATGGGATATTATTACTCGCTGTATCATTTTG
>CACYHN010000088.1 GCA_902774275.1 uncultured Bacteroidales bacterium
TCATATAGGTGCTGACGGTCATCTTCAGGAGTGGTATTATGACTGGGCCGATGAGGATCCGCAGCACCGTCATCAGTCGCATCTGTTCGGAGTTTATCCGGGTCATCAGATAAGTGGAGGAGAATATGCCGATGCCGCACTCAAGTCTCTTGAAATAAAGGGGTTTGAGACTACCGGCTGGAGCTGCGGCTGGCGCATAAACCTCTATGCCCGACTCAGGGACGCCGACAACGCATACCGTATGTATAGGCGCCTGTTACGCTATATCAGCCCCGACAATTACCGCGGTCCCGATGCCCGCCGTGGAGGCGGCACTTACCCCAATCTACTGGATGCCCATTCGCCGTTCCAGATAGACGGCAATTTTGGAGGCTGTGCCGGAGTGATGGAAATGCTGCTGCGCTCTGAGGACCATCTGGTTGACCCATTGCCTGCGCTGCCTTCAGCCTGGCCCGACGGCTACATCCGCGGCATCCGCACTCGCACCGGCCAGACCGTTGACCTGGTCTGGAAGAACGGCAAGGTCAGGAAACTCATGATTAGGTAGTTTTTGCCAAAGTGTCCCACAGTAATCGGCTCTGTGAGCGCTGTGGGGCGTCTTGTTGTGGGACACTGGTCCGAGATGAGAGGGTGTCCCACGGTTATCCGCGTTAGAGCGTATTGTGAGTGGGGTGAGTGTGGGACACTTTGGCAGGAGACTCATTCGCTCTTGATTACGTCGGCGGGGTTCTCTACCATTGTGCGGCGGATATTGCCGAATACGGTAAGGCCGATGACCAGCAGCATACAAATGAATACTGACAGGTAAATCCACAGGGTGACGGGAGTCTGGCGCACATAGGTTGAGAGCCAGCGATGCATTACCATCGTTCCTATTGAGAATGCGGCAATGGCACTCAAAATGATGATGGGTACATACTCTTTCAGGAACATTTTGAGGATATCGGTTGTACGGGCGCCGTTTATCTTTCGGATGGCAATCTCCTTACGGCGTTTTTGGCACAGCAGGGATACAATGCTGTAAAGGCCACTTATTGATATCATCACACATATCAGGGTTATTATCCTTAAGAGCTTGCACAACATATTCTCGGACTTGATGAAATCCAGGAAGTCTGTTTCCATATCGGCAATATAATATGAGCAGGTTGGCCTGATTTCTCGTAGTATATCAAGTATCTTTTCTTCAAGTGCATTCCATTTTACTCCATCTTTGTAGGTGAACGTGAAATAATCAGGCTTGACATATTCTGTTTTGTTGCTCTCTTTCCTAATGAGTATCAATGGTACGGCCTCTTTTTTGGGATCAAAGTAACAAAGGTCTCTGACCACGCCTTTTACTGTCAGGTCGCGACCAATATAATATACTTTTTGTCCGATACTCTGTTCCGGACCTCCCAACAGGTTTGCCAGTGTTTCATTTATGAGTATGAGATCATCAGGCTCCTGCTCAATGAACAACTCACCAGCAACAGGTTCAACCTCAATTAGATCCAGATACTCCTTGTTTGCTGAGAATATGGCTGTTTCAATAGAGTTATGCTCCTGGTAAACTGTAAACATGGAACTGTATTTAAAATGACTTGGAGGATAAAATCCAAAGACTACTTTGTCCAGTTCCGGCATCATCATGAGTCTGTCTTTTACGACCATGGCTTCGGTCTCCGGAATATCAGGCTGGTACAGGTATCCCGCGTTGTGTTTCCGGTATCCCATATCCGATGACAGCAGAAGATGGTTTATCTGCCGATTAATGATTACGGAACAGAATATTGAACAGATACTTACAGCCAATTGGAAACCGATGCTCAGCTTATATCCAAGTGCGGTTCCGGATTTGCCCGCAGTATCGCTGAAATTTTGCGACAACTGTCTGCGTCCTGTCAATGCAATGAAAACCAATGCAATCAAAACAGAGGCAAGGCCGATGATCATTGCCCACAGGAAATAGCTGAGAACAATATTAATGGCTGTTTTGTCCATCACGCTAAGCTCCTTGTAGTATGGTATAGTAAATGTGCAGATAACTGCACCGACCAACAGTGAGAGCAGAAGAATCATAGCAATTTCCGTGCAGAACAGCATCACGATCTGTACCATACTGGCACCGTTGGCATAACGTAGGGATATCTCCCTTACTCTCATTCTCAACTTTGTTACAAACAAGGTAAAGTAGTTGGTAAGAGAACATATTATCAGCACAATACCAAGCAGCATCAGAATATAAACGTAATGCAGATTGATATTAAGTCCCTGTCCTGTAACAAGACTGTCACTGGATATTCCATTCTGAAAGATTCCTTCTTCCCTTATTTTGGAGATAGGCATGAGCTTGTTATATTTAATAACACGTTCTGTCTGTGTTCTTTGAATTTCTGAACCTCCGGCATAAGTCGTGTAGGATCTTTCATATTTAAACGTATCACACTGTATCTCATCGGCCAATTGTTTAATATTATCACCATTCACCCTGACAAACAGACGGGTGTTGACAATCCTCTCTTGGGTAAGACTTTCAGCATCATATCCTCTCAGAAATTCGTAAGGCAATGAGGTGGGTTTCCCCGGATCCTCAATTACAGACCTGATGTAATAGATGTCATTGTTCAGGTTCAATGTATCTCCAACAGGGTTACGTCCTTCAAATAGTTTATCTGCCTGTGTCCTTGTCAAGGCTATTTCATTTTTGGTAAGATTCAGGTTATTATCTCCTTCAAGAACTTTG
>CACYHN010000089.1 GCA_902774275.1 uncultured Bacteroidales bacterium
CCTCGTTGTTCAGGGAGGACAGCTTCTCCACGGCCACGGCCAGCTTCGCGCCGGCCTGCGTTACGAGCATGTGTCATTCGACTACTATATGAATGATGTAAAGATGAATGACCAGTGCCGCCGTTTTGATAATTTCTATCCCTCGGCATCATTCGCCACCATGCTGTTCGGAGTAGGGATGCAGCTGAGCTATTCGGTCAGGACCACACGTCCTACCTACAGCCAGCTTAGCAATAACGTGAGCTACGGCAGCCGTTTCACCATGCAGACCGGAAACCCGTTGCTCAAGAACTCCACACGTCATGTGCTCTCTCTGGCCGGCGGATGGAACTTTATCCAGTTCAACATAGACTATACGAATGAGAAGAACCCCATTATCTATTACGCCGAGCAGAATGCCGCCGATCCCAAGGTGATAATGGTGTCGCACAAGAATATCCCGACCATCAAGTCAATCACTCCCATGGTCATACTGTCACCCTCAGTCGGTATATGGCGTCCTCAGTTCATGGGCGGATTCTACAAGCAGTGGCTTGAGGTTGAGAGCCTGGAGGGTAAGGTTGATATGAATGAGATGCTCTGGCAGGTTCAGTGGAACAACATGCTGGTGTTCCGCCCGGACCTGACGGGTGAGGTGAACTTCTTTTACCAGAGTACCGGTGACCATCAGAACATACATCTGGATTATCATGTTACAGCACTTGACCTCTCCCTGACCAAGACCTTCCTCAATGACCGTCTCAGTCTGAAGATATCGGGTGAGGATCTTCTGAACCGCAGAAAGACCGATGCGCTGATTAAAAATCCCAACATAAGTATCTATCAGCTCAACGCCATGGATACGAGAAACGTAGTGGTTACGCTCCGCTACAGATTCAATAATACAGAGTCCAAGTACAAGGGTACTGGAGCTGGCAATGAGGAAAAGGGTAGACTCTGATAAAGTAAGGAAATTGCCAGTTTGAAGGGTGCCGGCGGTTGTTGAAACCGTCGGCATTCATGTTTTTCATCATATTACATAATCTCTGTATAAAAAAATAACATTAACAAATTGTCAGGGTTTCAAGACAACCCTTGCGATAAAGGTGACACATTGCCAAATGGGGTAGTGTATCCCTTGCAAAGTGTAAGCAATATAAGGCAAAATGCGCGCAAAATATTTGTATATTGTTCGAATGATTATCATTTTTTTCATTGAAAATATTTGTTTTGACCGAATTAAGGGAGTACCTTTGCGCCACGAATCAAAAACATTAACTACTTTATTCAATTATGAAGCATAATTTTTGCGCAGGTCCTGCTGTTCTTCCGCAGGAAGTGATTGAGAAATCAGCTAAGGCTGTCTATGATTTTGCCGGCACAGGCATTTCTATTCTCTCTATCAGCCACCGTTCAAAGGAGTTCCAGCCCGTTGTTGACGAGGCAGTAGCTCTCTTTAAGGAAATCCTGGATATTCCTGAGGGTTATTCAGTCCTGTTCCTTGCCGGTGGTGCCAGCATGGAGTTCTGCCGTATCCCCTATAACTTCCTTAACAAGAAGGCCGCTTACCTGAACACCGGTGTTTGGGCTAAGAAGGCTCTCAAGGAGGCCAAGGCATTCGGTGAGGTTGTTGAAGTAGCTTCATCGGCCGAGTCAACCTATACCTACATCCCCAAGGATTACACAATTCCTGCCGATGCAGACTATTTCCACTTTACAACTAACAACACCATCTACGGTACCGAGATCCGCAAGGACCTTGACAGCCCTGTACCTCTGATTTCTGATATGTCATCAGATATATTCTCACGTCCTATCGACGTAAGCAAGTACAACTGCATCTACGGTGGTGCCCAGAAGAACCTGGCTCCTGCCGGTATGGCTTTCGTTATCGTAAAGAACGATGCTCTCGGTAAGGTTGACCGTTACATCCCCACCATGCTTAACTACCAGACACACATTGACAACGGTTCAATGTTCAATACTCCTCCCACATTCACTATCTACTCAGCTCTGGAGTCACTCCGTTGGCTCAAGGCCCAGGGTGGTGTTAAGGAGATGGCTAAGCGTGCCGAGGCCCGTGCAGCCAAGCTCTACGGTGAAATTGACCGCAACAGGATGTTCGTAGGTACCGCAAACGCTGAGGACCGTTCATACATGAACATCTGCTGGGTTATGGCTCCCGAGTACAAGGAGCTCGAGGACGAGTTCATGAACTTTGCAAAGGGTCAGGGTATGGTTGGTATCAAGGGTCACCGTTCAGTAGGCGGTTTCCGTGCATCCTGCTACAACGCTCTGCCTATGGAGAGTGTTGACGCTCTGATTGCATGCATGAAGGAGTTTGAGGCAAAACATTAATTGAAAATTATAATTCGATATTGATATGAAGGTACTTGTTGCAACATCAAAGCCTTTTGCCAAGGTTGCAGTTGATGGAATCCGTAAAGTGATTGAGGGTGCAGGTTACGAGCTTGTTCTCCTTGAGAAATATACTGAAAAG
>CACYHN010000090.1 GCA_902774275.1 uncultured Bacteroidales bacterium
GGGTCGTTTCGCTTTGCGTCGTTTTAATGACGCAAAACGATGCGACCCCTTTGCGTCACCTTGGGAAAAATGAGCTGGCAGCAGATAGATATTAACCGATTGGATATACCTCTTAAGGAGGTGTATTCATTCATGGGGTACAAGGACGGTGAGCCCGACGGGGAGACCGTGCGTACCACCGAGTATCTGCTGCGCGAGTCAGCCCAGTTCCTGCGCCCCCAGTTCAAGTATGTGATCGTGGACGGATCACTTGACCTGGAGGATAATAAATTTACATTGATAGGGGAGAAAGGTCCCATAACTTTTGATGCAGGCAAGATAATATGCCGTCAGCTGCGCGGAGCACAACGCTACGCCGTATTTGTGGCAACGGTAGGCAACGGCTATTTCCAGTGGTCCGATGCCGTAAAACGCCGTGACGATATGTTCCAGACCTACGCTATGGACTGCGTGGGCAGCCAGATCGTAGAGAGCGTGGCCGATTATATGGAGACGGTGCTGCAGGCGGAGATCAATCCTGCCGGATTCAAGCGCACCAACCGTTTCAGTCCGGGTTACTGCGGCTGGCATGTATCGGCCCAACCGGCGCTTTTCAGCCTGTTTGGCGAACCGCGTCCCTGTGGCATAGAACTCACGGAGTCCTGCCTCATGCTGCCCATGAAATCCGTTAGCGGCATAATAGGAATAGGGCCCGATGTCCGCTACCTGCCATACACATGTGGTATCTGTGACAAGAAAGACTGCTACAAGAGAAGGATGAAAAATGCAATTTGATTATTTGAAAATATCATACAGAAAACTACTCATCTGAGTGTTTTATCAATAGTCCAAAAAAAGAATTCAAAATATAATATGTTAACAGGAAAGAAGACTGGAATTCTTTCAAGAAAGAAGTCACCATAGTCGAGATTACAGATGAAGTGTTGAACATCTGCGATGATGCTTTGGAACTGTGACAGGTAATCTTGCCATTGATGCCATCATCGGTTATACTAATAATAATTCTGGAGCAATTGAAAAAACGACGCAAAGTTAAACGACCCCTTTGCGTCGTTTTCGTTTAATCAGGAGCAGGCAGGTCACCAGGATTACGGGAAATATTGAAGCTGCCAGCAGACCACTCTGGATATCGTCACCACCGGATTTGGTGCATATTCCTACAAGTGAGGGGCCGAAAGTGCCGCCTACATCGCCAGCCAGTGCAAGCAGTGCAAACAGTGCCGTACCGCCGCCGGGCATACAGGCCGACGTAAGGCTGATGGAGCCGGGCCACATGATGGCAACAGCCAGACCGCTTATCATACAGCCTGCCAGGCTTACGATGGGATTGCTTGAAAGTGATGCCACCAGATATGCCGCAAAGCAGAGAACTCCGGCCCATGTCATATAGGCCCTCAGGTCCATGTTCTGCCCTTTCTTGCCGTACCAGAGCCTTCCTATACCCATAAATAACGCAAATCCGCACGGTCCGGCCATATCTCCTACGGCTTTGTCAACGCCCAGCGATGCCTCGGCAAAGGCCGATGTCCACTGAGCCATGGAACTCTCGGAGGCTCCCACAGCCACCATCAGTATCAGGAACAGCCAGAATCCCTTGTTCCTGAGCAGTTGCGACATGCTCATTCCATCGGACCCCTGTACTATAGGCTCAATGGGACATGTGGCAAAATTGATTATGTTATAGAGCGGAATAAGTGCCCACAGACATGCCAGAATACGCCAGTTCTCCAGCCCGAAAAGCGCAAAGAACAGGGTGGAACCTAAAATGACTCCCATCGTTCCCCAGCAATAGAAAGAGTGCAGCAGACTCATCATACCCTCCTTGTTGGGGAACGGGCAGGCCTCGATTATGGGACTGCATAGCACCTCAATGAGTCCGCTTCCCACCGCATAGACACATACACTGATGAGAATACCCACCATTGGACTTGAAAACAACCCGGGCAGGAATGCCAGGCCAACCAGTCCCAGGGCCGATGTCACCTCCGAAACAATGATGCTCCTGCGGTAGTCAATTTTCCTGAACTTGGCGCACAGGAAATCGGTAACCAACTGTACGGCATAGAAAACCGTAGGAATGAGCGCCATGGTTGCGATAGGGATGTCATACTCCCTATGGAACACCAGGAAAAGAAGAGGAGTGAAGTTTGCTACTATGGCCTGAGTTACAAATCCTAAATAGCAGGCAAGTTTTGTCTTGCTGTAGTCTTTTTGAGTCATTTCCTGAAAATATATGCTACGATTGCGCCGCTTATGTTATGCCAGACACTGAAAATAGCGCCGGGGATTGTGGCTAAGGGATAGGCGGCAAAATGCAGGGTGGCAAGTGATGACGCAAGACCTGAGTTCTGCATGCCCACCTCAATCGATATGGCCCGTTTCTTGGGCTCGGACAGTCTGAGTAACCTGCCTAAAAAGTAGCCCAGGCCCAGTCCGCATATGTTGTGGAGCATCACTACAAGTACTATAATCATATGAGGCCGATGACAATAGGCAGAATCACCACCCAGAGTATGCTCAGCAGCATGCCAAGCACATTTACATGGACGCTATGACCTGCAAGCGCCCATGTAAGCACCGGGGTAAGGAACGGGGCCAGGATAGTGGATACGCCGGTCATGCCTACCGACAGGGCCAGATCGCCTTTGGCCAGATAGGTGATTACGTTCGATGCGGTACCGCCCGGGCAGCATCCCACCAGCACAACGCCCAATGCCAGTGCATCGTCGAGTCTGAACACGCGTGCCAGCACCCATGCCAGCAGGGGCATGATGGTGAACTGGGCCAGACAGCCTATGATGATATCCTTGGGACGGCTGAACACAACCTTGAAATCCTCCAGGTTGAGTGTAAGACCCATGCCGAACATCACAACGCCCAGCAGGTAGTTGATAACTTTGGGGCGTATTCTTGAAAGCGCATCGGGAAATATGAACGCCAGCACTGCCGCTGCAAATACCAGCACGCCCATGTACTTGGATATAAACTGACAGATTCTTTTCATAAACAATTACCGACGTGCAAAGGTA
>CACYHN010000091.1 GCA_902774275.1 uncultured Bacteroidales bacterium
TATTATATGTCTCATTGGAAAACCTATAGTTTACCCAAGAGTAACCATCCCACATGCCGTTCTTCCATTGAGGCGATTCGGATTGGGCATAACCGGGCTGGTATTTTGTTGTTGTATCTCCCCAGGCAAAGTAGTCACCGTAATCCTCCGGTTTCTCAGCACCAACATTACAGGTGGCCCATTTCACTTTCAGGCCCAGGTCAACAAATTCATGACCGAGATAGATATTAGGATTCTTGACATCATCATTATCATCCTTATCACATGATACCGCTCCAATGCAAAGGACTGCAGCAATCGGAAGTAATTTGATTATTCGATTCATAAACATCGGGATAAGCCATTGATTTAAACTGCACAAATGTAGATATTTTTTCCAAAAATGTCACAAAGGGGGCAGTCCCTACTGTGCCATTTTGCTGTTTAAGAATTCTTGCGTATCTTCGCGGTATCTGATACCAGGGGGTATTCCGCTAGGCATACAGGTGTCAGGTTGGGATGCCCCTTGTTGTTTGCAGATTATACTTTTAATAACCTAATATTTATTGTACTATGGAACAAAAAGACATTACCGGTATGCCGGAGAAAAACAATGGCGAGATAGTCCTTTATCAGCCAGATGACAGTATTTCAATTGAAGTTAGGATAAACCAAGATACAGTTTGGTTAAATCGCCAACAGTTGGCAATGCTATTTGATAGAGATGTTAAGACTATCGGCAAACACATTAATAATGCTTTAAAAGAAGAATTAAGCGATGTGGCAACTATCGCAAAATTTGCGACAGTTCAAGTAGAAGGGTCTCGAATAGTTAATAGAACAATGGAGTACTACAATCTTGACATGGTACTATCTGTTGGTTATCGGGTTAAATCTGATAGAGGTATCAAATATCGTAGGTGGGCAAACCGTGTCTTGAAAGAATTCTTACTGAAAGGTTATACTGTAAATTCACGCTTAGATAACTTGGAACAGAGAGTTTCCAAGACCGAGGAGAAGATAGATTTCTTTGTGCGCACATCACTCCCTCCCCAGCAGGGCATCTTCTATGACGGTCAGGTGTTTGACGCATATCAGTTTGTAAGTGATCTGATACGCAAAGCGCAAAAAGCAATTGTGCTTATTGACAACTTCATTGATGACACTGGAAAAATGGCACAGTAGGGACTGTCCCCAATGTGCCATTTTTGTACCTTTGCAACAGCAATTTAGTATTTATGAGAAAAGTATTGCTGTCATTCATTGCAGGCATTCTGGTTTGCTGCACCAATAACACCACGTTTATTCCTGAGGCACCTGACTATGAGGATGACACCATGTGGATAACAGAGGATGGTGATCCGGATGGAACAGGTGCTGACATATTCTATGTGGTCTCCACGTGGGAGGAGGATTGGCAGGATGCTGACGGACGTACCAGCCACTACGCCGATGTTTGGAGCCCCAAGCATCGGGAGCGTATGGCCATTGAGATGAACAAGATTGCAGCATATATGTCACCTGGCAACCGTTTCTATGCTCCGTACTACCGTCATGCCACTATAGATGCTTTCATGTTGCTCAATGAGGGCAGTATCCGTAACCGCACCCGTCTTGCTATGGCCGATGTCTGCACAGCCTTTGACCACTTCCAGGCACAGCGGGACAAGACGCGCCCGCTCATTATTGCCGGATTCAGCCAAGGCGGCCTGGCAGTTGTGGAACTGCTCAAGCACATTGATGATGATACTTACAGCCAGCTTGCTGCAGCATACGTGCTAGGTTATAAAGTTACTCCCGATGACACATTGCAGACCCGTCATATCAAGGCGGCTAAGGGTGAGACCGATACAGGCGTAACCATCTGCTACAACACGGTTAAGGATATCAAATACATTCAACCGGTAATTGCAGCCACATGCATGGGTATCAACCCGGTCAACTGGCGTACCGATGCCACACCTGCAATACTGCATGATACCATCACAGTCACGTTGTCGCCGGATTATCACGTCCTTGTGGTTAGCGGCTACAGCGGATCAGAATACCATCCCTACAAGAACTTCATCAACGTAGGTGACATTCATAGCTGCGAGCCCTGGCTCTACAGCGAATGCCTCCAAAAGAACATCAACGTAAGAGCCGCAGAGTGGCGCAAGAAACAATAATGGATATTGAGCATTACTACATAGAGAAGGGCCAGGGTGAGCCGTTGATTCTGTTACATGGGAACGGTGAGAACTGTGACTATTTCAAAGGACAGATGGATGAGTTTGCCCGATATTTTCATGTGTATGCTCTTGATACTCGCGGGCACGGAAAAACGCCGCGTGGCAGCGCTCCGTTCACCATACGCCAATTTGCCGATGACCTTCTGGCGTTTATGGATGCCCACCACATAGATAAAGCACATCTGCTTGGGTTCTCTGATGGCGGAAACATAGCTATGGTATTTGCA
>CACYHN010000092.1 GCA_902774275.1 uncultured Bacteroidales bacterium
AAAGACCTGAATTCCAAGCTAAAGGAGGTGAGCAAAAAGAATGCCGAAGGATTCTTTACCCTACCCAACAACCCCGAAACAATGGATGAGTTCAATACTCTTGAGGAGGCTCTGAATAAGAATGATAATCTTAAGGTCACCTACAAGCAGAACTGACAATAATCAGATTGCTTGCAACAAAAGGAAACAGATCCTTGTTTGAATATTGAAAAGTCAGCTACAACCAGCAAGATAGTTGGTTATGGCTGACTTTTAGTTGGTTATGTACTTGAATCCAACCCACCATGTATGTTTATATTTACAACAAAAGTATAAATAATTGTCAAAATGTTTTGTGGTTTTTACAAAATGTAATTTATTTGTGGGCAGAACCCGATAAGGATACAACGATATGAAGAAATTGACTGATAAAGAAGCGGCGATTATGAATGTGCTCTGGGATAACGGAGAGATGTCTATGAGAGACCTTTTGGACAAAATGCCGGAGCCACAGCCTAATTTCAATACGCTTACCACATTTGTGCGCCGTCTGGAGATGAACGGTATGATTAAGCACCGCGAACTGGGAACACGTTTCTTTCTGTATGAAGCTGCTATGGGACGTGACAAATATGTTGAGGCGATGAACAAAGAGAGCGTGGCTCGTTTCTTTAACGGCTCATACAAGGATTTCATATCCTGCCTTGTTCAGCAGCAGGAGGTGAGTATAGATGACCTGAAGGATCTTATCCGTATGGCCGAAAACGCAAAGTGATATGGGACGTCTGGTATTATATATAATGGAATGGGCTTTTGCCCTGATCATACTGCTTACCATTTATAAGGCGGTATTCAGCGGGACCACGTTCTACCGATTTAACCGGTTTTACCTGCTGGGAGCAACCGTGCTCTCAGCTCTTCTCCCCCTTGTTCATATTACTATACCCGAGAAGACACCGGTGGTTAGCGGCATGGCGATATCGGACACTGAGTTTGCCCAGGAACTGTCTGGAACATTTACCATGATGAGTGAACCGCAAATGGAAATTATGGCGCCTGCTCAATCAGACAACCAGTCCAAATTGTGGGCTGTAATCCTGGTATGCATGTACTCCGTTTATGTACTTATGCTCATGATTGGTTGGATAAGAAGCATAATCAGGGCCAGGCGGTTCCTGAGCGGCAAACAACGCCGTCGCGTAAGCCGCACCGTGTGGCTGGTAACACACGATGAGGATTTCGGCCCGTTCAGCTGGATGAACTACATTGTAATATCTGATACTGAGAACGGGTTTGCCCGCCGCGCAAGCCTAAGACATGAGTTTGCCCATATCAGGCTGCTGCATTCAGTTGACCTGGTATTCCTTTTAGCCTGCACCGTAGTAAACCCGGTATGCTGGCTCGTACTGCAAGAGATCAAGATAGTCCATGAGTTTGAGGCCGACAGCGAAGTGATCAATCGTTACGGCATACGCAACAGTGACTATCAGAAACTGTTGATAATGCGAACTGTAGGCGCAGAGGCCTATGCGCTGGCCAGCTCGTTTAACCTAAACATCAAAAAGAGAATTATTATGTTGAACAAAAACCAAACCAGCAAGAGTCACCTCATGTGGCTTCTGCTCCTTGTTCCCATGCTGGGAATGACATCTGTCCTGTTTGCCCGTACTGAAAAAACCATAGGCCCCGACGATGTGTTGAACCTCACACAATCAACCAAGATTGATGATAATGAGTCACTCCTGAACAGTACTACCGTTAGGATAAGCGGTAGGGTTATTGACCAACAGGGCAATCCCGTTGAGGCCGTGAGTTTCTATCTCATGGCCGATGCATCAAGCTCATCACAGACCGTCCTGATGCCGTCAGGCAAAAACGGTGAGTTCTCACATTCTGCCAAGAAAGGAGAGATATTGATTGTAGCAAAGGATGGCTATAACCCAATAAAGATCACTGTTGAGAAGCCTATCTCAGACCTCACCATCACCCTTGAGAAACCTGTCATATCAGCTGTTGATGAAAAGGATAAGGATGAGGTTTATATGGTGGTTGATCAGCAGCCGGAGTTTCCGGGCGGAGCAGCATCATTGATGCAATACCTGGCCCGTACCATAAGATACCCCAAGGAGGCGCATGATGACTCCATACAAGGCAGAGTACTTGTAACCTTCATAATTGGCAAGGATGGTAGCATAAATGATGCTGAGGTTGTACAGCCAGTTCATCCGCTGCTTGACGCTGAGGCTCTGCGCGTGATTAGAGAAATGCCCAAATGGGACCCCGGTTACCAAAACGGTGAACCTGTAAAGGTAAAATACACCGTGCCCATCAATTTCCGTCTAAGCACCGCCACCGCCCCTGCAGCCCAGTGGATTGTGCTCTATGACGCC
>CACYHN010000093.1 GCA_902774275.1 uncultured Bacteroidales bacterium
GCCTTTGACCCCTCGTTTACCGGTGAGAGCGGCGGCGAGCCCCGCCGTATGGCATCGCCCGATATCAACACCGAGGATTTTCTGGCAGCGGTTGATTTCCTGTCCGTTCAGGATAACGTTGACCCCGAGCGTATCGGCATAATCGGCATATGCGGATTTGGAGGTATGGCCGTGAATGCGGCAGCACTTGATCCGCGCATCAAGGCTACCGTGGCATCCACCATGTATGATATGAGCAAGGTGAACGTGGAGGGCTATTTTGCCAGCGAGGATACCCCCGCTCAGCGTATGGAAAAGCGCAAGGCCATTGCGGCACAGCGCACAGAGGACTTTAAGACAGGTACTTACAAGCGCGCAGGCGGTGTTGTTGACCCCCTGCCCGACGATGCCCCCTGGTTTGTAAAGGATTACCACGCATACTACAAGACTCCGCGCGGCTACCACAAGCGCAGCGGTAACTCCAACGACGGCTGGAACGTCATAGGATGCCAGAGTTTCATGAACCAGCCTCTGCTGGCATGGGCACAGGAGATTGAGAATCCGGTGCTGCTCATCCACGGTGAGAAGGCCCACTCACGTTACTTCTCGGAGTATGCCTTTGAGCGCATGACCGGAAGGCACGTGGAGGGTGTATCGGCCGTAGAAGGAAACAAGGAACTCATGATTATCCCCGGTGCATCGCACGTGGACCTTTACGATGACGTAGCCGGAGTAATCCCCTATGACAAGATTGAGTCATTCTTCAAAGCAAATCTGAAATGAAATCCAGGTTATTGAATATCGGACTCTTAGTATTATCGGTTATTATTATGTCTTGCAAGCAGAACGGCCCCATCACGATGAATCTGTACTACACTGGGCAGAACGGCAGCGCACTCAAGTTTGTGCAGGAGATGGAATCTACCGGTACGGCCGATGCCATCCGTCAGGAGGAGGGAAACCTGCGTTATGAGTACTTTATCTCGCAGGATCAGCCCGAGACCGTTCTCCTGATAGACAGTTGGGCAAGCCAGGAGGCGCTTGACGCACACCATGCAACACCCATGATGCAGACCATAGCCTCCCTGCGTGAAAAGTATGACCTCACCATGAGAGCCGAGCGTTATTACAGGGCCGATGAGGACCTTACCGCCGCAGATCAGAAATTCATAAGAACCAAAACAGATACAATGACAGTGAAAACAGTTGATTTTTCGGTTTGGCCCAAGGGTGAGCCCAATACCGCATACGCTCAGTATTTTACAGGCAACAGCTATCTGGCTCCGATGGAGGGCGGTGTCAACAATGTGACTTTTGAGCCCCGATGCCGCAACAACTGGCATATCCACCACAAGCAAGTGCAGGTGCTTATCTGTGTTGCAGGACGCGGCTGGTATCAGGAATGGGGCAAGGAGGCTGTGCCCATGACTCCCGGCACCGTAATAGCCATACCCGCCGAGGTCAAGCACTGGCACGGTGCGGCAAAGGACTCATGGTTCCAGCATCTCACCTACCACAAGGACGTACAGCCCGGCGCCTCGAACGAGTGGCTTGAGCCCGTCACCGACCAGATCTACAACAAACTAAAATGATATGAGACTTAGAAATATTATTGCAGCAGTGCTGGCTATTTGCGTGGCATCGGGCTGCAAAGGACAGACAAACAATCAAAAAACAGATAAGATGAGTAAGTCAATTGTAATATTCTTTTCACACGCCGGTGATAACTACAGCGTGGGAAACGTAGAGGTTGGCAATACAAAGATCGTGGCCGATTACATTACCGATATTATCGGCGCCGACCAGTTTGAGATAGTAACCCACAAGTATGACGGCATGGCATACACTCCGCTGATAGAACTGGCCAAGAAGGAGGCGGCCGATGGTGAGCTACCCCCGTACGAGGGCAAAGCTCCTGACCTGACTGCATACGACACTGTATTCATAGGCGGTCCCGTATGGTGGGGCACCTACCCCCAGGTTATGTTCACACTGTTCAAGGATATCAATCTGGACGGAAAGACCGTAATCCCGTTCACCACCCATGAGGGCAGCGGCCTGGCATCATGCGCCAACGATGTAAAGAAAAAATTCCCTAAGGCCAAAGTAACTCAGGGATTCAGCATCTACGGCCACGAGGTACGCTCCGGCAAAGCCAAAGTGGAGAAGTGGTTAAAATCTCTCTAAAAAACGCCGCAAAGGGGTCGTTTAAGAATGCGTCAAACGCCGCAAAGGGGTCGTTTAAGAATGCGTCGTTTTTTTTACCTTTGCACGTCGGTAATTGTTTATGAAAAGAATCTGTCAGTTTATATCCAAGTACATGGGCGTGCTGGTATTTGCAGCGGCAGTGCTGGCGTTCAT
>CACYHN010000094.1 GCA_902774275.1 uncultured Bacteroidales bacterium
ACCGCCCTCAAAAGCGGCCACCTTACAAGGATTCTTACTGTCTATACAGATCTTGCCTTTATCAGAGCTGCCGCCCACAAGGAACGCCACACCCTCAAGCTCCGTGACAAATGAAACAGCAGCACTGTCAACTGTTACAGTGAAACCGTCCAGATTACCTTTCAGTCTAACCTCATCGCCCTCAAAAAAGATCTGTATGGTACGCTGAACCGCAAATGATGTATCCTTGTTGACCGTATATTCATTGACGGGAGCATAATGCGTGTCAAAATCAAAGTACTTCTTAAGACTATCCGGAATAAATGCAGGAGTAGGATAAATACCTACATGTCCCGTCTTGACCTCCTTTATATCATCTATGTCATACTCATGCTCTCCCTCCTCATAGACAACAGTCATATGTTTGTCATCGTAGTTAATAGCCGATATACTCTCAACCATCTCCTGGTCAACACGTCCCTGCATGGTAACCCTGCTATCCTCATGCTTTGACGTAACGTCATTGCCAATGACATAAAGTACATCGGGAGTAACGGTCTTTTCCTTTATATACTCTTCCTCGTTGTATTCATCATGAGGAGTCCACTTGTCAGAAGACATCTTCTCATTGAATATGGCATAGTTTACTTCCAGAAACGCCATCATGGAATCCACCTCCTCATGAGGAGTATCTGTAATCTTGATTGTGCCCTTCTTATAAGTCGGTGCCCAACGGGCCTTCTCCCTCTCCCATGCTCCTGAAGAGACGAACAGGTCTGCATATTTCTCCATCAGGGCCCTGATATTCTCAAGTGACAGTTCATGGGTGGAGAGATATTGCCAACGGTTGTTCATCTTTGTGGCAAAGTCATCAGGGCGTTCCTTCTTTGTCTTGAATACGTGAATCAGATGGTGATATCCAAGTTTCTCACCCCATGCCATCTGTTTGGAATCCCTTGAAGCCACACTTCCTCCAGCCATACGGCCTATGGAACCATCCAAGTCCCAGAGCGTAAACAGGAACTTCTCTTCCTTGTCAATGTTACGCACACTGAGATAATAGTTCTTCTTTTGATTGTCAATCAATTGGAATGCCTGAATGAATAGCATGAAGTCAATCACGTTATCCTCATAGAGCCAATCATTGTATGTGGTCTTGAAATCCTTGGAGTCAAAAAAGTCTATCAGGTCACAGATAGGATTAAAGAATGCCTGGGTGACAGTGTCATCAGGATATTTCTGTTCCCATCCGTAGGAATTCTTAGAGGCTTTATATGGCCAAAGGAATGAATCATTGGCCGGTATGGAGTCATAACCTCCAAGATATGTCTCACTGCATTCCCAGTTTGCTTTCCAAAGCAGGCCACGCTTTACCTCAGGCTTTGAATCTGTGGCCTCTTTTGTCTTTTTGAGGTTCAGTTTCTTACGGTCAATCTTATCTGTAAAGCAGTACATACCATAATAGGCGCCGTTCATGAACACCTCAACGAACTCTCCCTGCGTGCCGTTGCACTGATACTGGTTATCCGTTTCATACGGCAGTTTGTCAACAGCGGTCCATAAATCCATAAGTACGCGGTTGCGCATACGACCATAATCAAGATACTCGGCCGATAATATCCAGTCATCGTCCTTACGGTAACCCAAAAGATGGGCATCCTGGCTCTCACCGTCCTTGACCAACTCTATATTAAGACTCTGCTTAGGCTGTGAACCGGTTGTAGCGCCTCTGAGACGGGTTCTGATTTCAGAACTGAAACTTGCCAATCCTTCCATCTGGGAGTCCTTGAGTTTTGTTCGGCATCGTGCATCAATGACACTCACATGGCCTGGGAACTTTTTTTCGTGCCCCTCTGTACCTTTGGTCATGCTGTAGGTCCTGACCATCTCTTTTAAGGGACAGTCTATGACAAAAAAAGGCAAAGTGCTGAACACAAGTGTCCACTGTCTGCTTTCATCATTCTCAATTGTCAGTTCATTTGAAGCATTCATCATCCAGCTGGTGACTACCAGATTTCCTTTTATGCCATTTTCAAGAACTGCATCATTAAACTTAACGCTGCTGAACCGGTTTTCATCCCACCGCAATGTCCCCTTAAAGGTGCCGCCTACACAAGGTTCTATTGTAGCATATATAGTGTTTGCAGCCGTATCAGCCACAAGAGGGACCTCATTAAGCCACAACCCGCAGTTACGCTGTGCAGTCAAAGCAAGGTTTGAAAGCAGTATGATACCCAGTATGAGTAATGACTTTTTCATTTGGTTGTCTCTTTTGATTTCTTGCTGCCAAGCGTTATGAATTTCTCTTCTATTTTCTCCAGATATTGTTCTTCCATAGAGAATTCATATTC
>CACYHN010000095.1 GCA_902774275.1 uncultured Bacteroidales bacterium
CTTTTATGTGTTTTTAATTATTTACATAGGATCTATTGTGCGGGCTATCCTGGCGCACAGACCGGGGAAGAAGCGCTTAATGTAAACCATTAGCAGTTCTTTGCGTCCTACCAGGACTTCACGTTTTTTCTTGTACACGGCTTTTACAATCTTGCTGGCTGCCTGCTCAGGGGTGCAACCTCCTGCCTGACCGGCATCCATCTTGGCGTGTTGTTTTCCGTCTTTCTCCAGTGCATAGAATGATATGCGGGTCTGAACACGTCCGGGACATACAATAGTTACGCGGATGTTATCCTTATAATATTCTGCCTGGACTGTCTCAAAGAATCCGTAAAGGGCGTGTTTGGACGAGCTGTATGCGCAACGGAGCGGGAATCCGAACCGTCCGTTGATGCTGGTAGTAACCATAAGCTGGCCGCCTCCGCGCTCAATCATCTTGGGCAGGATCACCTTTGTCATGATAACCGGTGCAAACCAGTTTATGTCCATGACCTTGTTTATTACCCTCATCTCGGTCTCACAGGTGGTACCGCGCTGGCTTATGCCGGCGTTGTTGTAGAACACGTCTATGTGGCCGAATACCTGCCATGCCTGTTCGGCAAGTCCTGCAACCTCATCTTTCTTGGAAAGGTCAAAGGGTAGGGGCTTGGCATCGGGGGCACCCAACTCAATGCAACGGGCGGCAACCTTTTCCAAAAGGTCAGCCTCAAGCGCAGTGAGAATGAGTTTTGCGCCTTCACGTGCAAACTCATACGCGGTTGCTTCACCTATGCCCGATGACGAACCGGTTATCCAAACTACCTTATCTTTGAACTTGTTCATTTACAACTGTCTATTGCCTGCTTGAACCAAAGGGCACGCTCGCAGCTCTCGCCGGTGTTGAGCAGAATCAGGTCACCGTTCTTGAGTTTTTTCTCCTCAAGTGCCTTAAAGAAACCTGCTATGCATACTACCGATGCCGGACCCATATAAACGCCTGTCGCATCCTTGACTATACGGCCATAGCGCTCCAGACCCTCCTCCTTTACACGCAGGAACCAACCACCGCTGTTCTTTACGATAGGACCTACCAGCGGATACATTCCGGGAGTTCCGGCGGTCAGGATGGAAATCTTTGTCTGCGGAACCACGGTGGGGAAGTGCTTGTTCCAGCCCTGCGGGAAATTGTTCTCATTTGCCCATTCCCAGGCCTGAACCATCGGGTCACAGGTGTCCTGCTGAACCAGAAGCATACGCGGCATCTTGTACTGCGGATATGCATCGGCAATCTCACGCATTCCTTTTTCGAATGCAATGGGGCTTGTGCCGCCTGCAACTGCCTGCATGTATACATCGGGGATACGGCCCAGCTGGCGCATGCACTCAAAGACAAGTGTCTTTTTGGCCTCTACGCGAATGGGGTCTATGTTTCCGGCCGATATCATTACGTTCCGGTTCTTGTGGAAATCGGCTGCCTCGGCCTTGGCCTGACCGTAACCGCCCTCAGATACCTGCAGGTTCTGACCGGTGGCGCGGATGGCCTGCTGGGTCTCGGGATACATATCGTGCGGGGCGAATATGTCAAACTTGACGCCGGCCTTAGCCAGATATGTGGCGTAGGCGGTGGCTGCATTGCCGGTCGATGCCAGGCAATACTCCTTTACGCCGTGTTTCTTGAACAGCGTTGCTGCCAGTGATGCGGCTATATCCTTGAATGTGCCGCTGCCTCCGTTAAGGTCATTACGTGCAACCACGACCTTGCAGTCTATGCCGTAGTTATCCTTGGCATAACGGCTCAGGAATTCCCACTCCTCAATTGGAACTGCGCCCTCACCGCAGGTTACCTGCTCATCGGCCTTGTCAATTGGCAGGAAGGGTAGGTAGTGGTAAAGGTTATCAACCTTCTGGCCGGGTTTGCAGAGCTCATCCAGCTGGCGGTAATCAGAGTCATAGACTACCTCTGCGTGATTGCTTCCGCACTCACACAACTGGTCCTGGTTGAACCAGGCGGCAAAATCACCTATGACCTTGCCGCACTTTTTGCAGACAAGCTGATACTTCATATTATCTCTTAATCTGAGCACGCTTGAATACGTTCATATCCTGGATGGGGCCCTCATAGTAACCGGCCTTGAGTTTCTTCTGTACATCCTTGAAGACCTCGATGGTACGCTTAACATGATCCAGTGTGTGTGAAGCGGTCGGGATGATACGCAGCATGAGCTGGCCCTTAGGTATAACGGGATATGTAACGATTGAGCAGAAGATTCCGTAGTTCTCACGCAGGTCAACAACAACGTTGGTG
>CACYHN010000096.1 GCA_902774275.1 uncultured Bacteroidales bacterium
CTTTTATGTGTTTTTAATTATTTACATAGGATCTATTGTGCGGGCTATCCTGGCGCACAGACCGGGGAAGAAGCGCTTAATGTAAACCATTAGCAGTTCCTTGCGTCCTACCAGGACTTCACGTTTTTTCTTGTACACGGCCTTGACAATCTTGCGGGCTGCCTGCTCGGGGGTGCAACCTCCGGCCTGACCGGCATCCATCTTGGCGTGCTGCTTTCCGTCTTTCTCCAGTGCATAGAATGATATGCGGGTCTGCACACGGCCCGGGCATACTATGGTTACGCGGATGTTATCCTTGTAGTATTCTGCCTGAACAGTCTCAAAGAATCCGTATAAGGCGTGTTTGGATGAGCTGTAGGCACAGCGCAGCGGGAATCCGAACCTTCCGTTGATGCTGGTGGTTACCATCAGCTGGCCACCTCCGCGCTCAATCATCTTGGGCAGGATTACCTTGGTCATGATAACAGGTGCGAACCAGTTTATGTCCATGACCTTGTTTATTACCCTCATCTCAGTTTCACAGGTAGTGCCGCGCTGGCTAATGCCGGCATTGTTGTAGAACACGTCTATGTGTCCATAAACCTGCCATGCCTGTTCTGCAAGATCGGCTACCTCATCTTTTTTGGAAAGGTCAAAGGGTAGGGGTTTGGCATCGGGAGCGCCCAGTTCCTTACATTTGGTGGCAACCTTTTCAAGAAGGTCAGCCTCAAGTGCGGTCAGGATGATACGGGCTCCCTCACGGGCAAACTCGTATGCGGTAGCCTCACCTATACCCGATGAGGAACCGGTTATCCATATTACCTTATCCTTGAACTTGTTCATTTGCAGTTGTCTATTGCCTGTTTGAACCAGCGGGCGCGTTCGCAACCCTCACCGGTGTTGAGAAGTATAAGGTCTCCATCCTTGAGTTTGTTCTCCTCAAGAGCCTTGAAGAATCCTGCTATACATACTACCGATGCGGGGCCCATATATATGCCTGTGGCATCCTTTACCATACGGCCGTAACGCTCCAGACCCTCCTCTTTTACACGCAGGAATGAACCTCCGCTGTTCTTTACGATAGGTCCTACCAGCGGATACATGCCGGGAGTACCAGCGGTAAGAATAGATATGCTGGTTCTGGGTATTACAGTGGGGAAGTGCTTGTTCCAGCCCTGTGGGAAACCGTTCTCAATTGCCCATTCCCAAGCCTGGACCATAGGATCGCAGGTGTCCTGCTGAACCAGCAACATACGCGGCATCTTGTACTCGGGGTATACATCGGCAATCTCACGCATTCCTTTCTCAAATGCTATGGGGCTTGTGCCGCCTGCAACAGCCTGCATATAGACATCGGGTATGCGACCAAGCTGGCGCATGCACTCAAAGACCAAAGTCTTCTTTGCCTCAACACGGATGGGGTCTATGTTGCCAGCCGATATCATCACCTTCTGGTTCTTATGGAAATCGGCAGCCTCGGCCTTGGCCTGTCCGTATCCGCCTTCTGAAACTACCAGATTCTGGCCTACGGAGCGGATTGCTTCCTGTGACTCTAGATACATGTCGCACGGAGCGAATATATCGAACTTGACACCTGCCTTGGCCAGATAGGTGGCGTAGGCGGTGGCAGCGTTGCCGGTTGATGCCAGGCAATACTCCTTGACTCCGTGTTTCTTGAACAGTGTGGCAGCCAGTGATGCAGCTATGTCCTTGAATGTGCCGGAGCCTCCGTTCAGGTCATTGCGTGCCACAACAACTTTGCAGTCTATGCCGTAGTTGTCCTTTGCGTAACGGCTCAGGAACTCCCACTCTTCGATAGGTACTGCGCCCTCACCGTAACTGATTTGCTCATCGGCCTCATCTATGGGAAGGAAAGGCAGATAGTGGTAGAGGTTGCTTACCTTCCGGCCAGGCTTGCAAAGTTCATCCAGCAGGCGGTAATCGGAAGTATAGGTTACCTCTGCGTGGTTGCTTCCGCACTCACACAGCTGGTCCTGACTGAACCAGGCAGCAAAATCACCGATAACCTTACCGCACTTCTTGCAGACAAGCTGATATTTCATTATCTCTTGATTTGAGCGCGTTTGAACACATTCATATCCTGGATGGGACCTTCATAGTAACCGGCCTTGAGCTTCTTCTGTACATCCTTGAAGACCTCGATTGTACGCTTGACATGGTCAAGAGTATGAGATGCGGTAGGAATGATACGCAGCATGAGCTGGCCCTTAGGTATAACGGGATATGTAACGATTGAGCAGAAGATTCCGTAGTTCTCACGCAGGTCAACAACAACGTTGGTG
>CACYHN010000097.1 GCA_902774275.1 uncultured Bacteroidales bacterium
CAGAGCTACATCCTGCCCGATGACGCCGACCGCGCCAAGATATCAGCCAAAGTCGAGAATGGCGTGCTGACCATCGACGTACCCAAGCTGCCGGCCGAAAAGCAGCCACAGACCGTTCAGAGCATCGCAATCTCATAATCCCAAGAGACCCGATAAAGACAGCCCCCTTTGTGCCAGACAACACAAAGGGGGCTGTCTCCGTTGAGGCCTTTTTGTATTGTCAATGTTTTAACATACCTTTGTAAAGGGAATATGATGTATTCATTTCAAGATTTGCTTTTCAGTGCCGCAGCCACAGCCCACGTAGTAGTATCCATAATGGTTGCAGCTGTCAGATGGGGTCACAAATGTGAACCCTATTCAAAGCATATGGATTATTATTATCCGGCATGGAAAGCCATCATCGCATGTTTCCTGACAAACATATTATTGAGCACCGTAATCTTTATGCCGAATGACGAGGACGCAATCCTGCAGCTACGCATGATGCTCATACTGGGTTCACCCTTCTTTTGCGCCACCCTCATGTTTGTATATTTCGGCAAAAGCCTGAAAAAGACCAATTGGCGCAAGCCCATCTACATAATGGCCATGATATTCGCCTTGCTGATGGGAACATCCACCACACTGGCATTGATTCCGGGCAATCAGATAGTCTATAGAAGCGTTTTCTGCAAATGGCTGTTTTCCATCACAGGAATAACGGCGCTGCTATTTTTGGCATGTTTTGTCCAGGCGCTCATCATGATAGTCCGGGCGCTACGGCGTTTTTCAGAAAGCAATTACTCCAATCCCGATGATTTTCCTCATCAATATGCATCTGAAGTAATATGGATTCCGGTCCTGAACATATCAACCTGCTGGTGCAGCACATTCATAGGAACAAAGACAGCACTTGCAATCGGTTTGATCATAGTTTCAATACTTAACACGCTATTTCTTATTGGTGCCTTGTCGCCACACAGGTCTCTCGATATCACAAGACTGGAGCAGGAAAATGAAAACCCCGTTGAACCTGTCACACAAGAGCCGGAGCGTCCCATCAAGCCTGTTGCGCAACCCAATGAAGAATCCATCTCACAGGAGCGTAAGGAAGAGATTGCACGCACTATACGGCACTTTGTGGAAGATGAGCAAGCCTACCTGGATAACCATCTCACATTAGCCAGCCTTTCAAGAACCTGCGGAATCAACCGCACCTATGTATCACAGGTTATCAGCGAACGCATGGGAGGCTTTTATACATACGTAAACCGATGCCGCCTGGCGCATGCCGCCCAGTTTAAGGTACAGAACCCGAACGCTTCAGTTGAGGAAATAGCTTCAGCCGCAGGGTTCGGCACCAGACAGACCTATTACAACATCCTTCATCAGTTTGAAAAATAAGGCAACAGAGAGATGCTCTCTGTGTCAAAATCAGTAAATTTTTACTGAGGCTTGACAAATAGCCGTATTTATTTACTCTGTTTGACAAAACCAGAGTAACATTTATACGTATTTTGACACCGACTTTTTGAAAAAGGCACAAATTTGCATCAGAAACAAAACAAGACTGAGACAGTCTACTCTCATTCTCAATAGTCCTTTAAAGAATATAGTCCTTTTTACTTATAATAGTCCTTTTTTAAAAGAAGCCGGTAAAATTGCTTTTACCGGCTTCTTTTGATTCCATCATTTATCACAATAAAATAAGCGGCGCGCCCAACAGGGTGCGCCGCTTGATTATTGACTGAATTCACTGTGGAGATTAAGCCTCCCAGTTCTCCTGAGTCTTGCGGATGTAGCTCTTGTAGCGGAGCTGAGCCATACGCTGTGCCTCGGCAAAGAGTTCCTCGGCCTCGTTAGGATAAGCCTTCTTGACTGACAGGTAACGAACCTCACCCATCAGGAAGTCATGGAAGTTCTCCCAGTTAGGCTCCTTTGAGTCAAGTGAGAACGGATTCTTACCCTCCTCAGCAAGAGCGGGATTGTAACGCCACAAGTGCCAGTAACCGCACTCCACAGCCTTCTTCTCCTCGGCCTGGCTCTTACCCATACCGCCCTTGGCCTTAAGACCATGGTTGATACAGGGAGCGTAAGCGATTACGATTGAAGGACCGTGCCAAGCCTCGGCCTCACGGATAGCCTTGAGGCATTGTGCATGATCGGCGCCCATTGCAATCTGAGCAACATATACATAACCGTAAGTGGTGGCAATCATACCCAGATCCTTCTTGCGGATACGCTTACCCTGAGCGGCAAACTGAGCG
>CACYHN010000098.1 GCA_902774275.1 uncultured Bacteroidales bacterium
AAGTATATCATTTACAAGCCCGTCGCTATTACGCATATTAAAGTTTAAGCTCTCGCCTGTAGGCTCGGGCAGATCCGGATCAACGCGGAAAGTTATGCTGCCTTTCTCCTTACTCAAGATGTCTTTCTTCCTGGCCTGAACGCCTGTTGCTGCCATAATTCCTGCCGCCAACAATAACCAAAATCTAATCGCTTTCATATTCAGTCTATTATAATTCTCAATTATAAAACTACGTTTTATGATTCTTGTCGCGACTCGGGATAGAAAGTGAACTTTCTCTCCTCTCACTGCTCCAAAAATTCTCAATTCTCAATTTTCAATTATCAATTATCTGTCGCATACGGCACGTACACAACAACCATTTGTCCTATCTCTGGAGGTTATATGTATCTTAGACATCCTTGATCCGCCCAAAGACCTTACATCCTCTTTAAAGTCAAGCTCTACCTCATCTGTTGTCCCGAATTCATATTTATCGAACTCCAGTACTACACACCCACGCCACATATATCCCTTTTCGGAGCTTTTTTTATCGGATGTCAAATAAATGCCTTTATTAGGTTCTTCAAATAACCCTCCAAAAGTATTTGAATTATAAGGAAGGAATATGGATTTATCCGTATATCCGGGAACCTTGCTTGTTATGCGGTATCCTTTCACTCCGTTAACGGAATCCAGGGTCCATTCACATTTTTCATACAGCTCCTTGTATTCCTCCTTGGTGGGCATACGCCACTTGCCTCCCCAGTTGGCCCGGGCTGCATCATCCTGCGCACTCAGCCTGGTCAGACCATCCACATAAGGATCTTCATCAGTAGTGGTATATTTGGAGTACCACCACTTGTTCAGGTCCTTGAAGGCTTTCATGTGCTTGTAGTTGTACTTTGAATAATAGGTCTTGGGTACGGTCTCACCCCATGCAAAGCGGGCTCCGGTTTCCTGGGGGCTATCGGCACCCACATTGCAGTCGGCCCACAATACGCTTAATCCCAAATCAACCTGGGCGTTGTGTCTTAAAGGCTTGACCGGGTCGGGCTCCGCCTTGGGACGGTTCTCTGACTGCGGGAGTTCCATTACCGGCCTGATATTCTTGCCGTTCCAGCGTCCGCCACCATTATCCAGGGATTGCCCCAAAGTAGATGTCCAGTAATGTGCACTTCTACTATTAACAGGATATGAATCATGATTATAATCACTTATGTAACCTGCGGCCGGAAGCCAGATGCTACGGTCCTCATACCCGGGGACATTACTGGTAATGACATATCCCAGAAGACGTTTTTCAAAAAAGAGCTCAACAGTGTCGTCATGATTGTACTCAATAGTGTCTTGTGCATACTTTGCCTCCCAGGTGCATCTGTTCTTGAGTTCCCAAAGTTCATCGGCAGTGGGCATACGCCAACCGTTACCCAGAAGTACTGCGGCCGCATCATCCTCAGGATCAAGAGTCTCCTTGTAATCAAGCGGGTATTTTGCTCCTCCCCACTGACCGGGACTGGTATCGAAATTATACTTGGTCATTTCATTCGTATATTGGCCGAACTTATAATTCTCGCCGCTGTAAAAACCTGGCTTGGGGCTTGTCTCTCCCCAGGCAAAATATCCGCCAGCCTCATCGGGTCTTGAAGCGCCCAAATTGGCCGATGCCCACATCACGCTCAGTCCCAGATCAACCGCCTCCGGTACGGGCAATGACACATTCACTGTCATCTGAGCCTTACGCCCCTCAGTCTCTGCGGTAATCACGCATGTGCCCTGTCCTACAGCGGTCAAAAAGCCGTTTTCATCGATGGATACAATCTGTGGCGCCGATGAACTCCAGGTGATAGAGGTTGGTTTGACGGCACGTCCGGAGGGCATCATCACAGCCTCCACATTACGTATGGTACCATAACTTATATCCATACTCTCCGCGGGCAGGGATAGTGATGTGAACATATCATCGGTAAGGGGGCGCACGGGACGTATATTCATTCCCAAGAATCTGCTTTCATAACCGTTGAACATGAAGTCAAATGCCATTCTCAGTACTTCAACCGGGGGCAGTTCCGACAAACCTCCCATCATTCCGTTTACTGAACCTATGGTACTGAAACAGCTTCCTCTGGAACCACGGCCTGCAATCGATGTCCAGAGAGAGAACTGTTTTCCTATTTCAATAGGCTCATTGCCGTTCATCTGACCTGAATAGGGAATGAATATGCTGTG
>CACYHN010000099.1 GCA_902774275.1 uncultured Bacteroidales bacterium
GTGCTTGCCAGCGCCTGAACCTCAATCAGGAACGGACGCACCCCTTCAATGGTGCAGGCAATGGATACGCCGCTCATGCCCTGATGGCTGTCGGTAAGCAGCAACTCACTGGGGTTGCTCACCTGCCGCAGGCCCGTCTCCAGCATCTCATAGATACCAAGTTCTGCAGTGCTGCCAAACCTATTCTTAATTGGTCTGAGTATGCGGTAAAGGTAATGCTGGTCACCCTCAAACTGCAGCACCGCATCCACGATATGCTCCAGAATCTTAGGGCCGGCTATAGATCCGTCTTTGGTTATATGGCCGATGAGCAGCACCGGGGTTCCGCTCTCCTTGGCAAACTTGAGCAGCGATGCGGCACACTCACGCACCTGCGTGATGCTTCCGGCCGATGAATCCACATACTCGCTGCTTATGGTCTGTATGGAGTCTATAACTATCAGTTGAGGCTGGACGGCTTTTATCTGCTCGTAAATCTTTTCGAGTGATGTCTCGCACAGAATAAGCAGATTGTCGTTCAACCGGTTGCTGCCGTTCGCGGTAGCTAAGCGCTGGGCGCGCATCTTGATCTGGCGGGCACTCTCCTCGCCCGATACGTACAGCACCTTAAGGTCCTGCAGGCGCATGACGGTCTGCAGCGTCAGGGTGGATTTGCCAATTCCGGGTTCACCGCCTAACAGTACGATTGACCCCTGCACCAGTCCGCCTCCCAGCACGCGGTTCAGCTCCTCATCGTGCATATCTATGCGGGGCTCCATAGTGCTGTCAATCTCGCTCAGGGTATGCGGGCGGCTCTCATCGGCCTTACCCGATGCGCTCTTGCGGGCGGCGGCGGTCACGGTCTGCGCGGTAGGAGCCTTGATGGTCATCTCCTTCATGGTGTTCCACATGCCGCACGACGGACACTTGCCGCTCCACTTGGGCGAGTCAAAGCCGCACTCGGAGCATACAAACATGGTCTTGTCCTTGAGCTGTGCCATAGGCTATTTCTTCTCTAATTTAGACCACAAATAAACACCTCTAAAAGCGTTTATCAGATAAAAGAGCTGTAGTATAAGTTGTATAGCGGCATGAGGCTTGCCTGCTTGCCAGGCCACAATCCAAACTATACTCATAACAATATCCAATACTATCCAAAGAAACCATTGCTCAATAAATGCAAATACAAGAACAAATTGAGTAACGGCTGCAACCGCAACTGCTGCTGCATCAGACAACGGCTGGTCTTCATGGGGAACTTCTTTTAATACGAAATACATAACCGTCCCTAACAATAGTGTAGAGATAATCATTAGTATTCTTTGGCCCCAAGACATCCAACGTGTTTTGATTACGACCGAATCAGGAGAAAGCCTACGCTGTTTCCACTTAAACCATCCAACAATTTGCATGGGAGCATTATATAGCAAATAGAATACAGCCATTCCAACTACGCCCGTTCCAAACATGATGTAGCCAAGAATAATTGAGCCGACAAGCCCGAATAGGAAGTTGAGCATATTGCCTTTTGCACCAAAAATTACGCACAATATACTGCATGTTCCTGCAATAAAACTTAGTGTACTAAATTCTCCCTTTAGTATACTTACAGCCAAACTCGCTGAAATGAATCCCAGTATCAGGAACCAGTCCCACCAAGTAAACTTTGGCATCTCTATCTTAATCTTTCCACTCATATCGGCAAAGTTAATCATTATTCTCCTTGGACCAGGTGACGGCGCGGTTTATGAAATCCAGGAAAGGCTTGGTGGTTTTAAACAGGGCGGCTACGCGCTCGGCAAGATTCGGTGCCAAAATGAAATCGTCATCAGGCATGTAGGTTATACAGAAACGCTTGAGACGGTAATAGTCCGAGTCGGGCGTATCGGTGGGGAATCCGGCCGGGACTTTCTTAAGCGCGCCCTCCATGTCAAGTTCAAAGCCGGGAGCAGCCTGTGCCAGTATCTTGCGGAATCCGCCGTCGCTCATCTCAATGTCCTCACGCAGAATGGCCAGCACCTTGGGATCACACCAGTAGTCACCTGCTGCCAGCATGTGGGCACCCTCCCAACTGTCACTGGCCGATGCACTCACCTGAAAATAGTATCCGCTGTAGGCCGATTTCTTGCCGCCCGGACAGATGTATACGCCCATGTGGGT
>CACYHN010000100.1 GCA_902774275.1 uncultured Bacteroidales bacterium
GTTCTCGGTAAGAACGCTGGTAACCACCTTGTATAGTGCCACCTCCTGCATGAATATCTCATCGTCGGTATAGTACTGGCACTGCAGGATGTCCACCTTTTTTTCTATCTGGTCAACTATCTTTACGATAGTCTCGCGGTCGGCCATCGCTGTGATGGTGTACCGGTGAACACCTGGTATGGATGACGCTGATACGTTCAGGCTCTCAATGTTTACCTGACGGCGTGTAAACACAGCCGTAACCTGATTCAGGATACCGGCTATGTTCTCTGAGTGAACTATCAGCGTGTAAAGTCTCTTTTCGTTCTCCATCTTTTTACTTTGGCTTTTAGCTGTTGGCTTTTAGCGCACCGGATGGTAGCCAATGGCTAATGGCCAATAGCCAAAGTTATTATTTAAATTTCAAATATCATTTCATCAACCCTGTTGCCCGGCTTTATCATAGGCATCACATTCTCCTCTTCCATTACAGCAACCTCAAGTATGAACGGCCCCTTGGCGCTGATCATCTTGTTTACGGCATCCTTAAGCTGCTCACGCTTCGTAACCATCTGATAAGGTATATCGTAGGCCGATGCAATCCGGCTCTTGAACATCATCTGCTGCCACTGACGTACGTTACCTAAGTAGGTGTTGTTCATCAGTATCATCTTAACGGGAGCCTGGTTCTCCATTATGGTGCCAAGCTCCTGTATGTTCATCTGGAATCCGCCGTCACCAAAGAATGCCAGTATCATACGGTCAGGGGCGCCGAATGATGCGCCTATGGCTGCCGGCATGCAGAATCCCATGGTTCCCAGACCGCCAGATGTCACAATGCTGCGTGGCATGCGGTACTTGAAGTAACGGGCCGAGAACATCTGGTTCAAGCCTACGTCGGTTACCAGAACGGAGTTGGCGGGAGATTGGTTGCTTACCTCGGTAACAACTTCACCCATCTTGAGCGGTCCTGAGGCAGGATGAATGGCACGGTCAATAACCTTGTCATACTCCTCCTTGTCAAGAGGCTTGAAACTCTCTATCCACTCCTTGTGACTGGCCTTGGCCATGCGCTCTGTAATAAGTTTGAGTGTCTGGCGGCAGTCGCCCAATACTGTAATATCGGGTTTAACGTTCTTTCCGAACTCTGACTTGTCAATATCCAGATGTATTATCTTGGCCTGCTTGGCATAAGTGTTCAGTGTGCCGGTTACGCGGTCATCAAAACGCATGCCAACGGCAATGAGTACGTCACATGTCCTAAAAGAGTACGTGCTGCGGGCAGGTCAGCCTTCTCAATGAACTCACGCAGTTCATTCTCGGCATTACCCAACTCTACTCCGTGTCCAACCAGAACCAAAGGCTTCTTGGCACTGTTTATCAAAGCTACGGCATCATTAATCTGACTCTCAATGGGGTCGGGTGACGGGATGTAGCTGCGCTCATATTCTATCTTGGCAGGCTTGAAATCAATCTGGGCCACCTGGGCGGTCTTGCTGAAATCAAGCACAACAGGACCGGGACGGCCTGAACCTGCTATATAGAATGCACGTGCCACGGCCCAGGCAATATCCTCGGCGCGGCGTATCTGATAGCTCCACTTGGTGATAGGCTGTGTAACACCTACCAGGTCAATCTCCTGGAATGCGTCGGTGCCCAGTACGTCGGTGCTTACCTGACCGGCAATTACAACCAGCGGAGTATTGTCAAGCATGGCGTCACTTATGCCTGTGATGGTGTTGGTGGCACCGGGACCACTGGTTACTATGGCTACACCGGTACGGCCCGATACGCGGGCATAACCCTGTGCGGCATGTGCGGCACCCTGCTCATGACGCACCAGAATCTGCTTAAGGTCCTTACGGTGGTCATACAGGGCATCAAACACCTTTATTATAGAACCGCCGGGGTATGCAAAAACGGTATCCACACCCTCGGCAAGCAATGCCTGGAGCATTGCCTCGGCTCCTGATATCATATTACTCATAGTCTAACTTAGTCAATTATTCTTACGCCACCCTTATCGGCCGAACTTACCATATTGGCATATGCCTTAAGGCTCTTGGCTACCACGCGCTTGCGGGTAAGCGGACGCATGGGGCGAGCCTCAAGTTCTGCGTCGGAAAGGCGCACGTTGATGCTGCGTGCAGGTATGTCAATTTCAATTATGTCACCGTCAACAACCTTGCCTATGGCACCGCCGTTGGCAGCCTCGGGCGAAATGTGACCGATGCTCAGACCCGATGTGCCACCGCTAAAGCGGCCATCGGTAATCAGGGCGCAGGCCTTACCCAGATGGCGTGACTTAATATATGAGGTGGGGTAGAGCATTTCCTGCATGCCGGGACCTCCCTTGGGGCCCTCATGAGTGATTACAACTACGTCACCGGCTACTACCTTTCCGCCAAGTATACCTTCAACGGCATCCTCCTGTGAGTCAAACACCTTGGCGGGACCTGAGAACTTCCAGATGCTCTCGTCAACACCTGCGGTCTTTACCACGCAGCCGTCAACTGCAATGTTACCCTTAAGTATGGCCAGACCGCCGTCCTTGGTGTAGGCGTGTTGCAGGTCACGGATGCAACCCTCGGCACGGTCAGTATCAAGAGTGCTGTATGTGCAGTCCTGTGATCCAAGTTCGTTGCTGAACTTGCGGGCGGGAGCGGTGGAGTATATGCGCTTGGCCTCCGGGTCAATATCGGCCTTGAGTATGCTGTACTTTTCAATCAGTTGTCCGTATGTCATGCCGGTCACGTTCATGGCATCGGTATGCAGCAGACCGCCCTTGGCCAGCTCTGCCAGGATACCTAATACACCGCCTGCGCGGCCTACATCCTGAACGTGATACTTCTGGGTGTTGGGAGCCACTTTGCACAGACAGGGCACGTGGCGCGACAGACGGTCAATGTCATCCATCTTGAAGTCAACTCCTGCCTCACAGGCCACAGCCAGCAGGTGTAGTATGGTATTTGTAGAGCCGCCCATGGCTATATCCAGGTTCATGGCGTTCTCAAAGTTCTTTTTCTTGGCTATGCTTAACGGCAGGACACTCTCATCACCGTCCTGATAATACTTGAGGGCATTCTTTACTATGAGTGCCGCTGCATCCTTCATCAGCTGGACGCGGTTTTTGTGCGTAGCCAGGATAGTGCCGTTACCGGGCAGAGCCAGACC
>CACYHN010000101.1 GCA_902774275.1 uncultured Bacteroidales bacterium
TGATGAGATGGCTACCATGCTGGCCAGCTCAGTAAGTATCTGCGGTGTAAGTGCCGCAATCGCCACCTGCGGAACCATCAAGGGTGACCAGAAGAAACTCTCATATGTGATTTCACTCGTAATGGTGGTTGCAATCCCCATGCTTTACCTTATGCCTCTGCTCTGCAACTGGCTGCTGCCGCTCTTCTTCCCCGGCAATGAGCTGGCTCAGGCTCAGGTGGCAGGTGCCTGGATAGGCGGCACTATCGATACCACCGCTGCCGTAGCTGCATCGGGCGGAATTCTGGGTGATGAGGCTGGTCAGACTGCCGTTATCGTCAAGGCTTCACAGAACGTACTTATAGGTGTTGCCGCATTCCTGATATCAGTATATTGGTCAGTACGCGGCACCAAGGGTGTTCAGAAGACATCGGGTAAGGTTATCTGGGAGCGCTTCCCCAAGTTTGTGGTAGGCATGGTCGTGGCATCAATCGTGTTCAGCCTGTTCTTTGCAGGCAAGAGCGCCGACGGCGTTGCCTACAAGAGTCTGGCCAAGAACTTCCAGAACATATTCTTCTCAATAGCATTTGTCTGCATAGGTCTGGAGACCAATTTCAAGCAGATATTCGCAAAGGAGAACAACCAGTCACTCAAGGCATTCCTCACCGCTCAGGGATTCAATATCCTGTTTACACTGCTTGTGGCAGGCATCCTGTTCGGCGTAATCAAGAACTGACAGGTCATTGCAGAATACGTGGCAAGGCATCCCTACGGGGGTGCCTTGCTTTTTTGTGCATGCCCGGGAGTGAAATGATTCTGTTTTTGCCGGATATAATGGGGGGATAATAGTGGTGTATTCTATGGGAATTATCTTACGCTTGCTGTTTTTTCTCTAGTTTTCTTCTATGTTGGAATGTGGTGCTAAATTGGCGACCTTTGCCGCGACAATAAGAAAAGAATATGAAGAAGCAGACCGTTGCTATTGACAATCACTTTGTACGTCCCGATGCTTACGGGTCATTGGCCGTACCTATTTATACAAATGTGTCGTTTGAGTTTGACGATGCATTGGAAATGTCTGATGCCTTTACAGGTCGTATCAAAGCGCCTGATTATGCACGCGTGGAAAACCCTACAGTAACAAACCTTGAAAACAGAGTACGTGAACTTACCGGAGCCGCCCATGTGACAGGTTATAATTCCGGTATGGCAGCCATAAGCAACGCATTGCTGGCCGTGATTGCACAAGGCAAGAATATAGTATCATCAAGACACCTTTTCGGAAACACATTAGCCTTACTTACAACAACATTCATGCCGCTTGGCGTCAAGCCCAAGCTGCGAGACCTTACAGACCTGGAGGCGGTTGAGAAAGCCGTTGATGAAAACACCTGTTGTATATACCTTGAAATAGTAACCAACCCGCAGTTAGAGGTGGCTGACCTCCAGGCACTTGCAGAGATTGCACACCGCAGGAATATACCGTTGATAGCCGATTCAACGGTTATTCCTTTTACAGAGACATCCCTAAAGGACCTGGGTGTGGATATCGAGGTCCTGTCAAGCACCAAGTATCTGTCGGGCGGAGGCACATCACTGGGCGGACTCATCATTGATTACGGTACGTTCCCCGACATTAACAAACGTCTCAAGGGTGACCTGCTGTTCAATATGGGTGCCTACATGAATCCTTACTCAGCATACCAGCAGACACTTGGCCTGGAGACCCTTGATGTCCGATACAAACGCCAGGCTGCCAATGCACAGCGTGTAGCTGAAGGTCTGCAGGAGATTGGTGGGATAGAGCGCGTCACCTACATCGGACTTAAGGACAACCCTTTCTATGAACTGGCACGCAAGCAGTTCGGCCCTACATCGGGCGCAATGATTGCAATTGACCTTAAGTCCAAGGAGGAGTGTTTCAGATTCATAAACAACCTTAAACTGGTTCATCGCGCAACCAACCTGTTTGACAACCGCACACTGGCCATTCATCCGGCATCAACCATATTCGGACTGTTCCCGGAGCGTCAGCTTGAGCAGATGGATGTACGCCAGACA
>CACYHN010000102.1 GCA_902774275.1 uncultured Bacteroidales bacterium
GTTGCCGGCAAAACGGGCGGTGATATCACCTGTTGTACGCCATGAGTGGCCTACATTCTCAGCCCACTCCCAGGGTTTGTTGGTACCCCACTCGCACATGCTGAATAAAATAGGTCTGCCTGCAGCACGCAAAGCGTCACGCATCAGGGCATATGCACCACGCGGGTTGATGTTCTCACTTGAGCACCAGTCATATTTAAGGTAGTCAATTCCCCAGCGGGCATACTGCAGGGCATCCTGATACTCATGACCGAAACTACCGGTACGGCCGGCGCAGGTCTTACGGCCCGCATCGGAATATATACCCAGTTTCATACCTTTAGAGTGAACGTAATCGGCCAGAGACTCGATTCCTGAAGGGAATGTCTTGGGATCAGGCTGAACGAATCCGTCGGCATCACGCTCGCCGTGCCAGCAGTCATCCATATTCAGATAGATGTATCCGGCATCAACAAGTCCTTCAGCCACCATTGCATCGGCCTGCTCACGGATAAGTTTCTCACTGATGTTCTGTCCGAACTTGTTCCAGCTGTTCCAGCCCATCTGGGGCGTATCGGCCAAACCTTCCCATTTCTGTGCTGCGCTCCAATCAGGAACCAGCATGGCTGCCATAAGCAGCGCTCCTGTAAGTTTTCTCATAATATTTGTCAGTTAGTTGTGAATGGCACAAAGGTAAAAAAATTACCTTTGCTGTCCAATATATCACGATATGGAAGACCAGCTGTACTACAACATGTTCCAGGACCGTCTGGAGAGGGAATTACTAAAGATATGTACCGATGCAGGGATGCTTGAAGGCATTCTGCTCAGGTCCGATGACATAGACCTTAAGTGGAAGGAGCTTGCACCGGAGTATATTGCCGACGGCGTGAAAGAGATTGCCGCCTACCCTACGGTTTCAGTAGCCTGGGCCGGTTATATTGGTATGGCTGTAGCCTGCTGGTGGAACCGCGATTGGAACAAGCTGAAAGATCAGCCCTACAGCGTGCTGCTGGGGCCTAACGGTTTTGACGATATGGATGACCATATTCTGAAAGACATACTTGGTCTGTTGCCCGATGGCAAGCAAGCACAGCAGATCACATCCCTGATGCAGACATGCGCCCAGACCGCTGTCACATTCATACGCCAGGAGAAAATAGAGCCTCAAAGCCGCCGTGCATTCTACGTCTATGCCCGCGCTGTTCAGGTTATGTTCTCAATAGGCGCAGCTATTGAGCTGCACCGCCTGGGTTATGAGATGAAGAAACTGAAGTGACCCAAAAGGGACAGTCCCCCTGTGCCATCTCACATGACACAGGGGGACTGTCCCTTTCGGGTTACTTTCAAAAAATGAACAAATCAGAATGAGATTCCGAATACCAGGTAGGCCATCTCAGAGCAGGGGTTAACGGTGAGTCCTGCCGATACAGGAAGGCTGAAACGGTCCGATATCTCAAGCTCTTTTGTGGCAGTGACAGAGAGATTGGTAACTGAGAATCCTTCAGTTGCATACTCAACGCTCTCTGATGCAACGAATCCGGCAGTTGCGGTCCAGTCAGCTCCAAAAGCGCTGAAAGGTGCCGAAATCTCACAGTATGAGCTGTACGCACGGTCTCCGTTGGCCTTGAAATCATTACCGGCAAAGTTTGTGTACCAGGATATGGATGCAAATCCAAGATCATAGCCCAGGAATGCCTCAAACACATGATCGGTCTCTTTTTCCTTATATCCGAAATAGCGTCCGTAAGGCTCAATACCTGTGCTGAACCAATAGTCTGTTACGCCTACGCTGAGTCCGGCAATGCCGTAGCTCAAGGTTACATCAAACTCTTTGGTATCAGTAAAGTTTACTATACCGGTACTTCCCCAGAGCGACAGGTCAAATCCTGCGGCGCTTACGCCCAATGTGGGTTGAAAAGCTGCATCACCCAGATCACAGCCACGCCAGATATAACGGCTGACCACATCGGCTNCTGACCACATCGGCTCCTACGGTTGTTTCCACTTCGGCACTTACAGGTGCCACAATTGCTATCACTAATGTTACTATTGAGAAAATCTTTTTCATAATTCTTTAATTTGTAAGGCGTTATTTTAATTGAGAATTGAAAATTGAAAATTGAGAATTACAAGCACCTGCGTAGGTCTACTCAACTATTTTATATAGATGTTTTTAATTTTAATTCCGAATCAAAATCCAAATCTCACCAATTTTCAATTTTCAATTCTCAATTTTCAATTATATTTAAATGTTGTAAGCGGTTTCACCGTGCTCGTAAATGTCAAGACCTTCCTCTTCAACTCTGGCCTCAACGCGGATGCCATGAACCTTCTTGAGGATAACGAATGTGAGCAGACCAAGACCGAATGACCAAGCGCAAGTTACCAGTGAACCGAGAGCCTCAACACCCAGGAAGTGCCAGCCGCCACCGTAGAACAGGCCACCGTCAACAGCAAACATACCTGTCATGAGTGTACCCAGGATACCGCATACACCGTGAACTGAAACAGCACCAACGGGATCATCAATCTTGCAAATCTTGTCAATCAGGGCAACAGAACCGACCATTGCGATACCACAGACTGCACCGATGATTGCCGCACCACCTATTGATACCAGGTCACAACCGGCTGTGATACCTACCAGACCAGCCAGGATGCCGTTGCATACCAGTGAGAGTGAAGGTTTGCCGTAAACCAACCATGTGAGGAACAGAACTGAGATACCGCCTGTAGCTGCAGCCATGTTGGTTGTGCACATTACATGAGAGATTGCAATAGCGTTCTCCATACCCTCAGCACCAAGTTGTGAACCGGGGTTGAAACCGAACCATCCGAACCACAGAATGAATACGCCCAGAGCACCGAATGTCAGGTTGTGACCGGGAATAGCGCGAGACTCACCAGTCTTTGAATACTTACCGATACGTGGACCAAGTACCATTGCACCTGCAAGAGCAATCACGCCACCGCAAGAGTGAACAACTGTTGAACCTGCAAAATCATGGAAACCAAGCTCTGACAGCCAGCCGCCACCCCAGGTCCAGTGACCCTCAATGGGATAGATGATTACAGAGATGATGATTGAAATAAGGATGTACATTGAGAACTTGGTTCTCTCAGCCATACCGCCT
>CACYHN010000103.1 GCA_902774275.1 uncultured Bacteroidales bacterium
AGCATAACTTTCCGCGTTGATCCGGATCTGCCCGAGCCTACAGGCGAGAGCTTAAACTTTAATATGCGTAATAGCGACGGGCTTGTAAATGATATACTTAACCAGAGCGAAATACGCGGTAAAGACCAGAGGGTAATTGCATCGGGCATAGGTGATGGGGAGTATGCATCATACGGACTGCATCCGTTCTTTAAGGGAATGATTGATGCTTTTGCCGACCATCGTCCGGTTGTGCTTACCCCGGATGCTATATGGCTCCTTATATGCCAGGGATTCGCACATTACGTGAATGACAATCCCGAAGAGTTGCGCAATCTGTTTGTGGATCACGAGGGCAAGATTGACCTTGTGGTGCAGAGCAGTAAGGAACTGTTGAGCGGCAATGCCGATTGGCAGGCCATACTGGATGGCTTTTACGAGCAGATACGTGAAAACACAAAAGGCGATATTGCCGATATCATGTCAGAGAAGTTCTCCACAACTGGTGTAAATGAGCACATGGTATCGCAGATTGTGCTTATGGAGACTGTCAAGTCGTACTTTGACTACATTGTGATGTATATGTCTTGCGGCATTCCGAGCGTCACGCTTAAAGGCACCCCTGATGACTGGCAGTCAATACTGGACCGCACCCGCAAGCTCCGTGCATACGGAATTGACTGGTGGGTTGATGACCTGGAACCCATTCTTGAGGAGTTTGTAAAGGCATCAAAGGGCAAACCCAATGTGGAGTTCTGGCGCAGCATAGTAAAGAAATATCGTCCGGGCGACGTGCGCGGCCTAAACTGCGGTATGGACATGGGAGCCACCAGGTTTGACGGCTGGTTCCTTAAGTTCCTGCCGTATGATGAAAAAGGCCGTACTCCCCAAGAGGTACTTATGGATCACAGCATGCAGCCCGAAATGGTCCGTACTGAGTACAAGTACATAATCTTTAATGATATTACCGGTGAGGTGGAGAAGGAGTATGTTATGGAGTTCTGGGCCGGTATTGTGGGTATGGAAGTTGATCCCGAGACTTATGCCATGACTCCTAAAATTGGATGGTTTACCCGCATAAGCAAGACCGAGGAGGAATTACTTGAGGAGTTCAAGGCAAAGGACAAAGGTGATGGATTCTCGGACGGACTTATGCTTAAAGTGAACAAGGTTCCCGATATTATCCGCAAGATGGGCCGCATAAACAATCTCACCCTGCGTTTTGTAGGCAAGGTTGTCATTCCGGATTGGATGGACGGCAAAGACATAGGTTCACTTGAGATATCCGGCTCCATGACTCCCGATGAGGAGGCTGCCCTGAGAAAGCGCTTCCCAAAGGCCCGCATCAACGGCCGTACGCAATAGGGACGGTTCTGAACGCGTAGGGGACGGTTCTGTTCGCGAACAGAACCGTCCCCTACGCGTTATGGAGATTGAACCGGATGACGATTGACTTATTGGGCTTTTTTAATGATGCAGGGACGGTCGTGGTGGCCGCCCCTGCTATGTTTATAATTTGAGAGTTATGGACGATTGCAGACCGCACGGACAGTGCAGCCGTTGAAACGGCGGGTGCTCTTGAAGTTGGTATGTGCTATAAAGCCTGTATAGATGCCAGCCGCAGGCAGGAAGATGGAATTGCCATTAGGGCCTGTGACACGGTAGCCCGGGTTGGGGTCATCTTCTACCCAATCCCACTGGCATTCCCTGGTCAGCTCCATCAGTTCATCGTAGAGAGGAGTACGCCAGCTGCTGCCCATCATCACGGTTGCCACGTCATCATCCGGTTCAAGAACGGTCTTGCCGTCGGGCACAGTGAGGACCTCGTCAGGATTATAGGCGTAGTATTTGGTTGGTGAGCAGAAATCGCCGGTACAGAAGCGGTAGTTTGACATGAGATACTCACTCTTGGGTTCCAGTTCCCCCCACGATACAAAGATGCCGGGAGAGCCGGAGCTGTCGGCTCCGACGTTGCGGTCAGCCCATAAGACACTGAGCCCCAGGTCAACCGCATGCTGTGCATACATGAGGTGTGCCAGCAGCAGGGATAAGACGGAAGAAAGGATACGTTTCATCTGACAAGTGTTTTTTTGTTGCCCTGAATGTACAGGCCTTTGGAGTTAAAGTAAGGATATTGGCCTACATACCGGCCCTGCATGTCATAGACGGGGTTAGAGGCATCATCCTGAACCGAGCTGATGACGCCGGTGATGTATGGCGTAAGCAGTTCATCAAGACGCTGGTGGTTGGCACTGTACCATTGGACCATATAATCAGCCTCATCACGGGCGGTCTCTCCAAGTGTGACAGGGTTGTAGTTCCATGTGTCACGCTCATTCTGCCACGCCCCGGTACTATCAAACAAATCAGCGTAACCGTAGATGAGCTCTGATACGTTATTGACTGACAACACTCCGTCACGCAGCTGCGCCCACCTGTTGGCAAGCGCCGTGACAAAGCCCAGGTCGGGGTTCTGCAACAGCCGCCTGAACGGAATGACCTTGCTCCAGTTGGACTGGCCCATAAGCGTGTTGACATCAATGAGCGGAACACCGCAATAGGTTGCGCCGAAGCTGTGGTCCATATCCCATGGGGTGATGATGAAGCGTTGTGCGGCGGTGAAGTCCTGCAGGCTGAGATAGCTGTTCTTATAGCCCATATCGGCCACGCCTGCCACAAGGGTAAGCAGATACAGGTCAACCAGGTTATCCCAATAGAAGTGCTGACGGACCAGGTCCGGATAATCTTGATCAGGGGTGGTGTCCCATGGGACATCCATGAGCTGACACAAGGGGTCCCACACATGGGCAGGATATTGATTGGGATATTTGACCTCCCAGGCGTTCCATGAGCTGTCGCCTGATTGAGGCTGGGTGCCATCAGTCTTAAGGAAGCTGCCGCTACCGAATGACTTGCACTTGTAGATGACACCCCTTACCTGTGAGTCTTTAGTCTTCTTGACTCCAAGCAGCTTGCGGTTAACACGGTCTGTCATGCAGTAAAGACCGCTGTAGCGGCCATCGGTCCACACCTGCACGTATGTGCCGGTTATGCCGTGACGGCCATCCGTTTCTGTGGCATACGGCAGGCGCGAGTAGCTGTTGAACAGTTCCATGGCTATGCGGTTGCGTATATGAGAACGGTCAACACTGGCTGCATCAAGATTGATCTTGCTGTCTGTACGCCCAAGTCCAGGCAGGAGGACATCACGCTCTGAATCAGTTTCATCATTGATGAAGGCTATCTTCATGGATTTCTTGTCATACAGTATAGAGGTTGAGCCGCGCCAGGTTACTAGGCAACGGTACCGGTCACGTGTGTCACTGACAGTGTCACGGATTGTGAAGGTGGCTGTGACAGGGCTGTCGGCATTGATGGTTCCGCTTATGTTGTCAAGGAAGACCTGATGCAGCGCCATGCCTGCTGATGTGCCGGACTGCGCCTGTATGCGATGCAGGCCCCAGGGGAGGATAAAACAAGCGAACAGGGGCATCAGTCTGATATATTTCATATTCTACAATATTGTGACAGACTTTTAATAAC
>CACYHN010000104.1 GCA_902774275.1 uncultured Bacteroidales bacterium
CTCCAGCGAGTAGATGTTGTCATCAACCTTGACAACGGGAGTCTCAAAAGCCAGAGTATCATAGACAATACGTTTAAGGTCATCGGCCGGGATATCCTCGCCGAAAAATGCCTTGGCAACCTCAAATGACATCTCCTGGAACGTCATCTTGTCGATATTGTCAAAGAACTCCTTGCTCAGTTTGTTCAAGCGCTCCGGCATGTAAAGGCCACGGTCAGGGGCAAGTCCGCGAACCACTGCATCACGCAGGGTTACGTCATCGGACTTATGGTTTGTGCTGTAGTATTTCATTTAAGTGAAAGAAAAATCTTGGTAAATTCTGTACCCTCCAGATAGCCGTAGCCACCTTTGGTGCATGATTCCTCGTCAAAAACGTTCACGCTGTCAGGCTCTATTCCCGGAGCATAGATTAGGAACGGAATGGGGTCCGATGTATGCGTGCGGTGCGCGCAGGGCGTAGGATGGTCAGGCAGCACTGCAATTGCCACCGGCTCGTTCCACTTGCTCACCTCCTCATAGATTGGACCAATCAGACGGCTGTCCAGATCCTCAACAGTGCGGTTCTTGAGAGTATAATTGCCTTCATGTCCGGCCTCATCAGGAGCCTCAACATGCAGATATACAAAATCATCGGTCTTAAGGGCATCTATGGCAGCCTGTGCCTTACCCTCATAATTTGTGTCAAACAGACCGGTCGCACCCTCCACGTCAATTACCTTCATTCCGGCATAGTGGCCCAATCCCTTGATAAGGTCTACGGCCGATATCACCGAGCTCTTGCGAATGTTGGGGTACAGCTCATTAATGGGCTGCATGGCCGGACGGTAACCGGGTGACCATGGCCAGATGCTGTTGGCGGGATCCTTACCCTGGGCTATTCGCTCAAGGTTAACCGGATGCTTGGCAAGTATCTCCTGAGAACGCAGAATCAGGTCATTCAGCAACTGTGCTGTAGGCTCTGCATCGGGGGTTGCAGCCTTGATCATGAGGCCCTTGAACGGCTGTCCGGGCACGTCATGAGGCGGAGTGCAGATAAGCTCCTTGCGGCCTCCGTCAATCACCAAAAGATGGCGATACTGGATGCCGGTATAGAAATGGACTTTATCATTGCCAAGCTCTTGCTCCAGGGTCTTGATTATCTCATCGGCCTCAGGGGTTGAGATATGACCTGCCGAATGGTTCTTTATAAGTCCGTTCTCAATGCAGATTATGTTGCAGCGCATGCCCATCTGTTGGCGGCCTCAAGTACGCCGCGGCCCTCAAATGACTTGGTCACGTCATAACCCATTACGGTCATGTTGGCCACCTCGCTGCCGGGGTGGAATCCGTCAGGCACGGTCTTGAGCATGCCGGTACGGCCTTTGCGGGCCAACATGTCCATATATGGTTTGCGGGCATTCTGGAGTATGGTCTTACCGCCAAACTCCTCTACCGGCCAGTCGGCCATACGGCACCGGCACCGTATCCCTGAATCATCATGGGATACTCCTTGTAGCGCTCCGTGGTGAGCAGGATGATGTTGTTGCTGCCCTGCAGGTTGTAGAACGGATGGTACTTGTCAACCTCGGCAAGTGATATGCTTGCCTTGCCGTCCTCAAGCTTAGCCACAAAACGCATGCGCTTGCCCTCCTTCTCAACACGTGCACGGCGCTGCTCAAACTCCGCATCCAACTGCGGGAGCTTGGCCCAGAACTCGTCAATAGTGCCGTCAAACAACTCCTGCGGGATAAAGAGTTCAATGGCGTAACCGCTCTCACGGGCCAGAATGACCAGCTTACGCAGCACGTCCTTACCGCACAGGTCAATGCGCGGATCGGGCTCACTGTAACCCTTCTCCTTGGCCAGGCGTATGGTCTCGCTCAGCGGGCAGTCGGCACTCAGGGTGCTGAATATGAAGTTGAGCGTACCGCTTACCACAGCCTCAATCTTGAGAATGCGGTCACCGCTGTTTATCAGGTCATTTATGGTGTTGATGATAGGCAGTCCGGCGCCCACATTGGTCTCAAACAGATACTTGACACCACGGCGGCGTGCGGTCTGCTTAAGGGCCTGGTATTTCTCATACTCCGATGAAGCGGCAATCTTGTTGCCTGGTATTTCTCATACTCCGATGAAGCGGCAATCTTGTTTGCAGCCACAACTGATATGTTATGAGCCAGGAAATCCTGATACAGTCCGGCAACATCGGCACTTGCGGTACAATCCACAAATACCGAGTTGAATATGTTCATGCCAATGACCTCATCATGAAGTGTCTTGATGTTGCTGGCAGGTGCCTTGTCAAGTTCCTCGCGGTAGTTGTCCAGATTTATACCCTCACGGCAGAACATGGCCTTGCTTCCGCGTGCTATGCCTACCACGTTGAGCTTGAGCCCACGCTCCTGCATCAGTTTCTCGCGCTGGCCGCGGATCTGCTCCAGCAGACTGCCGCCCACGGTACCCACACCGCAGATGAACAGGTTGAGCACCTGATACTCGGACAGGAAGAACGAGTCATGGATAACGTTCAGTGACTTGCGCAGTGAGCTCTTCTGTACCACGAATGATATGTTGGTCTCCGATGCACCCTGTGCGCAGGCAATCACGTTGATACCGTTTCGGCCCAGCACGCTGAAAAGCTTACCGGCAATACCGGGGCTGCGTTTCATGTTCTCACCCACAATGGCGATGGTTGCCAGGTCCATCTCGGCCGATATGGGGAATATGGCACCCAGCGCAATCTCCTTGCCTGGTTCAGAAGTTCACAGGCTGGGGCAGCATCCTCATTACGCACACCTATTGATGTACTGTTCTCTGACGATGCCTGTGACACCATGAACACACTGATGCCATTCTCAGCCAAAGTCTTGAATATGCGGTAGTTAACGCCTATTACGCCAACCATACCCAGACCGCGCATGGTGATCAGGGCGGTGTCACTTATGCTTGATATACCCTTGATGGCCTTGGTTCCGGCAGGTAATTCATTTACTATCTCAGTGCCGCGGGCCGTTGGGTTGAATGTATTCTTTATCAGTATGGGTATGTTCTTCTGGCAAACCGGATAGATGGTAGGCGGATAGACTACCTTGGCGCCAAAGTTGCACAGCTCCATTGCCTCCACGTAACTCAGTTCGTCAATTGTGTAGGCTGTGGATATCACGCGAGGATCGGCTGTCATGAATCCGTCTACATCGGTCCATATCTCCAGCACGCTGGCATCGAGAGCCGCTGCCAGTAGCGATGCGGTATAGTCCGAGCCGCCGCGACCCAGGTTGGTGATCTCACCGGTCTGGGCATCACTGGAAATAAAGCCAGGCGCAAGCGCCTTGACTTTAGCTGTTGGCTGTTGGCTGTTGGCTGTTGGCTTTCCATCCGGTGCGTTGAACAGAGGTTGGAATGTCTCACGGATAAGGCGGTAGGTCAGGTCGCTGTCTATGGAATGATTGTGGCCGTTGTGCTCGGTCTTGATAAAGTCTCGTGAGTCATAGAGCCTGATGTCATCTATGAGCTGGGCCACAATCTGCGATGACAGACGCTCACCGTAGCTTACTATGATGTCCATGGTCTTTCCCGACAGGTCATGCAGCAGGAACAGTCCCTGCATTATCTCCTTGAGCTCACCAAACAGGGCATGCACACCACTGAGAGCCTTATCACGGCGCTCTGGCAGTATCACATCGGCTATCATCTGCTCGTGACGGGTGAGCATGGCCTCCACCTGGGTCTCATACTGACGGTCACCGCCGGCAGCCATACGGGCCGTGGCAATGAGCTTGTCAGTGATACCGCCAAGCGCCGAAACCACCACTATCACATCATCCTGCTGTGACTCAACAATCTCCTTAAGGTTGGTGATGCTCTCCTTTGATCCAACAGACGAGCCACCGAATTTCAGTACCTTCACAGTAAAAACATTTTTTCAACCTGCAAAATTACTCTTTTTCCCGCAAAACTCCCAACGCACGTACCTCTTATTGCACATTTTTACTCAATACTGATTACTCCACCCTTCCCCCGCCCCCCTGACCTTAGGGAACCACACCGCTCGTAGAGCCATTTCTCTCCCTAAGGTACACCAAAATTTACCACTCCACGTATCTCACTAAACCCCAACCTGCAAACTCCGGTAGTAGTATTTCTATTTCGTGTGAGTCAGGAATGAACATCGGGCCACTGCCTTGTCTGTCAGAAGGTAAACTTACACCCGTTCTCCTTGCTTTTCCCCTATTACCTTCCGGTCTTTTAATGGCTTGTTTTATTACTACATCATCGCCACCCATCGAACGGGCATGAGCAACCTTGTTACAGACATCCTCCTCATCAAATTCTACTGCAGGGTCATTCCTCACCAGCCAGCCTATCTCGGGGCGTAACGCCATGGTCTCATTGTCCTGAGAGAGACCCACAATCCCGGCACGCAGTTCAAGAGCATTGATACCTAAGCAATTACCTGCTCCGTCATCAACATAAACACTCGTCATCAGAGGTAACAGATTATGGTCATACGATATCTTTTGGGGACGCGACCAGTTGGAATCAAACGGAATAAACTCAAGGAACCATCCGTCAAACTTGGTGGGTTCACCTGCAGGTGAGCCACATCCGCCGGCTACTTCCAGGAGATGGAAATTCCGGGGACGTCCCTTTATGGCCATATTCCACCAGAACTCTGCATCGGGCATACCTTCTGATGCGGCAACGAACTGCTCCAATATGGGATCCAGCCTGTCGGTCCACTCACTTACTCCTAACTCACCCAGTTTACGTGTCTTTTCACGTAACAGTTTCCAGTCATCGGGAGTACCCTCAAGCGTAACGCTTGGTATGCCGCATCCCATCAGTAATTCTATATAATCAAAATACGGTTTTACGGCATCCATCATAACTATCTGTGATACCATGCGCTCAACCATACCTGTAGTTGAGAAATTGCACGTCATCACCTCCGCCAGGTCTCCTTTTGTCTCTTTACCTATCAGAGAGGCAAACTTCTCAATCTTCTGTTCCGATGTCGTGCCCGGCGATGTTTGGATAAGCATCGTTTCCTTGCCTTGATGGCTGACCAGATAGTCTCTGAACTTATCGGGATCATGATTTACATACTGTGAGAACCCGTGACATATCAATATCCACATGGCA
>CACYHN010000105.1:0-1729 GCA_902774275.1 uncultured Bacteroidales bacterium
TGTGGCCGTTATTGTTGCGGCCCCAAAGCGGTACGCGGTCTACGCATGTGGGCAGGGAGAGGCTGCGGAATGTGCCCACACCCATATCCACAAAGTTACGGCAGTCACCATAGGTCATGCGAACCCATGTGTCGGCACTCAGGAACGGCAGGCCGTTGCGGTCTTTCCAGAATATCACGAATTTCATATCCAGTTCTTTCTGGTGGATCTCATCCCTGACAACCTCAAGGGCGCCATATATGGTGTTACGTGCTATGTCAGTTGGCGGCAGTTTGCTCAGGCTGTCCATGTAGTGTTTGGGCAGTATGTCACGCCAGGCGTCAAAACTCTGGCACTCCACTACCTTGTACGGAAGCAGCCAGTCACGGAACTCCTCATAGGTGAGATGCTGTGCCCATGGCGTGGTCTTCCAACCCTCAAATGCCTTGTCTATGCTGTATATAAGGTAATCCGATGTCATGACCTCCACATCCATCACCTTATCCTGGGCCAGGCGGGCGTATTTCTTGTCACCTATATCACGAAGGGTGTCACGCTGCCACTCCACCGTGCCGGTGCCCAGTATCTCAAGGGCCTCGTCATAGAATGCATTTATGGCATCCATGTTGCGGTAGGAGTAATGGGCGGGCATATTGGCTATCAGGTATTTTGCTGCTGCATATTTCTGAGGATCGTTGTCAACCGTACGGTAGTGTTCCAGCACGTCCTCGAGTTCTGCACGGTTGTCGCCTGCGGCTTTCAGGGCGTCACGCAAAAGTCTGTCCTCATAGGAACAGGATGTAAACAGCAGTGTTATGGCTATAGAGAATGAAATGAGCTTCTTCATAAGGCGTTGTTTTTCCATTTGTCAAGAGAGGGTGAACTGATTGTGTCTGCACTCACGTACTCTATACTTCCATCCTTGTGGAGTATGAAAGGATCAGATATCTGCACAAGGCCCTTGCCGTCATATCCCATTACGGTATAGAGGACCTCACGACCCATATCCCTGAAGTTGGCTTTTCCCTGTTTGAGCTGGCCAAAGTCTACTATCTGCCAGGGGTTGCTGTCATCTCTTACGGCCGATGCTATATAGACATACTTGTCCTTGAGATGACGCCTTGCACTGCCTTCGATAGGCAGGCTCAGGTCACTGGTGAGCAGATAATGGCTTGACATATCCTGTCTGTTAAGTTCAAAGGGGTACTTGTACTTGGCCTTTCGCATGTATTCCTCACGCTCCTTGTTTATGGAGTAGGTTATGCGGTATACCTTGGGGCCGCGCTCATGCAGTAAAAAGTTGTCACCTATCCTGGTGGTGAAGTCCCAGTCCGATACAAGGGCGTTACCCTGTTCGGAGAGCACTACGAGCCAACGGGTCGGGGCATCGTATCGGGGTCCTACCGGAGTCTCGTCAAGCAGCACGGGGGCGCCCACGCTCCTTATAAGCAGGGCGGCCATAAGTGAGTAATCCGATGTCGTGCCAAAGGTCATGCTTGCCAGCAGATGGTCCGATAGCAGAGGGAGGCCTGTGCCGTCCTGGAAAACCCGGCGGTTGATCCACTGGTTTGTCTGGTAACGGACCGTATCGGCCACATGTATAACGTTGTTGAACTCCACATCGTTCTTTAAGTGGGAGCGGCGCTCAAGGCTGGGACCTCCGTAACGGGCGTACAGGGTGTCACGCCAGCTGTCAAGTTCCTGCAGTTCCACCATCTTGTACGGAAGCATCCACTCCAGATACTCCTGG
>CACYHN010000105.1:1786-2792 GCA_902774275.1 uncultured Bacteroidales bacterium
ACGGGCAGGTGGTCCACTGCTCAAACGACTTGTCTATATTTTTGATTAGGTAATCTGCCTTTATGATTTGGGCGTCAGGGACGGTATTGCCCGGCAGGTCACTGTAACTCTTTCCTGTTATCGCTTCAAGTTTGTCACGCTGCTGCTCCGGAGTCAGGCTGCCATCGGCCAGGATACGGGCTGCATAGTCATAGTACTCATGAATACGGTCTCCCGCATATGAGTAGTGGGCAGGCATGTTCTCTATAAGGAACTCGGCAGCACGCAACTTCTGCGGATTGGCATCGGAACTTTTGTAATGACTTAAGACGGTTTCCAGCTCTGAGCGGTTGGAACCGGCTTGATTGAGAGCATTCTCCAAGGCAGAACGGGTAGTACACCCTGCCAATAATGCGGTTGTGACAGTTAGAATTAATCCTCCTCTTCTCATAAATTATGTTTAACGGATGCAGAACATCCATACAGCTACACAACAACAGCCTACGCCCCAACCCGTGCGGCGTAAAAATAAAATGACACAACCATCTGTGCCCATCATTCACAAAAAGGAATCAGTAGAGATTTACAAAAAAATGACAGTGTGACAACAAGAAGAAGCAACACAAAAACAAAGGACTACCGACTCACAAATTCAATGTTACGTTCTATTCAAAAACGAACGGCGCAAACGTAGTACTTCAAATTGTAAAACGCAACATTTTTTGAAACTTTTTTGTATTTGAGAATGCTTTTTGCCCCAATTCATTAATAAGTGGTATTAAACAAAATCAGGAAGGTTTAATGAGACCTTCCTGATCTTGAAACGAGTATACCGTCAACAACAATCGTAACTAATTGAGTTAAGGATGCTCTTACTAGAAAGATATACCTTATATTTTATCATTCTACCGGATATACGAGATGCTGTCTTCCACTTTCATAGTAGCCTGAACCAAGGTTTTTAAAGAATTCATAGAATTCAGTATGCATTATTTGCGGCGATACAATGAGAAAATCCGCTTCGGCA
>CACYHN010000106.1 GCA_902774275.1 uncultured Bacteroidales bacterium
GCAGCATTATCATGTATGCTTCAGGATGATTAGCGGCTATAGAGTTTGCAATATCCTTGAGCAGTATTGTCTTACCGGTCTTGGGCTGGGCTACAATCAGGGCGCGCTGTCCCTTACCTATGGGTGCGAACATATCAACCACGCGGGCCGACAGGTTATCATTCTTGCCGTTGCAGAGAGTGAACTTTTCATCCGGGAACAACGGGGTCAGGTGTTCAAACGGAACGCGGTCACGTGCTACAGAGGGCTCCAGACCGTTTATGCGGAATACCTTTACAAGCGGGAAATATTTTTCACCTTCGCGTGGCGGACGGATAACACCCTCCACAACATCGCCGGTCTTAAGTCCGAAGAGCTTGATCTGTGACTGTGATACGTAAATGTCATCGGGTGATGCCAGATAGTTGTAGTCCGATGAGCGAAGGAATCCGTAGTTATCGGGCATGATTTCCAGAACACCCTCACCGCGCAGTACGTCACCAAAGTCATACATACGCTCCTCCTGCATCTGGCGGCGGTTCTGCTGAACGTTCTGCTTGCTGACCGTTCTGTTGGCGCTGACCGTTTTGCTGGTAAGGCTGCTCAGGACGTGGCTGTTCCTGTCGTGGTTCCTCCTGCTGCTCCTGAATATCTGCCTGAACAGATTCCTGGCGTGGAGATTCTGTCTCGACAGGTCTCTGAACGGGCTCTTCATCGGCATCATAATTGTCAGATACAGCCTGGGTTACATTTTCATCGTCTATCTCTGGCAGAGGAACTTCAACCTGCTGTTTGCGAGGACGGCCACGACGCTTGGATGCACTCTGCTGCGGAGCAGGCTGGGGGAGTTCCTCATTCTTGACAGGCTCTGGTGCTGGCTGTTCGGGAACTACCTGCTGGACTGTCTGTTGAGCTTGAGCCTCCTGCTCAGGTGCCTTTGGCTTATTCTGGTCGTTGTCGGAGCGGCTACGTTTCTTTTTGCCTTTTGATTCAGTATTCTCTGCCTGCTTAGGCTTTTCGTCATTGACGGGCTGCGGCTGTACCGACTCCTTAACTTCTTTTATCTGATTAGTATCCTTTGTCTCCTTGGGCTGTTGTTTAGGCGCATTGCCTTTCTTCTCTACAGATTTGGCCTTGCCGTTCTCATCGGCAGTATAAACCTTTTCGGAACCATTATTCCGAGCTACTTTCTTGCGGTCGCGACGTTCCTTTTCGGGTTTGGCTTTTGATGCGGTAATAGCCTGCTCATCAAGAATGTCATATACCAGTTGATTCTTGTCGTCTTTGGCCTTGATGCCCATCTCTTTTGCAATAGCCTGCAGTTCTTCAAGGCTCTTGCTCTTTAATTGCAGTATGTCAAACATTGTTTTATAAGACCTTGGCAATATCCAAAGCACACTATATGCGCATTGACATTACGTAAGGTGTGGTTTAATGAAAATTCGGATTGATTGCCGCTACCGGAGTTCCTTGATTTGGACTGTATTGCGGCTTACGGGTACAAAGATACGTAGAACTGTTCGTCGTTGTCAATGGCAATTAGCTTGCCGGTTTTGTCATCGATGTAAAAATTGGTGATGGGGGCATTGGGGATGAGGTCTGCAATAAACTCTCCGTCCCAGTTGAAAACACGAATTGTGGCATCAATAGGCTTGTCCTCCTTATCCTCTTCATAAGCGGTATTATGGTCATACAGGACATATATGTAATCTTTATAGATTACCATCTGATATGCGCCTTCGACAGTCATTGACTGCAGATCGGCACGGTCGGAGTATAGGGCATAATCCACAAAATCGGGGCATCTTACACCAAACATGTCGCCCGATATTAGGTCGATGTATGTCATGCGGTCCTGAAAGGCATCGGCTATAACCACCTTATTGCCGTCCTGTGACATCCTCACTACAGAATGATAGAGGACATCGGCAAAATAATCTTCTTTGAAAGTGGGGAGAGAGGGATATATGTCATATTTTATGGTGTCGCCATTTGGCTTGATGAGAACGTACGATGGAGGATAGAATTCAAAATCAGGTAACTTGAAACCGTCTTTTATCCTGAAAGTGCCGTCAGGAAGCATATCGAGAGCAGAGCTGGGAATGGTGATCTCATTGTATGATACGCCGGAGTATTGGAAGTATGAACCGTCATTCCTGAAAAAGGTGGAGAATCCGTTGGCTCTCTGCTCATAATTGGGGAGCTCCAGCAGTTTCTCCGGCTTAAGGTTAGCTCCGTTCCGGACAGATCCCGTAAGATTGTAGCGGTATATGTAGTCCTGATCCTTCAATATAAGATGGCGTTCGCCGTCAATGACACTGTTCTGGTCACAGTATGAAACCGTCAGAAGTTCATTGCCTGCACGTCCGCTGGGAGAGAGTCTGGCTATCACGTTGCCGGAATAGTCAAACACCTTGATCATAGCCTGCTTATCGCTGGTGATAGTCACAATCATGGAGTCCACAGCTATGATATCGTGTACTCCAAAGCATTCCAGGTCCATACGGTTCAAAGCCAGATTGTACTTGGGAACATCGGTTGCGGCTGTGATTTCACGCGGAGTGTAATATTCGTTATTCCTGTTTTTTTGTTTGCATGAAACAAAAGCAATGCCCGATAAAAGGGTGGCGCTGACAACGGTGAAAAGGATACTGTTTTTCATTAAAAAACGCAGTCAATTATTGGTTTTAATTGACTGCGAATTTATAAAAAACCTGTCAGTTCTCCAAGATCACTTCTGTTTGTAAATGACGTTAAGGTTCTGGATGCTGTTGAGCTTCTCTTCTATAGTATTGAACTCATCCATTGTTTCGGGGTTGTTGGGTAGGGTAAAGAATCCTTCGGCATTCTTTTTGCTCACCTCCTTTAGCTTGGAATTCAGGTCTTT
>CACYHN010000107.1 GCA_902774275.1 uncultured Bacteroidales bacterium
GGGGTCAAACATGCGGCAGATAGGCAGAGCTGCATCGTTCACAGCCTTAAGAGCCTTCTTAAGAGGAGTCTTGTAGTCAAGAGCCTCACCGGTATATGAAATGAATACTGTAGGTATGCAAAGGGTGTCATCCTGTATGAACACAGGTGATGTGGGATCCCATGCGGTATAACCACGGGCCTCAAATGTGGCGCGGATACCGCCGCTTGGGAACGATGAAGCATCGGGCTCCTGCTGAGCCAGGGCTTTGCCGTCAAAAGTCTCAATCATACCGCCCTTGCCGTCATACTCCATGAAAGAGTCATGCTTCTCGGCGGTACCGTCGGTGAGTGGCTGGAACCAGTGGGTTACATGTGTTACGCCATGCTCCATTGCCCATGTCTTCATTCCGGCAGCAACGCCATCGGCTGTCTTGCGGTCCAGAGGCTCACCATTGTCAATGCAGTTCACAATAGCTTTGAAGGTCTTGTCATCAAGATACTTACGCATCTTGTCACGATTGAACACCAACTCACCGAAATACTCCGATGTCTTCTTGGCGGGTGTCTCCACTACAGCAGCCTTCTTCTTGAAAGCATCCTGTATCACATCAAATCTAAGTTCACTCATAATTGTATTGTTTTTAAGTTTTTTGTTCTTGTTTGTTATTAAAGACGAACTTACTCCCCGGCTGGAGAGAGAATAGCCAAACAGCCGCAGACATTACGCTTAGGATTGAAACCAACCTCCAGAGCATATCTGAAACCATATTCTATCAACACTTTCATACTTTTTCCTGTCTTTATGTTTCAAAAACATGGCAAAAGTACTATTTATTATTGCAATATGAAAACTATTCTCCATAATTTTACTCAAAATGACATTAAAAAAATGTTTAAGGCATAAAATTGATACTTTTATACACTATTTGAGTGCATTTTGATGTACATCCTTAACGGCACGGCCGCTGGGATCGTTCATGTTTTTGAAACTCTTGTCCCATGCAAGAGCCTCGGCAGTTGAGCAGGCAACACTTGGTACACTAGGCACGCACTTGGCTGCCGATGCGCTTGGGAAATGTTCCTCAAATATGCTCCTGTAATAATACTCCTCCTTGTTCATGGGAGTGTTAATTGGGAACCTCTCTGCTGCATGAGCCATCTGCTCATCACTTACAGCTGCTGCGGTAATCTCCTTGAGCGAGTCAATCCAGCTATAACCTACACCGTCACTGAACTGCTCTTTCTGGCGCCATGCAACGCTCTCCGGAAGCATATCGGCAAAAGCCTCACGTACCACACGTTTCTCAATCTCCTGTCCGGGGCACATCTTGGCGGCGGGGTTCAAGCGCATTGCAACATCCAGGAACTCCTTGTCAAGGAACGGAACGCGGCCCTCAACACCCCATGCTGCCAGTGATTTGTTGGCGCGCAGGCAATCATACAGATGCAGCTTGGACAGCTTGCGTACGGTCTCCTCATGAAATGCCTTGGCATCGGGAGCCTTGTGGAAATAGAGATAACCTCCAAATACCTCATCGGCCCCCTCGCCGCTCAGCACCATCTTTATACCCATGCTGCGTATGTGTATTTCATGATGAACAGTGCCAATATGATCGGCCACCTCGCGTGCCTTTGCCAAATCAGGAGCACCCTTAAGACCTACTGCAAACGAATGCAGACGCGGCCACCATGCCTCCTGCTGGTCATCGGTCTCAATACGACGGGCTGCGTTCTTACGTGCAATGGCCGATATAACCGAGCTGTCCAAACCGCCTGAGAGCAATACACCATAAGGAACATCACTCATAAGCTGACGCTTAACAGCAGCCTCAAGAGCCTTGCGCAGTTCTGCAACATCTGCCCCGTTATCCTTCACTGCATCGTACTTGAACCAGTCGCGAGTCCACCACCTTACCATATGACCCTTTTTGCTGCTCAGGAAATGTCCCGGCTGGAACGGCTCATACTCGGTGCAGATACCCTCCAAAGCCTTAAGCTCACTTGCCACGCAAACATGTCCCTGTGCGTCCTTACCTATATAAAGAGGTATAACGCCTATGGGGTCACGGGCAATCAGGTACTCATCACGCTCGGCGTCATAAAGTGCAAAAGCAAAAATGCCGTTCAATCTTTCAAGCATACGGATAAAATCCTCCTCGCTGCCACCAGCATTCACTGCATCCCTATAAAGAGCCAGAATTACCTCGCAGTCACTGCCGGTACGGAACTCATAGCGTCCCTCATACTCGCGGCGAATTGCCTGATGGTTGTAAATCTCTCCGTTAACAGCCAGCACCTGCAGGTTATCCATACTGAACAAAGGCTGGCCGCCTGACTGAGGGTCCACAATACTCAGACGCTCATGAGCCAGGATGGCGCTTCCTCCGCACCAAATTCCACTCCAGTCCGGACCGCGGTGACGTATTCTACGACTCATTTCCAAAGCCTGCTGTCGCAGCTGTTCTGACTGTTCCTTGATCCTGAAGATTGAAACTATTCCACACATAGTA